>JBAXHE010000005.1:0-89360 GCA_037139055.1 Betaproteobacteria bacterium | reverse complement strand
GCCTGCTTCTTGGCCAGCTTGACGTCGCGGAACTTGCCCTGACGGAACAGCGCAATTTCACGCGCCTTGCGTTCGTCAATCAGCACCACAGCTTCTTGCCCTGCGGCCGGGACATCCGAGAGACCGAGAATTTCGACCGGAATCGATGGACCGGCTTCCTTGATCGATTTGCCGTTCTCGTCGAGCATGGCGCGGATACGACCAAACACCTGGCCAGCGAGGAGCACATCACCCTGACGCAAGGTGCCGGACTGAACCAGCATCGTTGCCACCGGGCCGCGACCCTTATCGAGACGCGCTTCAATGATCAGACCCTTGGCCGGCGATTCCTTCGGCGCTTTCAGTTCGAGAATTTCAGCCTGCAGCAGAACGTTCTCAAGCAGCTCGTCGATGCCGGCACCGGTCTTGGCCGAAACGGAGATAAAAGGAGCCTCACCACCATACTCTTCCGGGATAACCTGTTCGGCAACGAGCTCCTGCTTGACGCGCTCGGCATTGGCTTCGGGCTTGTCGATCTTGTTGACCGCCACCACGATGGGCACACCCGCTGCCTTGGCATGGTGGATCGCTTCACGCGTCTGCGGCATTACGCCGTCATCCGCTGCGACGACCAGAATAACAATGTCCGTCGCCTTGGCGCCACGCGCCCGCATCGCCGTAAAGGCTTCGTGACCCGGGGTATCGAGGAAGGTCACCATACCGCGGTCGGTTTCAACGTGATAGGCACCGATATGCTGCGTAATGCCACCGGCCTCACCGGAAGCCACGCGGGTGCGGCGAATATAGTCGAGCAGCGAGGTCTTGCCATGGTCGACGTGACCCATGACGGTAACCACTGGAGCACGCGGCTCATGCGGCACATCCTTGTGCGCGGTCTCATCAATGAAGGCATCCGGATCGTCGAGCTTGGCGGCAAAAGCCTTATGCCCCATTTCCTCGACGATGATCATTGCCGTTTCCTGATCGAGCACCTGATTGATGGTGACCATCGAACCCATCTTCATCAGGGCCTTGATCACTTCAGTCGCCTTGACCGCCATCTTGTGTGCCAGATCCGACACCGAAATGGTCTCGGGAACATGCACTTCATGCACCACCGCTTCGGTCGGGGCCTGGAAGGAATGCGCCTCTTCCGACTCACCACCGCGACTGCCGCGCTTGCCGTGCTTGTTGTCACGCCATCCGGTGCCACCGGTCGCGCCGCGGGTCTTCAGACCCGGACGCTTGTTGGCGCCTTCATTTTTCCATTGACCCTTCTTTTCAGGGGCCTTTTTCTCGCTGACACCCGCCTTGGCAGCAGGCTTGTGCAGGGTTTTGTCCTCGGCCGGCTTGTCGCTTGCCGTCTGGGCAGCGACCTGCTTTGCCGCTTCGGCGGCACGCGCAGCGACCGCTTTTTCCTCGGCTTCAATTTTCAGCCGCGCCAGATCAGCGATGCGCTGCTGCTTTTCACGATACTCGGTTTCCTGACGCGTACGCAGTGCGGTATTCCGACGCTCTTCCTCAGCACGAAGACGCTGCTGCTCTTCGCCAATGATCGACGCGCGGGTAACTACTTTCTTGACCCCAGCCTCGGCTTTGACTTCCGGAGTGGCGGCCTTGGCTTTCGCCTTGGCTTCTGCCTCAAGCCTGACTTTTTCCTCAGCCTCTGCGGCTTCAGCTCGAGCTCGTGCGGCCGCTTCAGCCTCGGCTTCAGCGGCGGCCTGGGCATCCGCCTCGGCCTTGGCCTTGGCGGCTGCTTTGGCTCGCGATTCGATGACTACCTCAGGCGCCGGCTCAAGCGGCTGCACCGGCTGGGCAAGCTCGACATCAGCAGCTGTAGCAACTTCAGCAGCGACAGGTGCATCTGGAAGAGCTTCGGGAACATCCCGCTTCACCAACACGCGCTTTTTACGCACTTCAACCTGAACCGTACGCGACTTGCCATGCGAATCCTGCGACCTGATTTCGCTGGTTTCCTTGCGCATCAAGGTGATCTTGGTCTTGGCCTCGGCAGAACCATGCGAACGACGCAGATAATCCAGCAGCTTCGACTTGTCCTGCTCAGTCAGAAGGTCGTCGGCCTTGACCTTCACCACACCGGCTTGTTGCAACTGCTCAAGCAGCGCATTGGCAGGCATTTTCAGGTCAATTGCAAATTGGGCAACACTTGTTTGCGCCATAGGAAATCCTCTTTTCTACTTACTCGAACCAGTGCGCACGCGCCGTGGTAATCAATTGTTTGGCACGATCCGCATCGATACCGGTCATTTCGATGAGCTCATCAACCGCCAGATCAGCCAGATCGTCCAGAGTCTTGACACCGCCTCCGGCCAGCTTGCCGGCCAGAGCTTTGTCCATCCCCTCGAGGCCTAGAAGATCTTCGGCCACATCGCCAATTTGCTCTTCGGTGACGATGGCCTCGGTCAGCAGTACATTCCGGGCACGATCACGCAATTCCTGCACGGTCGTCTCGTCGAACGATTCAATTTCGAGCATTTCATGCAGAGGGACGTAAGCCACTTCCTCCAGCGTTGAAAACCCTTCGCTGATCAGGATGTTGGCCACTTCTTCATCGACATCGAGCTTTTCCATGAAGAGCACACGGATCGCCGCCGATTCGGCTTCAACACGTGTCTGCGACTCTTCTTCAGTCATCAGATTGATCGTCCAGCCAGTCATTTCAGACGCCAGGCGAACGTTCTGACCGCCACGACCAATGGCAATCGCCAGGTTGGCCTCATCGACAACGACATCCATACTGTGCCGGTCTTCGTCGACCACCACGGAAGTTACTTCCGCTGGCGCCAGCGCTCCGACGACGAATTGCGCCGGGTCCGCAGACCACAACACGATGTCGACCCGCTCACCAGCCAACTCGTTGGTCACCGCGGTCACGCGCATACCGCGCATGCCGACACAGGTTCCGATCGGATCGACACGCTGGTCATTCGACTTGACGGCGATTTTGGCGCGCATACCCGGATCGCGGGCCGCAGCCTTGATTTCCAGCAGGCCGTCATCAACTTCCGGAACTTCCATTTCAAACAGCTTGATGATGAATTCTGGCGCCGTACGCGAGAGGATCAGCTGCGGACCACGCGCCGCACGATCAACGCGCAGCAGAAAGGCCTTGACACGATCGCCGATGCGCAGATTTTCCCGTGGAATCATCTGGTCACGCGGCAGCACGGCTTCGATCTTGCCAGCCTCGATGATCGCGTTTCCACGCTCCATGCGCTTGATGGTGCCGGTAACGAGATGTTCCTTGCGCTCAAGGAAATCATTGAGAATCTGATCGCGCTCGGCATCACGGATTTTTTGCAGAATGACCTGCTTGGCCGCCTGGGCACCAATGCGTCCAAAATCGATGGGCTCAAGCGACTCTTCGAGGTAATCACCGATCTCGACTTCCGGATCCTGCTTCTGCGCTTCGGACATCGGGATGTGCTGAGCTTCATGCAGGAAGTCTTCATCTGCGACGATCTCCCAGCGACGGAAGGTCTCAAAATCACCGGTTTCCCGATCAACAACAACGCGCACATCGGCTTCGTCGTGAACCCGCTTTTTGGTTGCCGACGCAAGCGCCAGTTCAAGTGCACCAAAGACAATGTCCTTGGTCACATTTTTTTCGCGCGCCAGAACATCCACCAGCAGCAATATTTCGCGGCTCATACTCTCACTCCCCCCCTCATCCGGCCTGATCATCACTTAACGAACTTGGGAACCAACCGGGCCTTGTCTATATTGGCCGGATCCAGTTCCACTTCGCCCGTATCAATCGTCAGGCGTACCTTGCCGTCCTGCACACCGTGCAGGACACCATTAAAATTGCGTCGACCGCTCACCGGTAGTCGCAACCGCAAATTGATCTCCGAACCCGCAAAACGCTCGAAATCGACCAGTTTTTTGATCACCCGATCCATGCCGGGCGATGAAACCTCGAGACGATCGTAATCAACGTTTTCGACCATCAGCAAACGCGACAGCTGATTACTGACCAGCGTGCAGTCCTCAACATCGATCCCACCCTCTTTACCGGTTTTGTCGATGAATAGGCGCAGCACACGACCTCGTGGGCTCTGTTCAAGATCCACAAGCTCGTAACCGAGTCCGGTTACTGTTTTATCGATAAGTTCGTATAAATCCATGGCCACAAATAAAAAATGGGCAAAAAGCCCATCCCCGTAAAAAAGCTCCCAAAGGAGCGAGCGGAAAACCGCTTGATTATAATCCTTTTTTACTCAAACCACAACGGCCAAGCCTGCTTAACTGCATACTGGACAAGCACACTCAACGCTCGCGTGGTTTCCGTACAGGACGGCCCGGCGCCGGATTGGCCATATCGAAATCAGCCAACAGGGATTTGACCTCCGAATCGCTGAGTTCAAGCACCTTCCCGCGCTTGAGCGTCGACGGCAAGGCAAAGGGGCCGTAACGAACCCGCATCAAGCGACTGACCGTCACTCCGACTGCTTCAAACATGCGTCGCACTTCGCGGTTGCGTCCTTCAAAGAGCGAAACACGGTACCAGTGATTGGCCCCCTCACCTCCCGCCTCCTGGAAGGTAGAGAACTGCGCCACGCCGTCATCGAGCTCAATGCCGTCGAGCAGGCGCTGTCGCGCGTCTTCCGGCAACTCGCCGAGCACCCGTACCGCGTATTCACGCACCAGGTTGTAACGCGGGTGCATCAGGCGGTTGGCCAGATCGCCCGAGGTGGTAAACAGCAGCAGGCCACTGGTATTGAAATCCAGCCGACCGACTGCCACCCAGCGCCCGCCGGACATCCGCGGCAGCGAAGTGAACACCGTCGGACGATGGTTGGGGTCGTCACGCGAAACTATCTCGCCTTCCGGCTTGTGATACATGATGACGCGCGGCAGACGGTTGGAGAATTTCAGATGTACCAGCTTGCCGTTCACCTTGACGCGGTCGCCCGGACTCGCCGACTGGCCGGTTGTCGCGACTTCACCATTGATATTGACGCGCCCGGCGGCAATCAGCTCTTCCATCTCGCGCCGCGACCCGACCCCGCTCTGCGCCAGAAGCTTCTGCAAACGCTCGGGATTTCCCGGCTGTTCTTTATGCCGCTCACGCTTGGTCGGTTCCGCCCGTGGACCGCGCGGCGCACGGCGCACTTTGGGTTCGGCAAAGAATTCTTCGCTTTCGCGCTGCACCGGTGGAACGTGCCCGGCACGCGCATTACGCGGAGCCCTCTCGGGTGCGGGCGCCTCTGCGCCACGGGATCGACGCGGTGCCCGCTCAGCAGGGGGCATTTCAGCCCCGCGGGGGCGGCGCGGCGCCCTATCGGCAGCCGGAGCTTCATCACCACGAGTTCGGCGTGGCGCTCTGTCGGTAGCCGGCGATTCAGCACCGCGGGGCCGACGTGGCGCCCGGTCGGCAGCAGGTGCACCGGCACCACGTGCTGGGCGAGGCGCCTTGTCAGTGCTCGGCGCATCTTCGCCACGGGGACGGCGCGGCGCGCCGGTCGGCGCCCTGAACGGGGTTTTGCGAGGTTTAGTGTTAGTCATGAGCCAGCTCCAGAGTTTGATTCATCATCTCGAGCGGCGGCAACTCGGTCACACTGCGCAAACCGAGGTCGTCGAGGAATTTCTTGGTGGTGGCCAGCAGCGCGGGGCGCCCTGGCGTGTCGCGATGACCGACCACATCGACCCATCCGCGCTCTTCGAGCACCTTGATGATCTGCGTGGCGACGGTCACGCCGCGAATGTCTTCGATGTCGCCGCGCGTGACCGGCTGACGGTAGGCAATAATGGCCAGCGTCTCGAGCACGGCACGCGAATACTTGGGCGGTTTTTCCGGATTGAGCCGTTCCAGATACGGCAGGTACTCAGCGCGCGTGCGGAAGCGCCAGCCGCTGGCCAACTGCAGCAACTCCAGCGGCCGATCCGCCCACTCGACACGCAACTCGTCGAGCAGCACGCGCAGCACATCACTACTGATTTCTTCGATAAAAACTTTTCTCAGCTCGGACTGCGACAGGGGCTGCTGCGCACTCAGCAACACGGCTTCGAGCACCCGCTTCAGCTGCTCCGGATTACCCGGCGAGCGCGAGGCCGACGCCTCCGGCAGATTCTGCGCAGCAGTAACAATCGCTTCTTGATCAGTCGGCATGCTCGCCCCCTTCAGCCGTATCTGTTTCTCCGGCTCCTGATGCGGAACCGGACTCGTAGGCAGGTCCTTCTCCTGAGTCATTTCGTCCATCAGCTAACCTCACATAAATCGGAGCAAAGGCTTCCACCTGGGTCATTTCCAGCAGATGCTCACGAGCCAGTTCCAGCATAGCCAAAAAATGCACGACCAGCACCGGCGCACCCTGCGTCGGATCAAACATCGAGACGAACTCGACAAAGCCTCCACTGTCGCGTAACTGGCGAAGAATCAGCCCCATGTGCTCACGTACCGACAGCTCTTCGCGCTGGATCATGTGATGCGTATGCAGCTTGGCCTGACTGAGAATGGTGCTCCAGGCGCTCTTCAGGTCCTCCGGGCTGACTTCGGGCAAACGCTTGAGCAGGGATTTTTCCACCCACACTTCGACCCAGTCAAAGTCACGCTCGGCCTGCGGCAGGTCATTCAAGCGATGTGCCGCCAGCTTCATCTGTTCGTATTCGACCAGACGCCGAACCAGTTCGGCGCGCGGATCCTCAACCTCATCGCCCTCGGCCGCACGGGCCTTGGGTAGCAGCATGCGCGACTTGATCTCGATGAGCATCGCGGCCATTACCAGATAGTCGGCCGCCAGCTCGAGATTATGCGTACGCATGGCTTCAACGTAGGTCAGATACTGAACGGTCAGCGGCGCCATCGGAATGTCGAGCACATTCACATTGGCCTTGCGGATCAGGTAGAGCAACAGGTCCAGCGGCCCTTCGAAGGCGTCGAGCATGACCGCCATGGCATCCGGCGGGATGTAGAGATCGAGCGGCATCTGCCCCATCGGCTCGCCATAGATCCGGGCCAGCGGCTCTTCCGCCCTGACCGGTGCTTCAACGATGCTTGACTCGACTGTTTCGCTCATGCGCTTAACCTCTTTCAACGCAGAGTACGCAGAGGCGCAGAGTACGCAGAGAAAACCTTTAAATGATATGGGTTCTCTCTGCGATCTCTGCGTCTCTGCGATCTCTGCGTTTGAGGCGGTTTATTCATAATTGTCAGCGGTAACTCAGGCCCATCGCTTCGCGCACGTCGCGCATGGTTTCCTGTGCCAGTTTACGCGCTTTGCCATTACCGTCGGCAACGATTTCGCGCACCCTTTCCGGGTGGTCAAGAAAGTCCTGTGCGCGCTCGCGCATCGGCGCCTGCTCGGCGAGGATGCCGTCGATCACCGGCTGTTTGCATTCCAGACAGCCGATCCCGGCACTGCGGCATTCCTTCTGCACCCAATCCTTGCACGCCGCATTCGAATAGACCTGATGCAGCTGCCACACCGGGCATTTGTCCGGATCACCTGCATCGGTCAGGCGGACACGCGCCGGATCGGTCGGCATACGGCGGATCTTCTGCGTCACCGAGGCTTCGTCCTCGCGCAGGGTGATGGTGTTGTGGTACGACTTGGACATTTTCTGCCCGTCGAGACCGGGCATTTTCGAGGCTTCGGTGAGCAGTGCGCCGGGTTCGACCAGAATCATCTTGCCGGTGCCCTCAAGATAACCGAGCAGACGCTCGCGGTCATCGAGCGACAGGCTCCCGGCCTCGTTCAACAGCGCATGGGCGCGCTCGACGGCGAGCGCATCTCCGTCCTGCTGAAAGCGCGTACGCAGCTGCGTGTAAGAGCGGGCATTCTTGCTGCCCAGCTTCTTCACGGCTTCCTTGGCCTTGTCCTCGAAACCGGGTTCGCGACCGTACATGTGATTGAAGCGGCGCGCCAGTTCGCGCGTGAATTCGACGTGCGGCACCTGATCCTCACCGACCGGCACCTTGTCGGCCCGGTAGATCAGGATGTCAGAGCTCATCAGCAAGGGGTAACCGAGAAAGCCGTAGGTCGACAGATCCTTGTTATCGAGTTTTTGCTGCTGATCCTTGTAGGTCGGCACGCGTTCCAGCCAGCCGAGCGGCGTCATCATCGACAGCAGCAGGTGCAATTCGGCGTGTTCAGGAACCTGCGACTGGATGAACAGCGTCGCCTTGGACGGATCAACCCCGGCGGCCAGCCAGTCGATAACCATGTCCCAAGTGGCCTTATCAATCCCCTGCGGGTCGTCGTACTGGGTGGTCAGGGCGTGCCAGTCGGCGACAAAAAACAGGCAGGGATAGTCATGCTGGAGCTGGATCCAGTTCTTCAGCACCCCGTGGTAGTGGCCAAGATGCAGGCTGCCCGTGGGGCGCATGCCGGAGAGAACTCGTTCTGCGTACATAGTGTCAGTTCAGTTGAAAGAGTTGGATGATCAGGCTTTTAAGTCCATCGACGACAGGCCACATGATGTAATCGAGAATATTAAAGTACAACAGCGCCAGCAGGATTACGAAACCCCAGCGTTCGATACGGGCAAATTTTACCGCCAGCGAGTACGGCAGCAAGCTCACCGCGATGCGCCCACCGTCGAGCGGCGGTAGCGGCAGGAGGTTGAGCGCCATCAAGGCCAGATTGATACTGATCCCGATTTCGCACATCCTGGCCAGAGGCAGACTGTAGATATTGATCGGAATCAGGGTATCGAGTTTGAACAGACCGGCCCAACCGAGGGCCATCAGCAGATTCACCGCCGGCCCGGCGGCAGCGACCCACAGCATGTCGCGCTTGGGATGACGCAAACGTCCAAAATCAACCGGCACCGGCTTGGCCCAGCCAAAAACGAAAGGACTGCTGATGAAGAACAGCAGCGCTGGCAGCAGAATCGTACCGAACAGCTCGATGTGACGCAGCGGATTCAGGCTGATGCGCCCGGCCAGCCAGGCCGTCGGATCACCGAAATAACGGGCGGCATAGCCATGCGCCGCTTCATGCAGGGTAATGGCCAGGACGACGGGCATGGCCGCGATGGCCAGCGTCTGGATCAGGTGCGGAATATCCATGGTCGACTAGTCCAGACCAAAAGGGGCAAGCGGGCCACGTCCGAGACGAACCAGCTCCGGCGGCAGACAGGTCAGATCAATGACCGTCGTCGGCTCGGTCCCGCAGTGCCCACCGTCAAGAATCAGTTCGAGATGATCATCGAGGCGGTCCTGAATCTCCCAGCCCTCGGTCAGCGGCGCTTCGTCGCCGGGCAGATGCAGGGTCGAAGTCAGCAAGGGTTCACCGAGTTCGGCCAGCAGCGCCAGCGCCACCGTGTGGTCGGGAACGCGCAAACCGATGGTTTTGCGCTTCGGATGCAGCACCCGACGCGGCAACTCTTTGGTGCCTTCAAGAATGAAGGTGTAGCTGCCCGGCGTCGTCGCCTTGAGCAAGCGGTACTGGGCGTTATCCACCCGTGCAAACTGGGCAATTTCGGAAAGGTCGCGACACATCAGGGTCAGATGATGCCGATCATCGACTTCGCGGATGCGGCGGATACGTTCAACCGCGTCCTTGTCGCCGAGACAGCACCCGAGCGCATAGCAGGAGTCGGTCGGAAAGGCGATCACGCCGCCGGCGCGCAAGATTTCAGCGGCCTGAGCCAGCATCCGCGGCTGCGGATCGTCAGCATGGATGGAGAGGTACCGTGCCATCAGAACGCTTCCCATATCGGCGTTAGCCCCGCAGGCAGGGGAGCAATCTTCCCCAGATCAACAAAGCTTTCGCCCGGACCGTGAAAATCCGAACCGCAGGACGCCATCATTTGGTAGTCCCTCGCCAGACGACCGAACACCGCCAGATTCTCCGCCGAATGGCTGCCCGAAACAATTTCCAGCGCCTGCCCACCGCACTTCTTGAAGTCTTCGATCAACAAACGCATTTCGGGCCGGGAAAACTTGTAGCGACCGGGGTGGGCGATTGAGGCAATCCCACCGGCCTCGACAATCCAACCCACCGACTCTTCCAATGTCGCCCAGCGATGATCGACATAACCCGGGCAACCGGGCACCAGGTAAGCATCAAAGACGCTGCGCACATCGCGACAGACGCCGCTCTCGACCAGATAGCGGGCAAAATGCGCCCGACTCACCAGCGTCGGGTTCCCGGCATAGCGCATGGCGCCGTCGAAGCTCCCGTGAATGCCGACTTTTTCGAGCTCATCCGACATGCGCCGGGCACGTTCGATGCGTCCGGAACGAATCGCGGTCAGACCGGCATTGAGGGCAAGCGCCTCAGCATCAAAGTTATAACCGAGAATATGAACCTGCAGGCCACCCCATTCGATGGAAATCTCGACGCCAGTGACAAAGCGCATCCCAACCTCATCGGCAACGGCGCGTGCGGCCGCCAGCCCGGAGAGATCGTCGTGATCGGTCAGGGAAAAGAGTTCAACGCCATTACCCGAGGCGCGACGAGCGACCTCAGCTGCGGACAACAGTCCGTCAGACGCGGTGGAATGGCAATGAAGATCAATAGTGAGCAAGGGCGGGGCCGTCGGCAAAAATTATAGCCGGGCATGATAGCACAGGTGCGGGGCAAGCCCCGGCTCAAGGCGGCCAGCAGGGTGCGCAACGGTCGCTGGCACGACGCTTCTCAACACGCTTGCTGCACACCGCTTCCTCGCGCTATAGTTCATCCCGCATACGGGAGAGAGCGGAAAGTCGTAACAGCATCATCCCCGCCGCCGAAGGCGCAATCCACCCGGAAACGCTCAGGCAAAAGGACCGTTTGTGCATTGAACTCTGGAGAGCGGCGCTGAGAGCAGGCGCCCACCGATGGGGCAACGTGAGCGAATCCAAGTGATTTGTTCGCGGTAATCTCTCAGGTAGCAAGGACAGGGGGGTGAACTCGCAGGAGTTCGCCCTTTTTTTGTTTCTGAAAAAAGTTTCAGCACCTTCATTCAAGGGATTGATATGACACAGAAAACTGTCCTTAACGACATCCATCGTCGTTTCGGCGCCAAGATGGTCGATTTCGGCGGCTGGGACATGCCGCTGCACTACGGTTCGCAAATCGAAGAGCATCACGCAGTACGCCGTGACTGCGGCATGTTCGACGTTTCGCACATGTGCGCCGTCGATATTGCCGGACCCGATGCCAAAGCCTTCCTGTTGCGCCTGATCGCCAACAACGTCGATAAACTCAAACTACCGGGCAAGGCCCTCTATAGTGCCATGCTCAACGAAGCGGGCGGCGTCATCGATGACCTGATCGTTTATTTCATCCGCGACGATCAATACCGCATGGTGGTCAACGCCGGCACTGCCGAAAAGGATCTGGCCTGGATGAGCGCCCGGGTGGCCGAATGGAAACTCGAGGTAGCCGTCATCTCGCGCCGCGATCTGGCCATCATTGCCGTACAGGGGCCGAAAGCCAAAACCAGGGTCTGGCAAGTCCTGCCCGAAACCCGTGCGACCAGTGAAGCACTCAAGCCGTTCTTCTCGGTCAGCGTCGGTGACTACTTTATCGCCAGCACCGGCTACACCGGAGAAGATGGCTTTGAAATCACGCTCCCTGCCAGCAAGGCCGAAGCCTTCTGGCAGGATCTTTACGACGCCGGTGTACAACCAATCGGTCTCGGCGCCCGCGACACCCTGCGCCTGGAAGCTGGCATGAACCTCTACGGACAGGACATGGACGAAACGGTTTCGCCACTTAACGCCGGACTGGCCTGGACGGTCGACCTCGTCAGCCCGCGTGATTTTGTCGGCAAAGCCGCCCTGCTCGCCAGCCCGCAAAAAAACCAGTTCCTCGGTTTACTGCTGCTCGACCGGGGAGTGCTGCGCGCACACCAAATCGTATCCACCGCACAGGGCCACGGCGAGATCACCAGTGGCACCTTCTCACCGACTCTGCAGCAATCCGTCGCCCTGGCCCGACTGCCTCTCGGGGTCGCCATCGGCGATACGGTCACGGTAGAAATCAGAGACAAGCAACTGAACGCCCGAGTCGTCAAACCGTGCTTTGCCCGCAACGGCAAGGCCATGATTTAACCCCCTTCAGGAGCCATTATTCATGAACATCCCCGCCAATCTCAAATACACCAAGAGCCACGAATGGGTGCGCGCCGAAGCCGACGGCACCGTCACCGTAGGCATTACCGATCATGCCCAGGAACTGCTGGGCGATCTGGTATTCATCGATTTACCGGATAAGGGTAAGAGCCTCGTCGCCGAACAGGAAGCCGCCGTCGTCGAATCGGTCAAGGCCGCCGCAGACGTCTATGCGCCGATTTCCGGAACCATCCTCGAGACCAATGCCGCCCTTGCCGACTCGCCCGAACTGGTCAATCAGGATGCTTACTCGGCGTGGCTGTTCAAAATGCAGCCGGCGGACGCCAGCGAACTGGATACGCTTCTCGATGCAGACGCTTATGCCAGCATCAGCGAGGACTGAGCGGCCATCTACTGAACACCATTTGAAGGAAGCACTGAATATGTCTGAATTCGTCGTTCCCCGTAGGCGGGAATGACGAACTATTCAAGGCTTCCTTAGCTCCCCTTCCGTGAATTCCCCTCTGGAACCGCCATGCCCCAGCCACTCTCCCTGACCTCCCTCGAGCAACGCGACGAGTTCATTTCGCGCCACATCGGCAGCAACGACGCCGACCTCCAGGCCATGCTCAACGCCATCGGCGCCCCCAACCTCGACGCCCTGATCGACCAGACCGTGCCAGCCGCGATTCGCCTGCCTGCGCCGATGCCGCTGCCCGACGCCCGGCCGGAAGCCGAAGCACTGGCCGCCCTCAAGGCCATTGCTGGCAAAAATAAGGTGAACAAATCATTGATCGGCATGGGCTATGCGGACACGCTGACGCCCAAGGTCATTCTGCGCAATGTGCTGGAAAATCCGGGCTGGTACACGGCCTACACGCCGTATCAGGCAGAAATCGCCCAAGGCCGTCTCGAAGCCCTGCTCAACTACGAGCAGATGGTCATTGACCTGACCGGCCTCGAACTCGCCAACGCCTCTCTGCTCGACGAAGCCACCGCCGCTGCCGAAGCCATGACCATGGCGCGGCGCGTCAGCAAGTCGAAGTCCAACGTATTCTTCGTCGATGCCGCATGTTTTCCGCAGACCATCGACGTCATCAAGACCCGCGCCGGCTACTTCGGTTTCGAACTGGCCTTCGGCACGCCGCAGGAAGCCGCACAGATGGATGTTTTCGGCGCGCTCTTCCAGTATCCGAACGAGCAGGGTGAAATTGCCGACCTGAGCAGCCCGATCGCCGCCGTCAAGGCGCGCGGCGGCGTCACGGCCGTGGCCTCCGACCTGATGGCCCTGGTGCTGCTCAAGCCGCCGGGTGAAATGGGCGCCGACATCGCCTTCGGTTCATCACAACGCTTTGGTGTGCCGATGGGTTTCGGAGGACCGCACGCCGCCTTCTATGCCACCCGCGATGAACACAAGCGCTCGGTCGCCGGTCGCATCATCGGCGTTTCGGTCGATGCGCGCGGCAACACGGCTCTGCGCATGGCACTGCAGACACGCGAACAGCACATCCGCCGCGAGAAGGCCAATTCCAACATTTGCACCTCACAGGTGCTGCTCGCCAATATGGCCGGCATGTACGCGGTCTATCATGGCCCGCAGGGGCTGCAAGCCATTGCCGGACGCATCCACCGGCTCACCGCGATTCTCGCCGCAGGCCTCAAGCAAGCCGGAATCACGGTGCTCAACAAACAGTTCTTCGACACCCTGCAGCTCGACCTCGGCGCCCGCGCACTCCCGGTGTACCAGGCTACCCTCGCCGCTGGCATCAACCTCCGCCAGGTCAGCAGCAGCGTGCTCGGTATAGCGCTCAACGAAAAGACCTCGCGCGACGATGTCGCTGTACTGCTCAAGCTGATTGGCGGCACTGCGGTCGATATCGAGGCTCTGGACGCCCAGTTGCAGCGCGACGATCCGTCGCTGCCGACCGCACTGCGCCGTACTGACGCCATCCTGTCGCACCCAGTGTTCAACCGCTATCACACCGAACACGAGATGCTGCGCTACCTTAAGCGCTTGCAGAACAAGGATCTGGCGCTCGATCACTCGATGATCTCGCTGGGTTCGTGCACCATGAAGCTCAACGCCACCAGCGAAATGATTCCGGTGACCTGGGCCGAATTCGGCGACATCCATCCCTTTGCGCCAATTGATCAGGCGCAAGGCTATATGGAGATGATCGGCGGACTGGAAAGCTGGCTCAAGGTGATCACCGGCTTCGACGCCATCTGCATGCAACCGAACTCCGGCGCGCAGGGCGAATACGCCGGCATTGTCGCCATCACCCGCTACCACGCCAGCCGCGGCGACGGCCAGCGCAACATCTGCCTGATTCCGAAGTCGGCGCACGGCACCAATCCAGCGACGGCGCAAATGTGCGGTCTGGAAATCATCGTCGTCAATTGCGACGACAACGGCAACGTCGATGTCGCCGACCTCAAAGCCAAGGCCGAGTTGCATTCAAGCAACCTCGCCTGCCTGATGCTCACCTACCCGTCGACACATGGTGTCTTCGAAGAAGCCGTCCGCGACATCTGTGCGCTGATCCACGCGCATGGCGGACAGGTCTATATGGACGGCGCCAACCTCAACGCCCAGGTCGGACTCACCTCGCCCGGCTTCATCGGCGCCGACGTCAGCCACATGAACCTGCACAAAACCTTCGCCATCCCGCACGGCGGCGGCGGACCGGGCATGGGCCCGATCGGCCTGAAAGCCCATCTGGCACCATTCATGGCCAATCACGTGGTGCAACCGATCAACGGGCCGCACAGCGGCCAGGGCGCCGTTTCTGCCGCTCCCTGGGGGTCGGCGTCGATCCTGCCGATTTCGTGGATGTACATTTCCATGCTCGGCGGCAAGGGGCTCAAGCGCGCCACCGAAGTGGCCATCCTCAACGCCAACTACGTCGCTACTCGCCTCAATGACCACTATCCGGTGCTGTATACCGGCAGCAAGGGCCGTGTCGCGCATGAATGCATTCTCGACATTCGCCCGATCAAGGCGGCGACCGGCATTGCCGAAATCGACATCGCCAAGCGCCTGATGGACTACGGCTTCCACGCGCCGACGGTCAGTTTCCCGGTGGCCGGAACGATGATGGTCGAACCGACCGAATCGGAGTCGAAAGCCGAACTCGACCGTTTCATCGCCGCGATGGTGGCCATCCGTGAAGAAATCAGCAAGATCGAGCAAGGCACCTGGCCGGCGGATAACAACCCATTGAAGAACGCCCCGCACACCCAAGCGGACATCGTCGACGCTGACTGGAAGCGACCGTACACTCGCCAGGAAGCCGTCTTCCCGTTACCGTGGGTGGCAGCCAACAAGTTCTGGCCCAGCGTCAACCGCATCGACGACGTTTATGGCGATCGCAACCTGTTCTGCTCCTGCGTGCCGATGGACGACTAGCTGTCACGTAAGCACAAAAAATGGCCCGTCTCGGAAAACAGAGACGAGCCATTTATTTGTCGCATAATCCAACGCCGATCAAAGATCCATCGACTTGAGCAGCTCAAACAAGCGCTGATAAAACTCCGGTTCGGTAATGGTCGCCTCGCCAATTTTCACCAGCGTATCCTTTTCTGCCGACCAGGGGAGCGAGAGCGAACCGAATCCCGCCACGCTGACGCCAGCACTGTTACCGCGTGATTTCAGCTCATAACGTGTTTCCATGGCGTTTGCATAGACCACCGCACCCAGGCTGCTCGACAGACAGGCCAGGGAGATGGAGAGCTTCGTGACCTGCTCGACTGCCGGCTGAAAGTATTTCTCTCCGCGAATCATCTGCGCCTGAGTGGTCTCCAACTGATACCCCTGGCTAAGCAAGGCGCGCTTGCCAATTTCACAGACGGCCTCAGGATCGCGACTGCTGTAATACTGAAACGGCGTATCCACGGTAAACGATTCTGCCTGATAAACCCGCGGCGGCTTGTTCGCCGCGCAGGCGCAAGCAAAAGCACAGGTGAGGACAACGAGTCCCCATCTGCGCCAGGCTGACAACAAAGTTGATGAAGCAGTCTTCATAGCAAAACTTCTTGACCGGAAACAGCGCAATAAAGCGTCACTTGCTTGGTGTCATCGATTGAGCCTGAATGGCCGTCAAGGCGATGGTGAATACAATATCGTCCACCAACGCCCCACGCGACAGATCGTTGACCGGCTTGCGCAAACCTTGCAGCATCGGACCGACCGAAACGACATTGGCGCTGCGCTGAACGGCCTTGTAGGTGGTGTTGCCGGTATTCAGATCCGGGAAAATAAACACCGTGGCCTGACCGGCGACTGGACTGTTGGGAGCCTTCTGCTGTCCGACATCGGCGACAAAGGCCGCGTCGTATTGCAAGGGGCCATCGAGAACCAGATCCGGATAGGAGGCATGGGCCAGTTCCGTCGCCCGTCGAACCTTTTCAACGTCTTCTCCCTCGCCCGAAGTCCCGGTGCTATAACTGATCATCGCCACCTTGGGAGTAATCCCGAATGCTGCGGCGCTATCCGAACTCTGTTTGGCGATCTCGGCCAGTTGCTCGGCGTTAGGCGCCGGATTGATCGCACAATCGCCATAGACCAGAACCTGGTCCGGCATCAGCATGAAGAATATCGACGAAACGATGGACGAACCGGGAGCTGTCTTGATCAGTTGCAACGCCGGACGCACCGTGCTGGCGGTGGTATGCACGGCACCGGAGACCAGGCCATCGACCTGATCAACAGCCAGCATCATAGTACCAAGCACAACTGAATCTTCCAGTTGCGCCTCAGCCATTTGCGATGTCAGCCCCTTGGACTTGCGCAATTCAACCATGGGCGCTACGTACTTGCTGCGAATCACCTCCGGATCGAGAATCTCCAATCCTGCCGGCAAGGTAATGCCCTGCGAGGCAGCAACGCTCTCGATCACTTCACGCTTGCCCAGCAGGACACAGTGCGCAATCCCTTTTTCTTCACAGATACACGCTGCGCGAACCGTCCGCGGCTCCTCACCTTCCGGCAGGACAATGCGTTTTTTCGCCAGACGTGCCTTCTGAATCAGCTGGTAGCGGAAAGCCGGCGGGGACAGTTTTGAGGTTTCCTGCAGGTGAAACGCCGAGGTAATCGTTTGCGTATCGAGATGCTCGGCAACGGTATCCAGAACAGCGTTCATGCGGGCAATATCATCGCTGGGAACGGCGGTCGATATTTTGCTGATCCGTCGCGCAGTGACAAAACTGTCATCGTCAACCATCAGAATCGGCAAACCGGTACTCAGTGCCGGAGCCGCCAGTTCCATGACTTCCGGGGCGATCGGGCTGGAGTGCGTCAACAACAGACCGGCCAGTTCGATACCCCGACTCGCGGCCAGAGCTGCAGTCAGGATGACATCGTCGCGATCTCCCGAAGTAATCAGCAGCGCACCCGGACGCAGGCGGGGAATGACCCCGACCACCGAGCGCGCGGCAATCACGGATTCGTAGACCCGGCGGGTACTGATCTCGCCCGGTGAAATCACCTTGGCATTGAGGTGCTGCGCAACATCCAGTGTTCGCGGTGCACGCAACAACGGGTTTTCGTGCACCACGCCCCACAGACGGGTATGTCCAAGAGCACGCCTGGCGGCATCATTATCAAATTCCTCAGGGGCCTGATTGAACACCACCCCGGCAACCTTACAGTTTTCGTTCTTGAACTGACTGATGCATAAGCGCGAATCCGAAATGCAGTCAGGCAAGGAAGCGTCACCCACCACCACGACTTCGGCCTTCAGACTGCGGGCGATATCAATATTCAGCTGAGAAATAAACGAATGCGAAGAATCGGTATGCAAGCCCTCGATCACCAGCACACCGGAACCATGCCCCGCCTTCATGCACAGCGCGACAATCTCTTCCAGCAGTTCCCCGGTCTCATTCGCGGCAATCCGCTCAGCAACGACTTCCAGCGGAATCGCTTCAGGTACGGAAATCTGGAAAATTTGCTGGGCAAAAAAGACCGAATTATCAGTAGTGTCCTGAGCCACGGGTTTGACAAACCCGGCCTCAACCCCCAGTCGCTGCAATGCCCGAATAATGCCCAGTGACACTGAAGTGAGTCCAACACCCTGACGCGCTGGAACAACTAGAAAGATCTGTTTGACCCCCTGACTCATCGACTACTCCCCTTAAGCAATTGAACGCATGAAAATCGAAACCCATTTCTAGGTCACCATATTAAAGACAGAACACCTGCAGAATGGTAACTGTCATCCCGCGCTTCATTACGGGCTGACCTAGACCGATATTGTACTGCCAGCGGGCTGTCGATGCCTTACAGACGGTAGGGTTGTTGAGTATAAATCCACACTGCAGTCAAGATCGATGCGCCGAACAACTCGACAGAACTGAAGCAATGGCATCAGCCGCAGCCTGCCTACAAATAAACAGCAAACCCCATAAAAACCCTCTAAACTAATTCAAAGAGAATATGTCAAAGTTAAAAAATCGGCTTCGAAAGAGAGCCAGATCATTCTTGGAGAGGGGTTAGCAAATGCGTTCTTTTGAGCAAATGCGGGTCAGCACCCGGCTTGTTGTTGCAGGCGTCGCCGTTTTTCTCGGCCTGACAATTCTCACTGCTTACTCCCTGGTAAAGATGAAGCAGGATGCGCTCGCTGCGCATAGCGAACGAATCAAGGATCTGGTGGAAGCATCCCGGGGCATTATCGGCAACTACCAAAAATTTGAGGCCGACAAGAAACTCACCCGGGAAGAAGCCCAATTACAAGCCAAGGAAGCCTTGCGTACGCTTCGCTTTGGCAACAACGATTATTTCTTCATCTATGATTTCGATGCCCGTGCGGTCATGGTCGCCGGAAATTCGAAGCTCGAAGGGCAGGTTTTTACTGGCAAGACAGATGCCGGAGGCTTCAAACTTTGGGACGCCATCGTGGAAAAAGGCAAGGCCGGATCAGGCTATTTCGATTACATGTTTCCGCGCGCAGGCCAGACGGAATCAAAACCCAAGCGCGGCTACGTAATTGGCATTCCGGAGTGGAAATGGAGCGTCGGCACGGGCGTCTATGTTGATGATGTCGATGAAGCCGTAAAGCAAGCGGCTCTGAAGTATTGCCTGATATCACTGGCAATCCTATTCATCGTTGCAACGCTGGCTTATCTCGTCGCTCGCAGCATCATCAGACAACTTGGGGGAGAACCGGCCACAGCGATTGAAATGATGTCTCGCGCCGCATCGGGCGACCTCACGGTCGATTTCAAATCGACGGCAAATGGCAGTATTCTCGACTCTGCCGGTCAGATGGTGCACTCCATCCACACCATGGTCAGCGAAATCAGCCAGAGCTCATCCCTGTTGACGCAAGGCGCAGAGCGCATCAGTACCGCCTCGCGCGAAGTGGCCATTGCCTCCGAAAAACAATCGGACGCCACCTCTTCAATGGCTTCGGCCATCGAAGAGATGACTGTCAGCATCAATCACATCTCCGACAGCGCCAATGACACGCAGGGGAATTCGCTGGAGTCGGTCGCCCTGTCAGAAGACGGGTTTCAGCGCATTGAAGAAGCCAGCCATGAGATTCATGGGATTGCCGCGGTCGTTGGCGATGCCTCGACCCGGATTCGCAAGCTGGAAGAACGAGCCCACCAGATTTCCTCGATTGCCGGCGTGATCAAGGACATCGCCGGACAGACCAATCTGCTGGCGCTCAACGCCGCGATTGAAGCCGCGCGCGCCGGAGAACAAGGCCGTGGATTTGCCGTCGTCGCCGACGAAGTTCGCAAGCTGGCAGAACGGACCTCGATCGCCACCGTCGAGATTGAACAGATGATTGCCGGCATCCAGTCGGACACTGTCGAAGTCGTCGGGGTGATGGATGCCGCCCTGCCGCAAGTCGCCGCTGGCGTCGCTGCAGCAGAAGGCGCAGCAAGCTCCTTGCGCAAAATCAAGGATGGAGCACAGACGACGCTTGAACGAATTCGCGAGGTTGCTGACTCAACCAAAGAACAAAGCATCGCCAGCGACTGCATTGCCCAGCGCGTTGAGGAGATTGCTTCGATGGTCGAGGAAACTACGGCGGCCATGGTCTCCACGGCGGATACGGCCGCTGACATGGAGAAAATTGCCGGTGAACTCAATGTCCTCGTCAAACGTTTCCGTTGCTAAACTGGATTAACCTCACACAAACTTGCTACACTAAACATAACTGCCACCCTAAAGTCACCATGGTCACACCCCACGAACGCTACAGCCCGGCCATCCAACGCATCCTCGCGCTACTGGCCAAGAAGTCGGACATGTCGGCCAGCGACCTGTCCAACGAGGCGTTCGTCGGAATTACCACGCTGGCCTGCGGCGGCTACCTTAAAGCGCTTCGGGAAAGACGGCTGATTCACGTCAGCGGCTGGCGCAAAGCACGCAATGGTTTTGTCACTCCGCTTTACAGTCTCGGCAACCATGCTGATCTACCCAGACCCCGCTTCGAAGACGAAGACCGGGATTCTGATGGTATGAACCGTATCATCGCCGCTTTGCAACGCTTTGGCGCCCTGACCTACCTGGAAGCCGCACAAGCCACCGGCCTCTCCGAAAACACCATAAAAAATGCCCGCTATATGGACATTCTGGTCAAGCAGAAGCGTATCCATATTTCTGGCTGGCGCCATAATCGGGCGGGTCCGATGATCGCGTTATATACCTCAGGCCAGGGCACCTCAGTCAAAAAGCCCACCCCGCTCTCGCACGCGGAAAAGTGCCGCCGTAGCCGCGAGAAGAAACGTGCGCTTTCGCTCGACCGAAGCCTGTTGGCGCAGCTGACGAGCATCTGAGCGCCATGCCGATATCGAGTTACTGCATCGGCAAACATCGACTCCCGCTCTGGCACTACTGAATATCAGGCAGCCTCAGCATCCCGCTCAATCGAGCCCGGCGATCGCCATCTGGGTGGAAGATTGATAAGTGCGTCGAATTCGCCAAGCCTAGCCAGGCTCTGGCTTCTGCCCGCGTAGAAAACACCCCAAATTGACAGGCGTTAAACGGGGAAAGGGTGTATTGAGATACCAAGTCAATTATTTCCGAATCGCCAGCAATGACCGCGAATCGGATATACGGATTGCTTCTCGAGGCCGCGTGATCAATGGCAGACCTTTCCTTCATATCATCGCCAGTAACAGAAAACCCCGTAACGCCAAGAAGATCAGCAATAGCATGCCTGATGCTGTCGAAGCGCTCATCGGAGTGAATAGTAGAGACACTCTGAAAAAGGTCATTTCGGGTAAGGCAGCCAAAGAATCGCAAAATGATTCGTTTCGATTCCCAAATAACTTGATAGCTCACGAATTCATGCCTCTTGGCCTAGTACATAGGTCTCCATGTGAAATCATAAATATTTCACCTTTCACACACCCAACAGAATAATGTCGAAAGCATTACCAATGGGGCGAAGACCCGAAGCGGTAATCATTTTCTGATTCTGCTCATTTTATATAAGCGTTCGCCCATCAGACACGAGGACCGATCTGTTCATGTCCGGATTTGAAACACGATGGCCGGATTTGAACTTATCTTCGTACATTCATTAGCTTAGCCTTTCCGCTAACCCGTCGCATTGAACGGAAAACCAGGAGAGGATATCTACATGAAGCGCAAGACGCTGTATCAGGCTGTGGCCACGATGGCATTGTTATCTACCTCAAACGCCCTTTGGGCACAAAACACGCTGGGATACATGCCATCATCTGACACGGCAACCGCGCCGCTGTTTCCGTATGCCGTTCCCAATAACGCCCAACCTTTAGCCAATATAAGAGCAATCACCGGCTTCGGTCGCACCTTTGACTTCGGCTCCAGTTCTTCCGACACCACTGCGGCTAATCCGGGGGTGACTACATCACCCTTCGCAGGCTTCGGGTACACCCACATCACTGAAGTGTGGACTAACGGCCATGCCAACTACGTCGAAAAAATGTCGGCAGTAATCGGCGCCACCAATGTCCGTGGCAGCATCGCCTCCGGGGCCACCAATTTTGCCGTCGCCGGCACCAACAGTGCGACTGCACTGCCCCAGGTCACTCAGTTCCAGAACTCCTTTGGCCGTTTTAACGCCAACGATGTCGTTGTGTTCACCTCCGGCATCAACGATTTCAGCGCCGCCAATTCGGCCACCAATTCCGCTACCGCGCTCGCTACAGCAGCGAACGACGCGACCAACCAGACGACCATGCTGCGGCAGCTCATCGGTCTGGGCGCACGCAACCTATTCGTCACCAATTTACCGGATTTCGGCACCTTTAATTATTTCAATCGCCCCGGATCGAATAACGACCAAGCAGCTCTCACCCAGGGCGCCGCCGCCACTAACGCCGCCTTGATGCCCAATCTGGTCGCGCTGCAACGACAAACCGGCGCCAACATCCATTATTTCGACATGGATCTCCTGGTCAGGCAGGTTCGCGCCAATCCGACCGCCTATGGCTTTACTGCCGCCGGCGTCGCACCCGGCGCCTCCTGCGGCAATCTGGGCACCATGTCCCTTGCGGGCTGCACGGCCCTTAGCTTTGCGCAGCAAAACCAATACCTGAGCCTTGACGGCATTCACTACACTGACCGCTACCACAACCTGTGGGCGGCGGCGATGGCCAACCAAATGCTCGCTCCCAACGGAGTCGCGGCACAGGCTGATCTGATACAGTCCGCCAGCGATGCCTTTACCGATGCCATTGGGCGCCGCATGGATATGCGCCGTGGCGTCGGTGCTTTAGCAGCCTCAGGTGGCGGCATGGCAGCGGGCGATGCCGCGATTGGCGGACACACCGTGTATGTCCAGGCACTTTATTCGCAGGGGAAACAGGCCGATCGTCTCGGTGCCACAGGTATGGATTACTCGGTCGGCGGAATCTTGGCCGGAGTTGAAAGTCGCTTGGCTCCGTCGGTACTGGGGGGCGTGGCGCTTTCCTACGCGACACCGCGCGCCGATCTTAATAACGGTTTTGGCTCGATCACTGCAGATAGCTACCAGATTGGTGGCTACCTAAGCTGGTCGCAACCTGGCAAGTTCGTTGATCTGACCGCCACGATGGGCAAGCACGACATGAAACTCAGTCGTTCCGGCCTAATCTCAAATTTGACAGCCAGTCCCGAAAGCGAGTCGTATTCTGTGGATACCAAGATGGGCTATCTGTTCGCCATCGCCGGTGAAAATGAAGAGGCTACCCGTCTGGGCCCCATCCTCGGTGCCCGCTATCGTCACACCCGCATCAAAGCTTATTCGGAGCAAGGCGACGAACTGTTGAACCAAACCGTATCGAGCCAGACGCTCGAAAGCGTCATAGGCCGCGCCGGTATCGGTCTGCGCTCCCCGATCAGGCTAGGGAGTGTCACCCTCAACTCCTGGGCTGATCTGACTATGGACCGTGAATTCCGTGACGGGTCTCGTAACCTGACGACGGCCTTGAGCGGTGCGCCCGACTTGCCGATTACCACCACCGTTGATCCTGCGGCAAAGACGTTCTACCGTCTGAGCGGTGGCCTCAGTGCAAATATCCGTGATAACCTGAGCATCAACGTAGGTGGCTCTTACAGTCAGGCTAAGGACAATCACGACACCAGCCAATACGCATTCAGTGCCGGGGTGAAGTTACTCTGGTAAGTTTAGGCTAGGGTAATACTCAGGCAGGGGCTTAACGCGAATGGAGAGCAGATGATGGCATCTTCGCTGGAACAATCCACCGGACGAATTCTGCTCGACAGCAGCGCACCCCTGACTTACCTGAAAACCAGCGCCAGCTCGGGCTGGTCAGGGGCCGCACTGACCCATATGAAAACATCTGGTCGCGGCGAATTTGCTGGTTGCTGGTCAGCTTTATTGCTGACTTACAGCCTCGGCTCACCTAATGCTTCCTACATTATCGACGCTCAGGGTCGACGCCAGCGCAACAATAAT
The DNA here is from genome assembly GCA_037139055.1 of Betaproteobacteria bacterium. Classification (GTDB taxonomy): domain Bacteria; phylum Pseudomonadota; class Gammaproteobacteria; order Burkholderiales; family Rhodocyclaceae; genus Propionivibrio. The sequence goes on along the minus strand of JBAXHE010000005.1, from coordinate 65,471 downwards.
CGACTCGGCCTACTCGCCCCGAATGAAGAAAGGCACGGCGGTTGGGACTGGGAGACCGAAACCATCAATCTGTTCATCCAACCCGGTTTCGTCGAACGTGTTCTTGGCCAGTCCTTTGATTCAAGCCAGATAGTGAATAGCTTGGCGATGCAACGAGACGACCGCTTCATCGAGATTTTGCTGCAAGCATTACTGACGGATGTCCTCGCAGGTTGTCCGAACGGCCCACTACCAAGCGAAAGCGTAGTTGCTGCCATCGTCCAGCGACTCCAAGGGGACCCTGCACACGACATTTTAACCCCTCGATGCAAACCCACGCCCCAACGCCTGGTAAAGCAGGCGCAGGACTACATCGAGGCCCAGCTGGGGGAAAGCTTGCATCTCGATGGAATCGCCAAGACGCTCGGCCTCAGCATCCGCCAGTTATCGCGACTTTTTCGCTCGCACAGCGGCTGCTCTCCTTACGATTACATTTTACGCCGTCGCCTTGATCGAGCCTGCGGGTTGATCGCCGCAGGAAAACTACCCCTCGACGATGTTGCCGCGACCACCGGGTTTGCTAATAGAAACCACATGACTTCGTGTTTTCGTAAGGCGCTGGGGAAAACACCGGCCCAGTTCCGTCCTTAGCTTGGGTCATTGGTATAACAAACCACAACGCCCCACCATAGCAAAGCCCTTCAACACATTTCAAACCCCAAGCTCACTCACTCGGACGGATACGGTTAACGCTGGCGGCTGCCCCAAAGGCCCGATAAAACTCCCCGATACTGGGGGAACGGCTTCCGGATGCCGCGCGACAGCAACGGGAATATGCTGATTACCAATGAGCAGACCGCTGGTCGGATCAAAGCCCTTCCACCCCGGGCCGGGTAAATAGACTTCAGCCCAGGCATGGGTCGTGGCATTGCCGGTTTCGTTATCCGGCATGTGCAGATAGCCGCTGACAAAGCGGCTGGCCAATCCCATGAAACGACACGCTTCGATGAATAACGCGGCAAAATCGCGGCATGAACCGCTGTTCAGCGCCAGCGTCGTCGCCGGCGACTGAACGCCCTCCTCCTCGCGGATCTGGTAGGTAAAATGATTGGCAATCTGGCGGTTCAGTGCCGAAAGTAGCTCAAACGTCCCGAACGGCCGCTGCAGCAGACCCAGCCCATCGAGCCACGCCTGAAGCGCTGGTCGATCATCGGGATAGACGTTCAGTTCAAAGGGTGCCAGATCAGGCTGTTCATCGGTCGCGTAGAGAAAAGGGCAATTGATCGCGTAATCCTCCAACAGAAAATCCAGAGGCGCATCCTCATACATGGAGATGACGACCTCACTCAACACCCGTAGCGTGTTCGACACGTCACCAAAGCTGACGGTGGCTACCGAATTTCCCAGCGCGTCGCGGTACCAGCGGACCGCAGGGGCCGGAGAGATTTCCAGCGTCGACGATTCGACCCGCAGGCTGTGACTTTCAAGTGGCCGCAAACGCAGGTGGTGAGGCTGCAGCGACACTGGGGTCGAGTAGAGATACTCGGTGACATGAGAAATCTTGAGCCGCCGCATGGTTTTCCTTTAATTAGAGCCAGTTTCAGTAGCTCCGAGTGTAATCGCAATGGTCACCGAGGTGCACAGACAGCGCCTGACCGGCTACAGGCCATCGCGGTTTACGCTAGACTTCGGGCACTTTGTTTATTTCTGGCGGATGACTGTCTCCGCCGAGTCTCCTTATGGCCCGTTCCCTGTTTTCAACCTACGCCCGAAGTGGTGACCGTTTCGATGAAATGATCGCCGAAAATGGCGAACTGCGTCCTGCGTGGCAATCCTTCTACGAGCATCTCAACGCCGCCACCCCCGAGCAGATGCGGCATCGGATCAATCTGGTGCGCCGACACGTGCAGGAAAACGGCGTCACCTATAACGTCTATGCCGACCCGGAAGGTGCCGACCGCCCCTGGGAACTCGATCCGCTCCCGTTCATCCTGTCCGCCACCGAGTGGGAGGAGATTTCTCAGGCCGTCACGCAACGGGCTCAATTACTCAACGCTGTGCTGGGCGATCTTTACGGCGAACAGACGCTGATCCGTGACGGCACGCTGCCCGCAGCGCTGGTTTATGGCCACAACGGCTTTCTCTGGCCGTGCCAGGGCGTCACTCCGCCCGGCAAGACCTGGCTGCATCTTTATGCGGTCGACCTGGCGCGCTCTCCGGATGGCCGCTGGTGGGTCATCGGCGACCGCACCCAGGCGCCATCCGGCGCCGGTTACGCCCTGGAAAACCGGCTCATCGTGTCGAGCACTTTTCCGGAACAATTCCGTGACAGCCACGTACAGCACTTGGCCGCCTTCTTCCGCTCCTTGCAGGAGAACCTCGCCCAGAGCGCACCGCATGAAGACACTCCGCCGCTGATCGTTCTGCTGACACCCGGCCCGCACACCGAAACCTACTTCGAACATGCCTATCTGGCACGCCATCTCGGCTATCCGTTGGTCGAGGGGCAAGATCTGACGGTGCGCGGAGAGATTGTCTATTTGAAAACGCTGACCGGCTTGCGCCGCGTACATGCGATCCTTCGCCGCCTCGATGACGATTACTGTGATCCGCTTGAACTACGCGGCGATTCGGCGCTGGGCATTCCCGGCCTGTTGCAGGCAGTACGCGCCGGCAAGGTGCTGGTCGCCAATGCGCTGGGCAGCGGGCTGCTCGAATCGGCAGCCCTGCCCGGGTTTCTGCCGGGCGCCTGCGAAAAACTGCTCGGCGAATCCTTGCGCATGCCCTCAGTCGGCACCTGGTGGTGCGGCGAACCCGCGGCGCTCGAGTTCACCCTCAACAATCTCGAACGTCTGGTCATCAAGGGGGCTTTCCCGTCACAGAAAATGGATCCGATTTTCGGCAACACCCTGAAGGGCAAGCCCCGCGAGATCATGATCGCGCGCCTGCGCGCACGACCGCAGGCCTATGTGGCACAGGAACTGGTCACCTTCTCACAAGCCCCGGCGTGGAGCACGACGCACGAGCGTAAGCTGCTCCCCCGCGGCGTTGCCCTGCGCGTTTTTGTCACTGCTACGGCGAACGGCTATGTCGCGATGCCCGGCGGACTGACCCGCGTCGCGGCGGCCTCCAAGACACGCTATATTTCGATGCGGCGCGGCGGTTCAAGCAAGGACACATGGGTCCTCAGCGAAGCCAAGGTCAATGCCTTCAGTCCAGTCAAACACTCGATCGGCAGGGCCGATCTGATTCGCAGCGGCAGCAACCTGTCTTCGCGTGTCGTTGAAAATCTCTACTGGTTTGGCCGTTACACCGAGCGCTGTGAAAATACCACGCGCTTTTTGCGCCTCGGTCTTTCGCGCCTGATCGGCGCCAGTGCCGATACCCAGCCCGCTCTGATGTCGGCCATCAATCTGTGCACTACGCTGCAACTGCTGCCCGAAGTCAAACCCGAAAGCGGGCAGAGCAGCGCGTTGGTGCACGCCGATCTCGAGAGCAGAATGCTCACCGCCATTTGCGACGACGAGTGGGGCGACGGCCTGGCTGGCAACATCCGCCGCCTGCTGTGGGTCGGCACTCAGGTGCGCGAACGCTTTTCAGTGGATAACTGGCACGCGCTCAACCGCCTGCAGCGCCAACTGCAACGCTACAGCGTCGACCGCCCGCAGATCAGCGACGCACTGGCCTTCCTCGACCAGGTACTGCTCGCGTCGTCATCGCTGTCCGGTTTCGCCATGGACGACATGACCCGGGATGACGGCTGGCGTTTCCTGATTGTCGGTCGGCGCATCGAACGCCTGATTTTCCTGGCGACGGCCATCAGCGGTTTCCTGCGCCTCGAATCCACCCGCGCCGCCGGCAGCATTGACTGGCTGCTCGAACTGGCCGACAGCAGCATCACCTACCGATCGCGCTACATGGCTCAACCCGAGCTGCTACCAGCACTCGACCTGATTGTTTTCGACGACGCCAATCCGCACGCCGTGATATTCCAGATGAACAACCTCGAGCGCTACCTGGCCAGCCTCTCCCGGCAGCTAGGCGATTCGCGTGACAACGCCCTGCACCTCGCCTGTGAACGCTTGCAGGGCTTTGATCTGGCCTACCTGGAGAACCTGGACTTCTGCGTCGGCCCGGAGTGCACGCCCTATCTTGATCTTGCCGACCGTCTCGACGAAGTGTCATCGGCCGCCGCCACGCTCTCGGATCGCCTGGCCTTGCGCTACTTCACCCACGTCGGCGATGTCGGTCGGCAGACCTTGGCGGCCTGAGATGCGAAGCGAATCCCTCCCCGCCCTCTATCACGTCGTTCATGAAACCCGCTACGACTACGAAAACCCGGTATCGCTGTCGCATCAGCATCTGCACCTGTCGCCTCGCGACTGCCTGTGGCAAACCTGCATTGCCCACCAGCTCAGCATAGATCCGCTGCCGACATTTCAGCGCCGCCGCTTTGACAGTTTCGGTAACCCGGTCACCGAACTCTCCATTGAAGCGGCACACAACCAGTTATTCGTTCGTTCCGAAAGCACCATCGAGGTCCGCCCGCACCTCCCCCTCACGCCAGGCACTAAGGCTGCGCCCGCACGTCTGGCTGAATCACTCCCCTGGGAGTCGGTACGCGACCGGCTGTCCTACGGCGCCATGCCGGTTCTGCTCGACGCCAGCCGCTTCCTCTTTGAATCGCCTTATGTTCGCGTCAAGCATGAGTTCAGCGCCTTTGCCCGCTCGTGTTTCGAACCGAAACGTCCCTTGCTCGATGCCGTCCAAGCGCTGATGACGCGCATCTACAGCGAATTCAAGTTTGACGCCAAGGCCACCACCGTGGCCACGCCGGTCCTGCAAATCCTCGAGGAAAAGCGCGGCGTCTGCCAGGACTTCGCGCACCTGATGCTGGCCTGCCTGCGCTCGCTCGGCCTGTCCGCGCGTTACGTCAGCGGCTATCTTTTGACCCAACCGCCGCCGGGCCAGGAGCGCATGATCGGCGCCGACGCCTCGCACGCCTGGATCTCGGTATTCTGCCCCGAGCTCAATGGCGGCATCTGGGTCGATTTCGACCCGACCAACAACATCCTTCCCGACACCCAGCACATCACCCTGGCCTGGGGCCGTGATTTCGGGGACATCTCGCCGCTGCGCGGAGTCATCCTGGGGGGTGAAGAACACGATCTCGACATTGCGGTCACGGTAACCCCATGCGATCCAGATAATAAGCGTATGCTGCAGCCTGCTTGATTTATCCGTTGCCCTACCCCACTGGTATTGTCTGCCTAAAAGGATCGCCTCGTGAGCCCTGCCAAGATCAATGAACAGTTCGACATCCTCCGTGCAGCCTGTTCGCGCCAGTTTGGTTTTAACCCTCGACAGGTCACGGCGGGAATACACTACGTTGGTACCGAAGGGCATGGGAAGGACATCGTTCACGTCTTTCGCGCCGAGCGCACGCATTCACCGATCGTACTGAAAGGCACCTTCGCGACACTACGCGAAAAGCCGGGCGACAAGCCGCATTGGAGTGAAACAGAAAAAGCGCATTACCAGAAAACCGACGCCGAGATCGACATCGAGGCCGCTGCCCGGCAAGCCGAACTCGAGTACACCCTCAGCAGCCCGCTCTATCAGGACCACCGCCTGCATCTCCTGTCGCATTACAAGGCCTGGCCGGGCTATCAGGCAGGCACAGGAAACCCGCGCGAAGCCGCCGTCGCGCTGATCAACGCATTGGCCGAAGCGCACGACGCCCGACTGGCAGCGTATGCGGAACACATGGGATCGAACGAACCAGGGCATCTGGCGCATCTGCTGTTGGCGCCATGCCACCTTGAATTCAAAACGGCATGAGGGTAGCAGGCTTTCGGTTCATGCCGAGCTGCCCCACTGTCTGTTCACTAGACCGATCACCCATCTCAACTTCATGATTCGCAGGATATCGGGTTTTAAGCTTTGTCGCATTGGCAGTAGCAGCCAAGCAAAGTGTCGTTCGTATCGGGTGGAGGACTCGATGCACGTGCTATGTGATATCACTACATGCGCGGCATATCATCCTGAAGAATTCGGTAAGGGATAGAAAAAGGCGCCAGGCGTTCGAGGAAATCAAGCAATTCAAATGCCGGTGAATTGCGAAAGAATGTCGCCATGGGGTTTTCCATCCAGATGCGGTCGGCAAACAGATAGGCATCATGCGCCTGGTCACCAATGCCATCGACATTGCGGTCAAAGCCCTGATAATCGTCCCAGTAGTTTCCACGCCAGATGTTGGCCCGGGCGGCCCCTGCGGCGCTAATCGCCACCTGGGTCAGATTTTTTTCGAAGCGGTTGTCGTAAAAGCGATGTCCGCCATCCTCACCGTAAAAAAAAGCGCCAATGATGTTGTGCGCAAAGCGGTTGTTTCTGACCGTCAGCGACCCGAGCGCCTGCGGTGGCGCATCAACCTTGATTCCGACAGAGCAATGCAGGACTTCATTGTGCTCAACCAGAGCATCATTACTCTCCTTGAAGACAATCCCGCCACCACCCCCGGTCAGGGCGTGAGCGACATAATTACCGCGCAGGACGATCTCCGGCGAATAGAGCACGACAATGCCGGTGCTGGTATCAGAAATCCGGTTGTTCTCGACGCGCAAGCGCGGCGAGAAAATAATGTGCATGCCGTAACGTCCATCCGAAAACTGGTTGCTGATAATCTGGTTGTCGGGCGAATTGGTCAGCGTCAAATCTCGGGCGCGGGTGAAACCATTGCCCTCAATCAGGTTATGGCGGCTGTACCACAGGCGAATGGCATCGCCGCGCATGGCCAGCGAAAGATCCTTGCCGCGAACGCGGTTATTGCTAATCCGTGAATGATTGACCTGCTTGAGATGGATGCCAAACAGGACGTCATCCAGCGTATTGTCTTCGATACGATGATGCTCACCTTCGAGCAGGATGCCGGCATCAATGTGGTCATGCAACTCACCACTGCCGGTCAGGTGCAGGCCACGCACGGTCACATTTTTACCAGTCACCGACAGTACGGTACTTTTACCGTCGCCGACAATCGTTGCCCAATGGCCGCCTTCGAGGGTCATGGGCCGGTTTATGGTTGCCGGGCCACGGTAGTTTCCCGGCGACAGGCGCAAGGTTCCGCTGGACGGCGTGGCATCAATCAGGATTTGCAGGGAAAGAAGGTCTGGGATAGGAATGGGCTCTTCCGCCAGAGCCGAAATGGCAATACCCGCCAGCAACCAAGCTGCTGTGAAGAGCGCATTAAATCTTTTCTTCACGTTGTGCGGCGCACGTTCTCAGGTCGGCAGGTCGAGCAAACAAAGCAGGATGGTCAACAGCAATCCATGACTGCTTGCGGCCAGAATAGTCAGTTTCAGCGCTGGCGCCAGTTCTGCCGGTCGCCCGGCTTTCGACCACAACTGTCGCGCCGCAATGAAACTGACCGCAGCCGGCAGTAAGGCGAGCAGCGCCAGTACAGGAAGTTGATTGAGCAACACCATTAACATCAGCCAGCCGTAGGCCAGTACGCTAATCAGCACGTAACCCCAGCGCGCCTTGGCAAAGCCCAGCCGGACCACCATCGTATACTTGCCTGCAGCGGCATCGGCTTTCACGTCCGGAAACTGATTGATGTAAAGCACGTTGGCAACCAGCAATGCGAAGCCCAGGCCCGCGGCTACCGGCACAAAAGAAAAGGCGTGACGCTGCACGAAATCGCTGCCGACAACGACCAGTAGCCAGCCCGCAGTGATGGCAAATTCTCCCAGCCCGCGACTTTGCAGTTTCAACGGCGGTGCCGAATAAGACCAGCCCGCGACCAGGCCGGCCAGACCGATCAGAATGAGCTCCAGCCCGCTAGCGGCAGTCAGCCAGAGACCGGCCGGGATGACTGCCGCCAGTAGCGAATAACCGAATATCCCGGTGTTGCGCTGTGAAATGACACCGTTCTGGATAAACCGGCTGCCCCCGGTAAAGGGGAACTGCCGCTCCGTATTCGCTTCGTCGCAGCCGGAAATCGCGTCGTAGTAGTCATTGATGACATTGGCACCGGCATGCGCCATCAGGGCAAAAAAGAGCGTGACGGTCGCCAGGGCAGGATCGATCGAAAGGCCAGACAGCTCCGCTGTGGATAGACCGAGCAGGCAACCGACGAAGGTGACGGAAAGAAAAGCCGGGCGGGTTGCGGCAAAGTAACGCAAAAACCCGTTGGGCAGCGTTTCCAGGGTCGGTTCTATCGGTTGGCTCATAGTGCTTTCTCGGTTTGTATTTCGCTTATTGGAGTGCCATCTTGATGGCGGCTTCCATCTCGGTATTGCTCATGGCCCCCAGTTTTTGGGCGACCAGCTTGCCGTGACGGTCAATAACGACAGTGAAAGGCAGGCCGGATTTCTCATTGCCCAGTGCCGTCATCAGCTCAATGCCTTTGTCGGTTCCGGTCAGCATGACGGGGTAGTTGACGTCATATGCCGTGGCAAAATCGCGCACCGCTTCTCGGTATTGCGGTTCTTCGACGGCCAGACCGATGATGGTGATTCCCTGGCGGCGATATTTCGCGTCCATGGCCACCAGATCGGGAATTTCCTTGCGACAGGGGCCGCACCAACGCGCCCAGAAGTTCACCACCAGCGGCTTGCCGCGCAGGCTCGACAGCTTGAACGGTGTGTTGCCGGCATCTACGGCGACAAAGGTAAAAAGGGGGGCGACAACGGGCTCGGAAAGCGCCTGGAGAGGCAGAAATCCGGCCAGAAGCATCAGAAAAAAGCGGGCAAAGGTGATCATCAAAAGCCGTTCGTCAGGGCAGATCGCTGTTCTTGAAGTTGAAGAAGCCAAGAGTCGCCGACAAAGTCCCGAGCAGGATCGGGTAGGCCAGTGCATAAACCTTGAAGCCGGCGGTACCGAACAGATCGAGAATGACGTAGGCCGAAGGACCCAGGACAATCAGCTGTGGATCAAACAAGGCCAGCGCGGCAATCCGGAAAACCTGCAACGGATTGGCCAGGGCAATGGTCACGGCAATTTCCGGAGAGGTCCGCCCCTGAATCATCACCCCGAGCAGGATCAGGTCGAGAAACAGCAGCAGGGTCAGCCAGAGCATGAAAGCCGCGCCCTGGGCCACGTCGGTGGTCCGTGCCAGCGTCGAGATAAGCATGGCCATGCCGAGAAAGCACCAGCCCATCGCGGCCAGCAGCCCGGTGTAGTAAAGGAACATGCTCCACGGCACATCAATCCCCTGCACGGTGCCCCACAGTGCGGCGCCAAGCATGGCCAGAAAAACCGGCAGAAAAACCGTGACGTAGCGTCCGAGAATTTTCCCCCAGAACCAGGCGGCCAGTCCGACAGGCAATGACAACAGGTATTCGAAGACGCCAGCTTCGCGATCGCCAGCCACCGAACGGACTGTGGTGATCAGCACGAAGATCGGCAAGATGGCCATGGTCAGCTGAATATAGGTCACCAGCAGGCGGGACAGCCCGATGAAGCCGAGTACGCGCGATTCGGTCAGGCCGAAGGCAAAAAGCAGCACGACGATGCCACCGAAGACCAGCGTATAGATCATGAACCACCGTGCGCGGAGCGATTCAACAATATCCAGTTTGGCGGTCAGCCACAGTTGTTTCATTTACTTTCCTTTCGCCACAACGTGTTCACTCATACTGGCGAAATCCAACGAACCGGCCTGGGGTAGAGCAACCGCACCCTGGTTATAAGCCATCGGCGAAGTCCGGGTAATGTAATGCGCCTTGTGCGCATCGAGCCATTTGATCTCGGAGCCATGGCTGCTGAGTTCGGCCACCCACAGCCTGGTGGACGCTTCCGACATCCACGGATGGGCGGCAATCTTGTCGCGCATCCAGAAGACGGCGCAGCCAATATCGTCAAACTTGAATACCGTATCCTTGGTGCCGCCGCGCATTTCGGCAGCGAAGCGGCGATCCGAGATGACCATGCTGCAGCGGGTGCAGGTATCGCGATCCCAAGCGATGGCCTGCATGCCCTCGGGCAGGCCATCATTCTTGCCACAGGCCGAAAGAGCTGCCGCCAGTGGCGTCATGATCAGTCCCAAGGCGATAAATTGGCGTCGGTTCATGCTCATACCTCGCTAATCGTGATATTGCTGACCAGGGCCACGTAACGCGAAATCATCCCGAGAAAGCGCAGGCGATCCGGGCCGGCGATCACTCCCTGCCACTCCAGCCCTTCCCCGGGAGTGGCGCTGGCATCGGTAAAACCCCAGCCGGCCAAGGCCTTGATTAATGCCGGTTCGCTGCGCTTGACCGAGATCCGGCAGGTCAGCTTGCCGGTCAGCGAGACGTCGTCAGCGACACGGTCGTCGAGAACCACTTTGCCCATATCCAGTTCAACAACGCGATTGACCAGCGCCGAAACCTCGTTGAGCCGGTGGCTGGAGATCAGCATGGTGGCGCTTTGCGCCCGTTCGGCGAGAAGCTCAAAGAAAATCTTGCGCGCTTCCGGGTCGAGATTGGCCGCCGGCTCATCCATGACCAGCACTTTGGCATCACGGCCCAGGGCAATGGCGATCAACAGTTTCTGCTTCATCCCGCCGGAAAGCCGGACAAACTGGCGATCCATGATCGGCCCCATGTCCAGCCCGAGCGTCGCGGTCAGATCAATGATGCGTTTTGGATCGGTGCCGCACAGATCAGCGGCAAAGTTGATCAACTGGCCAACCGGCATTTTCAAGGGGGGTGGCAATTGCGGCACGAAGCCGACGTTGCCCAGAACCTCGGTTCTTTCGGTGCGCGGACTGCGGCCAGCAATGCTGACCTTGCCGTCAAACGTGTATTCACCCAGCAGGCAACGAATCAGCGTCGTTTTGCCGGCGCCATTGGAGCCGATCAGCGCCACGCGCTCGCCGAGACTGATGTTCAGACAGATATCGTCAAGGACCCGGGCATTCCGGAAAGATTTGCTTACGTTCTGAAAAAGGATCATGCAGGTTCTCGGCAGGTCACGGAAAGCAGAGGCAGCCTATTATCAGTCATGCAGCTGACGGCCTCATCGGGGACAAAGTATTCTAGCGGCATTTCCTGTTCAGAGTATCTTTGATAAACCTTTGATATCAAATTTGAGCGAACCCGTCGGACAGGCATCGACACACAGCCCGCAACGCGTGCAATCAGGTCCTATAGGCACTTCCGTGTCCACCGCCCGGCCCTTGATTACCGTGTCGAGCACATGCGGGACCAGGCAGACCTTACGGCAATCGCCCTCGTGGAAGCAGCCATCGAGGGTATAGAGGACGCGCACGGGAGAAAATATGCCAACGACGCCATAGGTGAGACCAATGGGACAGGCATAACGACACCAGGCCCGGCGCGAAAAAAACACCTCGAAGAAGAGCAACGCAAAGACCCATAACAAGGCCACACCAGCTCCGTAGGTGATCGCCCGGGACAGGATGCCGGTCGGCGAAATCGATTCAAAAACCGTATAGCCGGTGCCAAAGGCGAGGAAGGCGAAAATGAACCAGGACAGGGTTCGCATGCGCCGGTCCATCGGCTGGTCGCTTACCAGTTTCTTTTTCACCAGATAAAGATGCAGGGTCTCAGCCCACTCGGCGAGCAGATGATACGGGCATACCCACGAACAGAAGGTGCGTCCGCCGAGCAGCAGCCAGATGGCAAAAACGGTTCCCGTGCCGATGATCAGATTGATGATGATGTGCTTGTGCGCGAGCATCACCTGCAGGGCAGAATTCAGGTCGATCAGGTGGAAACCGGCAAGCCGGGAAGCGGTCAGTGCGCCTTCAAGCAGCTGAATATCGAAGTGAAAAGAAACAAAAAACAGCAGGTTAGTCAGGATCAAGACAATCCAGCGCAGATTGCGCCACTTATGCACCCCTTTTACCTTCTCATGCGCCAGAGTCGCTTCCTGCAAGCGCTCCTTGTTGGTCGCGCGTTTGATCACATGAATTTTCTGGGCTCGCTCGGTGATTACCACGGGCTTTTTAGCCTCACGCCCGAACAAGACCAGAATTTGATCGACAAAGCGGCGTTTCATGACCTTGTTCATGCTCTCCACACCTCGCGCGGGACGATTTCGATGCAGGTCGGCTCAACCGGGCAGATCATTTCGCAAACACCACAGCCGACGCACGGCTCATGAACTACCGGCTGCCTGCGCCGGGAGCCATCGGCCGCGGTCACCGTCTCGATGCTGATCGCCCCCTTGACCGGACATTCGCGAGCACAGAGATCGCACTCAGCGACATCGTAGGGATGCTCGGCGATCCTGATCGGTTTCCAGCGATCAACGGCCATGTAGCGCATCTGACCTTTGAACTCGGCGCCCCGTGCTTGACCCTTGAAGCCTTTGCCCTGGATTGCCAGGCAGGACTCGGGGCGGGTCAGTCGTGCCACACCGATACGTTCGGTAAAGTTGAGTGTCGGCTCGGTGTCCTTTTCCTTGGCCAGCAAGATTGGTTTCGAAGCCAGCGCGGCGCCGGGACGTATGCTGAGAAAGTCCGGCTTTTCGTAAGTCAGGGTGCCGGTCGGACAGGCCAGAATGCACTGCACCGCATCGCAGGAAAAGTCACAGGCCTGCTGGCGTGGGTCGATATACGGTGTTCCGACGCCGAAGCCGTCGAGCAGATCGGCTAGCTTGATGGCCTGTACGGGGCAGACCTGCACGCACTGGCCACATTTGATGCACGAAGAAAGGAAGTCCTTCTCGTCCAGTGCCCCCGGCGGTCGCAGCCGTTGTTTCTGGGCATAGACCACCGGCAGGTAACCCGAAGCGGCTGCGCCGAGCACCCCGCCACTGAGCAGAATGGTACGCAGCACCCGGCGGCGAACCTGTTGCCGGCGACTGTGCGAAAGAGGAACCGGGCTGGAGGTGCGTTCAGGGTCCTCTTCGGCTTCCGGGATATCCTGTTTTTCGCTCATGTTCACTTCCCCTTGGCAGCAAAGTGTGGCTTGTTTATTCGAGGCTGCTCATCCCGTGCTTGCAATTCAGGCAGGGAAAATGGGGCTAGGCGCTCAAGAAAATCGAGTAATTCGAGAATCGGCGAGGTTTTGAAGAAGCGTGCCGCCGGCAGTTCCATCCAGATCCGGTCAGCATAGGCGTAATCTTCGTGCGGGGTGTCACCGATTCCGTCATTATTGCGGTCAAAGCCCTGATAGGTGTCGAAATAATTGCCTTGCCACAGATTCTTGTTGCCATCGCCGCGACCACCCTGAAAGACATCGGTGAGATTGCCTTCGAAGATGTTGTCGCGCAGCTGGTTGCCTCCCAGTTCGCTGGTGAGCTGTACGGCTATGCCGTTGTAGGCAAAACGATTGCGCAGGAAACGGATCGTGGTGTCGGGCTGAAAGGGTGAGAGATCCGAACCGATGCCAACGGCGCTGTAGATGATGTCGTTGTCCTCGATCAGAATGTCAGAAGATTCCTTGAAACCAAGCGCCATACCGGTCGCACCGGTGGCGTGGGAAATGATGTTGCGTCGCGCCACTCCGCCTTCCGTATACATGAAATAGACACCGACGGAATTGTCGTAGAAGCGGTTGTCTTCGATGATATTGTTGTTGGCGAACATGAAGTGGATCGAATAGCGACTGCGCCGGCCTTCGTTACCGCGGTAGGTGTTGAAGTTCGAATACCAGGCGACCATGTCGCGCGTATCGGTCACCTGGTTGTTTTCGATCAGGTTGTGATGGCTATACCAGAGACGGATGCCGTCGCCACGGATACCCAGATCAAACGGCTTCGAATGAATCCGGCTGTTGCGGATAATGTTGTGATCCGACTGCTTGAGATCGATGCCGAACAGACAGCTATCGATGTCCAGATTGTCAAAGATATTGCCGTGACCACGGACGTTCAGGCAGGCGTCGTCGGAGTCGTGTGACTCGCCTGAACCGGTAATGATCAGATTGCGTAACTCCGCGCGATTGGTTTCAACGACAAATACGGTGCCCCTGTCTCCGCCATCGATGACCACCTTTCCTTCACCAACGATGGTCAGGGATTTGTTCAACAGAACCGGGCCGGCATAGTGACCGGCGGGCAGCGTCAGCACACTGCCTGCCGCTGCGGCGTCGACTAGTTTTTGCAGCGGGATCAGGCCATGAATGCGCTTGTCGCGCAGATAGAGCGGGATCAGCTCGACCGGTTTGTCGACATTGACCCGAGGTGCCGTTGAAAAATCGGCGGATGCCGCTTTTTCAACCAGACGACCCGAATTCTCCGGCGTGATTCCGGCTGACGTTGTAGCCAGCAACAAGGCCGGCAGGAAAGCCAGCTTGCGCAACGTGTTCACGACCAGGTGTCCTCAGGCTTCTTGGTCAGTACGCATCTGCTTGCGGCGAAGCAGAAGCGCCAGCATCAGGCAGAAAAACACGATGAGCAGCAAGACAAAACCCCAATGCGGGTAGGAGTAGGTCGAGAACTGCGCAACCTTACCCTCGCCGAACACGGTGGGCATGAAAGCTTTCAGGGTGAACGCCCCCCACGGATGCATATGATGGCCAAAGAACCAGAGCCAGCCCGCGTATTCAGCGACGAAGCCAAACGGCATCATCGCCGGAATCAAGGCCAGTAAAAGCGAAAAGCTGCGGAACCGGGCAACGCCCGCAACCAGAACGCCCATGGCCAGGAGGATACCGATGATCACCGTGGTGGTGATGGTCCGCACATTCTCACCCCAGGCATTAATTTTATCGGCATCTTTGAAAACATTTCCAGCCCGCTCGATATAGGTTGAAACCTGGTTATTCAGATGGCCCAGCGCGAACTGATCAACCAGCATCCAAGTCGCAACGGCGATAAACCCAAGCGTCAGCACCGCCAGGCGACGGCGCCCTTCGGGAGTAATAAAACCGAGCAGCATCACGACAAACATTCCAAAAAAGAATTTTGCCAGTGGCCGCTCTACCGGAGCTCCCGTTTCAATCGGAAACATTCCCACGTAATGATTGATGGTGTTCATTTCATGCACGCAATCCAACCCTTGTGCATCCTTGTTGACGTTCTTTTGGGTGTCAAGAATGGGGTTGTAGCGCTCTACTGTTCCATCCAGATCCTTTTGCAGAATCTCGTTGCTCATGCGCGTACCAGCAGCGGCAGCACTACAGCCATTGTTCACCGCATCAAAATGGAAATGGATGCGAATTCCATCCGGAAAAGCATCTTTCGGATAATTCGGAGCCGTCAGCGAAACCCACCAGATCGGTGCAAAGTAGGCAATGATTAAAGCTGCCATGGCCACCAGAGTCAGTCCGGTGATCAACAGATTTTGTTTTTTTTGCTCAGGCATATCGCTCTCTGGTTTCGTTCCGTGATAAGGCACCGCAAGCTGCGCCATGAGGCAACTCACGGCGCAGGGCTATTCCACGGAGTGTATTACTTCCTTTTTGCCGCACCTGCTTTAGGCTTGCACATATTGCCCGGCATCACCAGACTGGACTGATAGGCAGAAATGGCAATCAACTGCTTGTCATCGTATTTCTTGATGATTTTGACCATGTCCGGATTGGCATTGCGACGCTTGCCATCGCGGATCTCAGTCATCTGGCGCAGCAGATATTTGTAGTGCTGCCCGGCAATCACCGGATAAAACTTATCTTTCTCACCTTCACCGTTGGCTCCGTGGCAGGTCTTGCATTCCTTCTCATACAGTTCCTTGCCCTGAGACAACTGCTGGGCGGTGTCCGCAGGCGCTTTCCAGTCCTTGCTTGAATCGCCCGGCTTGGAATCGTAATGGCCGTGATCAATGGGGATGCACAGCGATTCGATATACGCAGACACATCGGCCAGTTCCTGGGCATCGGTCAGCGTCGCGGCAAACGGATACATCGTCGGATTGTCACGCAGGCCAGCACGGATATCGGCCATCTGCTTGATCAGCACGGTTGAATGCTGGCCAGCAAGCTGCGGGAAGGTCCCATCGGTTCGGCCTGCTCCTGAAGGCAAATGGCAAGCACCACACACCTCATAGGCTTCCATGCCTCTCTTTTTGTCCCCTTTCTTGGTCAGGGCTTCAATCTTTTCGCCTTCTTGCGCGTTCCATTTGTAATCCTTGCTCTCGATACCCTCTTTTTTGGCGGCAGGAGGTGCAGCATGAGCGGCACTTAAGGCAAAAATAGACAAAGACACGGCGATAATCAGTTTTTTCATAGCGCTACCTTTCAACGAAATGGTCACACAAAACTACATTAGCAGGGGCACATACTGCTGTAATTGACTTGAATCAAGGGTACTTCTTCCCGCCGCCTTCCCCTAATTTCAGGGTTTTAGTTTAGATACGAATTCAGCGATTGCCTTGATTTCGGCATCGTTGACCAGGTGCAAGACGCCTTTCATGGCAGCAGCCTGGCCATTACTGCGCGCTCCACTCTTGATGTCTTTGATCTGTTGTTCGGCGTATGCCGCGTTCTGCCCGGCAATCTTTGGATAACTCGGCAGAATCGGTTTTTTGCCATCCGCACCATGACAGGCATTACATGTTTTTTCACTATACAGCTTGGCGCCATCGACAGCGAAGGCTGAAGCACTGAACAAAACGGTCAAGGCGACAAGTGCCAATATATTTTTCATTGCGTATTCCTTTAAGAAGAAACGGGGAGCAGCCCATGGGCGTCTCCCCGTCATTGCCCTGAGTCAATCCAAGAGGAGCTTACTTAACCTTCTTGGCACCGTTTTGCTCCAGGTAGGTCTTGGCACGCAACCCAAGGTCAGCAGTCTTGACCTGGTATTGCCAGATCTGTTCGGTCCAGAGAGTAGCATTCTGCCAATCCTTCTTCGCTGCAGATTCATCGGCCTTGGCCTTGACGTCCTTGACCTTGCCTAGTTGGTCGAAAGCATCTTCAACCATGGCCACGACATCCGGGAAGTCCTTGAAGTTGACGCTGGTGATATAGGCTACGACAGAGTCGATAACAGCCTGCGTATCAGCAACCTTCTTCAACTGAGCCTTGTAGTCGGTTTCGGTATAGATCGCCTTTTCGGCAACCGGTGCCTTGCCCGGCTTCCAGCCCTTCGGTTTGACCAGCAGATAACCCTGCATTTCAAGGTGCAATGCCGAGCAGAATTCCGTGCAGTAGTACGGATAGACGCCTTCCTTGTCAGCCTTGAACTTGACCGTTACCGTCTTGCCCGGTTCGATCGAGGCATGCACGTTGTAGGTCGATACCGTAAAGCCATGGGTTTCGTCCTGCGCCCGCTCAAGATTGGTCAGGTTGATCGACACTTCGTCGCCGACTTCTACTTCGATGGTTTCTGGCGTGATGTGCGAACGGATCAGGGTGCCGAAGACTTCGACCTTGTTGCCTTTTCTGACCGTCTTCTCTTCACCGGCACGAACGGCTCCCGGATGCGGCTTGTCGGTACGGCTATTGGTGCCGACCTTGTAACGCACCGCCGGCTTCAGCTTCGCCGCATCAATGGCAACCACGTAGTGCGGCTCACCCAAAGGAATCGGCATGTCGTAAAGAAGCTGCATCTTGTCGTTGCTGATATCGATCAACTGGTGGTTCTGCGGGTGCAGTGGTCCCACTGGGTTGAAACGGTCAATCGACAGTTTGTTCAGCGCGACCAGATAGTGGCCCTTCGGATCAGTTGAATCACCTTCCATGGTCATCAGGTGGCCGATGTTGTAATGCACGGAAAGCTTGTCGAGCACTTTGCCTTCGCAGTAATTCCACTTGGCCACCTGGCTATCCACATACAGCGAGGTATAGGCAATACAGGGCTTGGAATCGTACTGGGTATGCAATGGCCCAAGACCGAGCGCAACTTGAGTGTGCAACGCATCCTTCATGGCAATCACCGGGATTCCGTAGGGATCCTTGGATTCAAACTTGCCGGCCTTGATGGCGGCCATGATCTTCTCGAAGGAGAAGACGGAAACGTGCGTATCGAGTTTTCCGGCAACCACCAGCAATTTTCCGTCCGGGGTAACGTCAACACCATGCGGTGACTTGGGTTCCGGAATCAGGAAGAGGATGCCTTCCTTGATCGCCGTCTCCATCATCAGCACATTGTGACCATTGATCTTTTTGGCTTTCCCGGCCGCCACGAGTTCGGCCGCTTTTTTCCAGTTGATCACGTGCAGATAGTCAGTGTCCTTGGCGGAGCATCCAGCTTCATACGGCGGGCGACCTTTTTCGATACCGCCGACGTAACGCTCGGAACAGAACGAGTTGGTAAACGACCAACCGTCTGACGGGCCTTTTCCGGCATCCGAAAGATCCTGCGAATACGGGGGCAGTTCCAGCGAGAACGACTGTTTCGGGTCGATCTTGCCTTCCTTGCGGTCGAATTTCCAGTAGGTGATACCACCGCGGTACTTATCGTTAAATTCTTCGAGCGGATAGAATTTCTTGTTTTCCAGCGGGGTGGCGTATTGCGCCGCTTCGATCACGTATTCGGTGTTGGGGGTAACGAAGGCGCCACCGTGTTCGGACTTGAAGATCGGGTTGACCACGATCTGCTTGGTTTCAAAGTCACGCAGATCGAGAACTGCCAGGCGAGGATTGGCCTTGTCGTTGATGAACAGGAACTGACCGTCATACTTGCCGTCAGTTTCCGAAATCGCCGGATGGTGCGTGTCACCCCAGTTGATTTCCTTGCCATCAATATTACCCTGCCGCAGAACGGCTTTTGACTCTTCGTCAAAGCCATATCCCTGCCAGGGTTCTGGCGTGAACACACCGATATACTTCAGAATGCGCATGGATGGAATACCATACACAATGATCTGTCCTGATTGACCACCCGACGAGAAAGCGACGAATTCATCACGCTTGCCTGTCGGCACATAGGTCTTGGATGCGGCCAGCAAATCCTGCTGCGAAAGATTACGGCGTTTCATCACATCCTGCAGGGACTCTGCAGAAAATGCCAGTCCTGATGCTGCCAAGCCAAGGCCTGCGACCAGCAGCATGGATACAGTCTGCTTCACGTTCATTTTCATTTCGACCCTCCCGATTTAACTTGTAGAGATCACCAAATCACCCATGCGACAAAATGCCACTGCGGCAATATGACGCACAGCTTAGGCTCAAAGCACGAGAAAGAACACGAGCATTTCACTGATTATCACGTAGGAATTAGCAAGGCATCTAGTAGGAAAATTCCTACGCGACACCTACTCTTTTGGCGTAAATACTGAAGGGCTGATTGGACTTAAGGAAAGAAAGATTTATTTTTGAAAACTGTCCGCCTCATCAATCAATTTGTGCCGAATCGCATAATGGATCAGTGCTCCGGTACTGCATAGATTCAGTTTTTCCATGATTCGTGTTTTGTGCGTACTTACCGTTTTGACGCTCAGGTTAAGATCCCGGCCAATCTCGGAAATACCTTGCCCCCGAGCGACCAACAGGAAAATCTGGTATTCCCGGTCAGTCAGACGAGCATGGGGCTCACCCGCATTCGCCCCCGTCAGCATTTCGACAGCCAGCTTTTCAGAAACCGCCTGATTAATATACAAATCACCGACAGCAACCTTGCGAATGGCTTGTGCAAGAAGCGTTTCTGCATGGTCCTTGCACAAATAGCCTGAGGCCCCAGCCTTCAAGGCGCGTACGGCATACATATCCTCCTTGTACATGCTGAGGACAAGAACAGGGAGTTTCGGAAACTCGGACTTGATTTGCTTGATGAACTCAATGCCACTCTTACCCGGCATCGACATATCCAGAATCAACACATCCCATTTCCCCTGGCGGATCAGGGTTAATGCTTCATGCCCGTCACTCGCTTCCCCTGCCACAACAATATCTTGACAGTCCTGAAGGATATGCTTAAGTCCTGCACGCAGGATATCGTGGTCATCCGCAATCAAAATCCTGATCATTCCCGGCCTCCTTTCTGAATGGGAAAGCGGGCATCAATTTTAGTCCCTTGTCCAGGCTGGCTAATAACTTCCAGAGTTCCCCCCAGCATTTTTACACGCTCACGCATGCCGAGCAGTCCGAATGTCTTTTTACCGATCAAGGTCTTGAACCCCTGACCATCATCCTCGATACGTACGAGGATCTGTTGGCCGTTTTCTTCGATGTCTACACTCAGCTGATCTGCCGCAGCGTGTCGCAGCACGTTGTTCAGGGACTCCTGAACAATTCGGAAGATCGCTGTTGCCAGCACATCATCGATTTCAAATTCCTCACGGTTCATACTAAGCGAGCAGGAAATGCCCGTACGCTCCTGGAATTGGCTGACATGATGTTCGATAGCCGCCGAAAGCCCCAGAACAGTCAACATACCTGGACGCAACCCTTCTGAAATTCTTCGCAATGAGTCGATGGTGCGTTCTACCAAACCATAGGCGGCTCCCATGCGGGCGACAATCGGTTCGTCAAGCTGGCCGCACTTTCTTATCAGCCAGCCGAGGTCGATTCTGAGGGCGGTGAGCGCCTGACCCAGTTCATCGTGAAGTTCGCGGGCAATACTTGATCGTTCTTCCTCCCGAACTGTTTGCAAAAAACCAGCTAACTCTTGCAGCTGACTGCGTGATTCCTGAAGACTGGCCTGTGTCTCCAGAACCAGTGCGGAACGTTCTTCGACACGCGACTCTAGGTTCGATTGCAATCGTCGAAGTTCAACGTGGGTGCGTACTCGAGCCAGAACCTCTTCAGGCTGATAGGGCTTGGCAATATAATCTACCGCACCCAATTCAAAACCTTGCAGTTTATCGCTCGCATCCTGCAGTGCCGACAAAAATATCACCGGAATATCCCGCGTTCGGGAATCAGCTTTCAAGCGCCGACATACCTCGTAACCATCAATTCCAGGCATACGTATGTCAAGCAGGATCAGCTCTGGAGGACTGGCCTGTGCGGACCGTAAGGCCATTCGTCCGTCCTGGGCAGGTCGCACCTTATATCCCGCTTGCGTCAGAAGTTCAGAAAGCAGAACCAGAGAGGCGGGCGTATCCTCCACAATAATAATGTCTGCATTTAAGTGGAGTGCTGTTTTCACGACTATGCCTCTTCATCCAGAATGCCCAGTAATTGCCACAAGGCCTGATACTGGTGTGAGTTGGAGAATTCACGAAGGCGAGCAGCCAACTCAGGGTTTTCTCGTTCGACCGCTAACAGAGCCGCTCTGATCTGTTCGCTGTTAAGGGAAAGAGCACCTTCGGATAAACTGGCAAAGGTTGAAGGTGCTAGCGCCGCCAAATCGTCAGAAATCCCATGTTCATTAATATCTGGTCGATTATCCGCCAGAATCGGCGAATGAGTGAAACGTATTGGCAGATGCTTCTCCAGTATGCCGTAAAGCGTATTTTCATCGTAAGGTTTGCTAATAAAATCATCGGCACCCGCAGAAATAGCAGCCTGACGGCTTTCCTCCAGTGCATAGGCGGTGAGCATGACCAGGACGGGCTGACTGATATCAGTCCGTGACCGTATTCGTTGAATGGTGTCAAGCCCATTCCCGTCAGGCATAAACCAGTCCATGAAAACGAGGTCTGTCAGCCCGGCGCCAACAGTCGCTTCAGCTTCAGCAAAGGAAGAAGCTTCCTCGACCGAGAAACCCAATGCCTCCAGCTGGGTTCGAAGTAGCAAGCGAGCTTCTGGCATATTGTCCACCAACAGGACACGATAGCCGTGCTTCAGCGGAGCAATTGCGACAATCCGTTCCCGGGTCGGTTTCGTAGGCCTGAGCTCGAATCTGCACACAGGAACGACAATGCTAAAACTGAAGACACTTCCTTTTCCGATTTCCGACTCAACCTTCAATTCGCCGCCCATCATCCTGACATACTGCTGGCTAATAGTCAGCCCAAGCCCCGTCCCTTCCTGGTTGAAACCGCCTGCCTGCTCAAAGGGCTGAAATATTCGCGTCAAATCCTCATCATGAATGCCGACCCCGGTATCGATTACATTGAAAATCAGGCGAACCTCTCCTGTCTCGGTTTCAAGACCATTCACCAGCAGCGAAACTTTGCCTACCGTGGTGAACTTGACGGCATTCGACAGCAGGTTGAGTAGCACCTGCCGGAGTATGACTGGATCAACATAAATGTCAGGCGGTAGACCTTTCATGACTAACGCCAGTTGGATTCCTTTTTGTTCCGCGCGCAGTCGCAACATGTCAGCAATCTGCTCGAGCAATTTTGTCAGATCGACGGATTCGGCATGCAATTCTTTCTTGCCAGACTCAATCTTCGAAAGTTCCAGAATGTCATTAATCAAAGTCAGAAGATGATTGCCTGAACTATTGATGATTTCCGCATTTCGCCGCTGATTTGGCATCAGAGCCGGGTCCTTGTCCATCAATTGCGAGAAACCGATGACTGCATTAAGCGGCGTACGCAGTTCGTGGCTCATATTGGCCAGAAAAGCCGATTTTGTACGGTTAGCGCTTTCCGCCGCATCACGGGCAACGGTAAGTTCTTCGGTACGCTGCCGCACAAGATCTTCAAGGTGATCCCGGTAGTCCTGCAATTCTTTTTCGTTGTGTTTGCGTTCCGAAATGTCAGAAAAAATTGAGATGAATCGGCGTATTTTTCCATCAGGTCCTTTCAGCGCCTGAATGGATATTTCTTCAGGAAAAACCTCACCCGACTTTCGCTTGTTCCAGATTTCACCGCGCCAATGACCGACACTGCTCAGTTGTCGCCAAAGTTCTTGATAGAACTCGACGCCATGTTGCCCGGACTTCAGGATTCGAGGATTCTGCCTGATGACCTCGTTGCGCTCATAACCAGAAATACTGCAAAAAGCATCGTTAACCCAGAGAATCGTCCCATCGACATCGGTAATAATCGCTCCCTCAGACATCGAAGCGAAAGCGGTTTCGTTTTCTCTCCGTTCCTCTTCGCTCTGGAGCTTTTCGATATCTCGACGTCGCGAAAAAAACCCGAAGGTATAGATACACACCAGTCCAATTATCCATATCCCCAGATGCCAGTATCGAATGGCAAGCCAAGTCGGCTCTTGTGCAGCACGATAGGTGTTCAGATTGATGGAAACAGCCGCGCCACCACGCAACCCGCCGATCGGAATCAACGTATCACGATGGCAATCAAGGCATTCCTTTTCCATGCGCATCGGGATCATCACGCGCATCAACCCATGCCCACCCATTTTTGGAAGCGTCTCAACGACGATGTCGCCTCCCTGAGTCAGGGCATCCAGAGCTTTCGTTTCCCAATCGTCGGGAGCATTTTCAATGTTGCGCAACTGGTTCGAGGTCAGACGTTCATGTATTCCCGATTCCTGTTTATTATTTTGCAGATTGCTGGCTCCCTGTATTGCCAGCAGAAGGTGAATTGGCGTGACAGTAACCAAGCGAAAGCTTTCCCCCGTACTCCTGATGGCAACAAGGCGCTCTTCCTCCTCAAGAGAATCAAGTGCAGGGGCAAACTTTTCCCGAATGAATACGCCACCCACACTCGAGGCCCATTGACGGATAGTCATGTCCTTCTTGAGATTGGCGATGGCATCAATACGAGCCAGGGCAACTGCTGTCCGATTCAACTGTTCCCGCTGCGCCAGCAGGGAGACAACGACAAGAATCGTCCATACGAATACGACAAAATACGTTGTTCTATTGCCCGACAGGATGAATGAGGGGTATCGCACCGATCGCATTTCTGCCCTTTACGTTGAAAACAGAAGCGTTCAGATGGTAGCGCCAAACAGGAGCTTCATGCCAGTTTAGGCGTCAGAGAATGTAAAAAACTCCCGGAATTGAAGCAAACAGGATGCAAGGATCATTCTATGTCGGAAGGACGATTGGAATGAGATGGCCGGAGGCTGGACGACTCAGCAATTTGATGCGTCTATCAGTTGAATCCGCACCCTATTGCTGCTGCCCCTGCTGACTTTGTTCAATGGCAATTCCTGCAATACCTTCCATGCAGGGTTCTGGCGCACGGCGCAGGTCCAATGTCAGCGGGTAGTCGGGATTGCGCGCTTCGCCCTTGACCTGCATCAGACCCGGGGTATGGCCGTGATTCCAGAAACGTGCGACGCGACGCGCTTCGGCTTCGTTGGCATTGACCGGGAAGGTGTCGTAGTTGCGGCCTCCCGGATGGACAACATGATAGGTGCAGCCGCCGATCGAACGTCCACTCCAGCGATCGACGAGATCAAAGACCAGCGGCGCCTGCACGCCTATCGTCGGGTGCAGCCCTGACGGCGGACTCCAGGCCCGGTAGCGTACGCCGGCGACATATTCACCGTTAGTGCCGGTGGGCGTGAGCGGCAGCGGACGACCGTTGCAGGTGACGATGTGGCGGGTGTCGTTCATGTGCCGCACGGTAACCTGCATACGCTCGACGGACGAATCGACATAGCGCGCTGTACCGTCGGCAGCGACCTCTTCGCCGAGCACGTGCCAGGGCTCGATGGCCTGACGCAGCTCAATTTCGACGCCGTGATAGACGACCGTGCCGAAGCGCGGAAAGCGGAACTCGACGAAGGGAGCGAACCACTCGTACTCAAAGGCGTAACCGGCGCGTTGCAGATCGAGTACCACGTCGCGCATGTCCTGCACGACAAAATACGGCAGCATGAAACGGTCATGCAGTTCGGTGCCCCAGCGGATCAGCGGACTGCTGCCATGGCCCCGGTAAGGCTCTTTCCAGAAACGGGCGACCAGAGCCCGCAGCAGAAGCATTTGCAACAGCGACATCTGCGCATGCGGCGGCATCTCGAATCCGCGGAACTCAACGAGGCCGAGGCGACCGCTGGCGCTGTCAGGCGAATACAGCTTGTCGATGCAGAATTCGGCGCGGTGCGTGTTGCCGGAAAGATCGATCAGCAGATTGCGCAGCAGGCGATCTACCAGCCACGGCTGCAGGCTTTCCTCGCCGGCCTCGAGGCGTTCGGACATCTGCTGGAAGGCAATTTCGAGTTCGTAAAGACTTTCGTGGCGCGCCTCGTCGACCCGTGGGGCCTGACTGGTCGGGCCGATGAACAGGCCGGAGAACAGGTAGGACAGCGCCGGATGATTCTGCCAGTAGGCAATCAGACTCATCAGCAAATCAGGCCGACGCAGGCACGGCGAATCCGCCGGCGTCGCCGCACCGAGGGTGATGTGATTGCCGCCCCCGGTCCCCGCATGTCGGCCATCGAGCATGAATTTCTCGGTACCGAGCCGGGTCAGCCGCGCTTCGGCGTATAGCGTCTGGGTATTGTCGACCAGTTGTTGCCAGGTGCTCGAGGGATGAATATTGACCTCGATGACCCCGGGATCCGGCGTGATGCGGAATTCTTTCACACGCGGGTCGGACGGTGGCGTGTAGCCTTCCAGCCGGACCGGCAATTCGAGACTGGCGGCAGTGTTTTCAATCGCTGCCAGCAGGGTCAAAAAGTCTTCAAGCAAAGGTACGGGCGGCAGGAAAACACACAGCACGCCGTCGCGCACCTCGGCACACAGCGCGGTGTGTACGATTTCGCGTGGCTCATAGCTGGCCTTGGGCGAATTTGCCGAAGATTTCTCAAATTTCTTGCATTGTTTCGCTGCTGGCGTCGGCTCGGGTAATGCTTCCGGCGTATCGAAGGGATCGCGCCCGACATCGTCGTCCATGTCCTCTTCGGCCACCCAGGGCAACGAGGCCAGCGGCAGGCGCAAGCCGAGCGGTGAATCGCCGGGGATCAGATACAGGTGCTCGCGGCGTAGCGGCCATGGACTGGAAGCGAAACCTGCCGCCTCGGGCAGGGCTTTGAGCGGCAGGACATAGCCGGCCGCATCGCCCAGCCCGCCTTCGATCAGCTTGGCCAATCGGCGACGCTCATCGGTCTTTTTCAGGTCGAAGCTCAGCGGGTCGAAGTTTTTCGGCCAGCGCTGTTCCGCATCGATGATTTGCGTCACGTCTTCGTACGCCGGAATCACGAAGGCCTTGTCCAGACCAAGTTCAAGCGCCAGCTGATTGATGAAGCGCAGGCCATCAGGTGCCTTTTGTTGGCCGCACCCATCCGCCGTCACCAGCAGATTTCGCTCATTCCACAACGGCCGACCGTCGGTTCGCCAGTAGCACCCGAGCGCCCAGCGCGGTAAGGGCTCGCCCGGATACCATTTACCTTGACCGTAATGCAGCAACGCACCGGGAGCAAAATGACCCTGCAGTCGCCCGAGCAATTCACTGGCGAGTTCGAGTTTCTTCTCAGAGAGCGCGGTGATATTCCACTCGGCACCTTCCATGTCGTCGATCGAGACAAAAGTCGGCTCTCCGCCCATGGTCAGGCGAACGTCATTCTTCAGCATTTCGTCATCGACCTGCTGACCGAGCTTGAGTATCGCCTGCCACTGCGCTTCGCTGTAGGGCTGGGTGACGCGCGGATCTTCGTGAATGCGGGTGACGCTCATGGCGAAGTCGAATTCGGTTTCGCACACCTCGGTGGCGCCAATCACCGGCGCGGCTGATGATGGCATCGCTGTACACGCCAGTGGAATATGTCCCTCGCCGGCAAGCAGTCCCGAGGTCGGATCGAGACCGATCCAGCCGGCTCCGGGAATGAATACTTCAGTCCAGGCATGCAGGTCGGTAAAGTCGTGGTCGGTGCCGGACGGCCCGTCGAGCGCCGCCACGTCGGCTTTCAACTGGATCAGATAACCGGAAGCAAAACGCGCCGCCAGTCCCAAGTGGCGCAGCGCCTGCACCAGCAACCAGGCCGAATCGCGACACGAACCGCGTTTAAGTGTGAGCGTTTCCTCCGGCGTTTGCACCCCGGCCTCGAGGCGTACGATGTAGCCGACGTCGCCCTGAACGCGCTGATTGATGCCAACCAGCATGTCGATGGTGCGCATGGGCTTGCCGAGCAGTTCCGTGCTTGTCCGCTGCAGCCACTTGGCCAGCAGAGGGGTTACCGGATCGGCTTCAAGATACGGACTCAGCTCACGCTTCAGCCCCTCCGGATAGGCAAAGGGGTAGTTCTCGGCAAATTCATCGATGAAAAAATCGAAGGGATTGATCACCGTCATGTCGGCAATCAGATCGACGGTGATCGCCAACGATTTGGCTTTCTCCGGAAAAACCAGGCGAGCCACCCAGTTGCCGAACGGGTCCTGCTGCCAGTTGAAAAAATGATCGGCCGGCTCGACTTTCAGCGAATAGCTGAGGATCGGCGTGCGGCAGTGTGCGGCCGGACGCAGGCGCACTTCGTGTGGTCCCACCGCAACTGAACGATCAAAGTTGTAGCGGGTCCGGTGATTGAGGGCAACGCGAATGGTCATCGTATTCTTTCAAGACGTATGCTGTATTGGCGTATCAGCACGCCGAGGGTAACCACTCATGATTAGGCAATTTAGCAAAGGCGTGGCGAACGCCCTCGCCCCTGCTCAGTTGCAAACCAAGGCTCACTATTTCCTATGCGTTCCGTCATCACGGGGGTCATCGGTTGACCAGAAATACGTGGTATTGATCAGATCGCCAAGATCGTAAGTCCGTTCGAGAAACTCGGACAGATATTCATGCAATCCGCGGGCAAAGATGTCCTCGATACTGCCAAAGCGTAGCTGGCCATGCAGCAGGCCGGTGCGGCGCAGCAGTTCACCGGCGCGCGGCCCGTTGATTTCCTGAACCAGCCGATTGACCACCTCCAGACAAGCGGTCAGCGAACGCGGCATGTCCGGGCGCAGGATTAGCAGTTCGGCCACCCGCTTGGGGGTGATCTGGTCACGGTAGACCTTGCGATACGACTCGAACGCCGAAACCGAACGCAGAATCGCCCCCCACTGGTAATAATCGGCCGCCCCGCCGATGTCATTCGGGCTGGGCAGCAGGATGTGGTATTTCACATCGAGAATACGCGCCGTATTGTCAGCACGCTCAAGAAACGTCCCCAGGCGCAGAAAACGGAAGGTATCATCACGCAGCAAGGTCCCGTAGGAAATTCCGCGCGACAGATGCGAGCGTTCCTTGACCCAGTCGAAAAAACGCGAGATACCCAGTTCACGAATGCTATCGGGCTGAATCTTGATCATTTCGAGCCAGGTATAATTGAGCGCCTCCCACATTTCCGAAGTGATTGAACCACGCACGGCACGGGCATTTTCGCGGGCATTGAAGATACTGTTATGGATGCTGCCCGGATTCTCCTTGTCCAGGGTCATGAAATGCATGACATTGTCCGCGCTGGGCTCCGGGTAGCGCGCCTCGAAGTCTTCATGCAGCCCGCTGATCGAGAGCATGGCGCGCCATTCGTTATGCGGATCGGATGAAGCCTGTTTGAGCAGGGACATCCGGTAGGTGACGTCGAGCATGCGGGCGGTATTCTCGGCCCGTTCCATGCTGCGAGCCATCCAGTAGAGGTGGTCTGCGGTCGATGAAAGCATGTCGGTTCCCCTTTACCCTTAATTATTCGAGTACCCAGGTGTCTTTGGTACCACCACCCTGAGATGAGTTGACCACCAGAGAACCTTCCTTCAGAGCCACACGCGTCAAGCCGCCGGGCACCATGGTAATTTCCTTGCCGGACAGAACGTAGGGGCGCAAATCGATGTGACGCGGGGCCACACCGGCATCGACGAAGGTAGGACAAGTCGATAAGGACAGGGTCGGCTGGGCAATATAGTTTTGCGGTGCGGCCATGATCTTGTCGCGGAACAGGCTGATCTCGGCAGCGCTGGAGGTCGGTCCGACCAACATCCCGTAACCGCCAGACCCATGCACCTCCTTGATTACCAGTTCCGGCAGATGCGCCAGCACATGCTCGAGGTCTTTGGGCTTGCTCATCTCCCAGGTCGGCACATTGGAGAGGATGGGTTCTTCGCCGCAATAAAAGCGGATCATTTCCGGAACATGAATGTAGATCGCCTTGT
This sequence comes from Betaproteobacteria bacterium, assembly GCA_037139055.1. Lineage (GTDB taxonomy): Bacteria > Pseudomonadota > Gammaproteobacteria > Burkholderiales > Rhodocyclaceae > Propionivibrio. The sequence goes on along the minus strand of JBAXHE010000005.1, from coordinate 36,770 downwards.
CATCGGCAATCCCGGTACCCACGGCATTGGCCAGTGTGACATTGCCGGCGCGGTAAGCTGAAAACAGACCCGGCACGCCGAGCATAGAATTCTTGTTGAAGGCTTGCGGATCAAGAAAATCATCGTCGATACGGCGATAGATCACATCCACCCGTCGTGGTCCCTGGGTGGTGCGCATGTATACCACCTCACCCTTGACGAACAAATCGTTGCCATCCACCAGTTCCACGCCCATCTGCTGGGCAAGAAAAGCATGCTCGAAATACGCACTGTTGAACTGTCCCGGTGTCAGCACCACGACATTCGGATTAGTGATGCCGGCGGGCGATACCGAACGCAGATTATTGAGCAGTAGATCCGGATAGTGTTCCACCGGAGCAATCGCCTGACGGGCGAACAGCTCGGGGAAGAGCCGCATCATCATCTTGCGGTCTTCGAGCATGTAGGACACCCCCGAAGGCGTACGCAGATTGTCCTCGAGGACGTAATACTCGCCCTCCCCGGCCCGCACCAGGTCGACGCCGGCAATGTGGGCGTAGATATTCTCGGGCACATCGACACCGAGCATCTCTTTTCTGAACTGGGAGTTTTTCAGTATCTGATCGGCAGGAATACGACCCGCCTTGAGGATTTCCTGATCATGATAGACGTCATGTAGGAAGGCATTGAGCGCCCTGACCCGCTGGCGCAAACCGTCAGCAATTCGCCCCCACTCGGTGGCTGAAATAATGCGCGGAATTATGTCAAAGGGAATCAGGCGTTCCTTGCCCGAATCCTCACCATAGACCGCGAAGGTAATGCCGACGCGATGGAAGGCAATTTCTGCATCTTCCCGCTTTTTGGCAATAACACTCTCCGGAGTCCCACTTAGCCATTCAGCATAACTGCGGTAACAGTCCCGAACTGAGCCGTCGGAAACATACATCTCGTCATAGGCGGTTTTCATTTCATGCCCCAGGATAATTATTTTTGGACCTAGTCGGATACTAAGCACGAACTACGCCTGAACAACTATGGCCACAAAATCAACGTCTTGAAACTTATCACCCAAAATGCATGCACCGATTCAGTGCTTCAAGCCAGAAACCAGTGCATCTAGCTTCATCATGCTATAAAACGCAGCCGAGTTAAACCCCTTTATTGCCTCAATTCGACACATCGAACACGCGTGCAAAGACCCTGGTCACGATTTCCGTGCCGCAGAAAAACCAGGTACAACGAGGTATGAAAAACCAGAGGGGCCGTATGACACGCATCGGTCGCGTGTCATGCGGAGTGACACCATCTACAGATCGATTTGTTGCAGCGCCTGCACGATCGCCTCAGCATCCAGCGGACGAACGAGACGAAGCATTTCCTTGCCCTGCCACAGGAAAACCAGCGTCGGCCAGAGCTTCACACGAAAGGAACGCCCCAGCGGACGCCCGGCTCCGTCTTCAACACGGAGATGGCGCACCTGAGGATGACTGGCAAAAGCCGTGGCAATCAAGGGTTGCGTAAAATTGCAGTGCTCACACCAGGGCGCACCGAACTCAAGCAGTGTCGCGCCTTCCAGCGCATCTACTGTAGCTCGCAATGGTTCGTTTTCAATGAAATTGGCGTCATAGCCCATTTGATTCTCCGGTCGGCACAACGATCAGGAAAAGACGGACTGCATGTCCTTGGTATCGGATTCAATTTGCGGCAGATCTTCGGCATAGATCCGATTGGCCTGTGCCATCAAATTGTCATTGCTCTCGGAATTCTCGGCTGACCAGGCGGAATGACTCCCGGCCAGGAGATTCCCGACATAAACGATGTCGTCGATGGTTCGCACGACTTCCGGTATTTCTCGCGGCTGATCATGGTCGACGGTAGCATTGATGATCTCTTCAGAGATCCCCAGCGAACTGAGCAGCGTCACGCCAATGCTTTCGTGCCACTGCAGAATGAGGAACTTGACGCTGTCGGGACGAACACGCAACTCGGGATACTGGGCCGCTCGGTAGATCATGTAGAACGCACCAAGATCATGTACCAACCCGGCCAGCATGGCCTCTTCGGGTCGAATCCGGGTGTACTTGCGCGCCAATGTAAAAGTCGCCGCCGCCGTTTTCAGGGAATGATCCCAGAGGACGTGGGCAAAATCGCTGAACACCGCCATTTCCTTGGAGCGCATCAGCTGATTCATGGCGATGGCCAGCGAGGTGGTGCGTACCACTTCAAGACCCAGCCGAGTGATCGCCGAATGCAGGTCACGCGCCGGTTTTCCGTCGGGGCTATAGAGTGCCGAACCGGCCAGATTCATCAAGCGGGTGGCAATCAGCGGCTCCAGGCTGACAATCTTGGCGACACGTGCAATCGGAACATCAGGATTCTGCAATTCCCGGCGCAGGCGGAACGCCGCATCGAAATGGGTCGGGAAAACCACATTCCCGGAAAGTTCACGCGCAATATCTTCGAGCATTTTAAAGCGCTGGGCGTTGAGCTCCTGACCTTTCTTATCAACGCTTACGTCAGGTGCAGAATCCTGATTCATAGTATCCGTAGTCATTTAAGTAAACTTCTCATGCTGATTCTTAAGCATCAACTAGCAAAAAACAAACGCCAGCCAAGCTGGATCGTCAATAAAACTGACCGTCAGATAGTGACCAGCGCGATAGCCAACAAATTCCATCCGCGAAACAAAATCAACCCAATTCATATGCTCATCATTCGCTGGCAGTAACCCACTCTGGGCCATGTTCTCATAGGAATGTGATTCTAGCATTTTTGGCACAGGCGATCTTTTTCAATCAGCTCTGCACAGGAAAATAGCTTGACCAGTTTAGAATCAAGTTTATATCTGTGGCGCAGGCTCTTCCCGACAGGTACGATGCCCTTTTTCACACCATCAGAACACCATGAGCAGAATCATCGAAGTACGGCTTCCCAAATACCCCGAATGCTGGGAATCCTGCGGCAACTGCGGCAGTGGCGAAATCAGCGTCGATGACGTGCTGGTCGCACCGGGCGACACCGTCGCCTGTGACGACGTCCTGATTGTGCTGGAAACCGGAAAAATCGCCCTTGACATACCCTCTCCCCAGGCCGGGCGAGTTGTCGCCGTATTTATCGCGGGCGGAGACAAAGTCAGCGAGAATCAGCTGATCCTGCACCTGGAATCCGAACAGGACTGATCCCCATGGCACTGAGGATTACAATAAGCGCATTAAACAAACAAGGAGGGGATCATGGGTAAGCGCACAGTTTCGCTCGTTCTCACCGTGATTGGCGACGACCGACCGGGTCTCGTTGAACAACTGGCCACGGCCATCAGCCAGCACGAGGGCAACTGGCTCGAATCTTCCATGTCACACCTGGCCGGAAAGTTTGCCGGCATCGTCTGCGTCAGCATTGCCGAAGAGCGGATCACCGGGCTCAAGGAAAAACTGGCTGACCTGCCCGGCTTGCGCATTACTTCTGAAGATTCGGAAACCGATGCCGAAGCGGTGACCGGACGCCGATTGCTGAAACTCTCGCTGGTCGGACACGATCGCATCGGCATTGTGCGCGAAGTCATGCAGGTCCTGGCTCAGCATTCGATTAACGTCGAATCGCTGGTCACCCATACCAGCAGCGCCCCGATGTCGGCAGCCGTACTGTTTCACGCCACGGCAGAGCTCACCGCCTCTCCCCTGCTTGACGCACGCGAACTGACAGCAGAACTCGAACACCTGTCCAATGACCTGATGGTCGATATCACTCTCGACGAAACCATCCGCATCTGAGCGTACGCATCACAGGGACAAAACCGTCCCCACTCGGGTAAACTCTCACTCTTTGGCCGCAGGCCGGTTTCCGTCCTGCGCGCTGTTCCATTTCCCCAACATAGAACAAGACCCTCGCCATGGCTCAATACGTAATGTCGATGCTGCGCGTCAGCAAGATCGTCCCGCCCAAGCGGCAAATCATCAAGGACATCTCCCTGTCCTTCTTCCCCGGCGCCAAGATCGGCCTGCTCGGCCTCAACGGTTCGGGAAAATCGACGGTGCTGCGCATCATGGCCAATGTCGACAAGGAATACGATGGCGAGGTCCAGCATCTGGCCGGGATCAAGATCGGCTATCTGCCGCAGGAACCGCAGCTCGACCCGGAAATGAGCGTGCGCCAGGAAGTCGAAAGCGGCATGGGCGAAGTCATGGAAGCCCACGCCAAGCTGGAAGCCGTGTATGCGGCCTACGCGGAGGAAGATGCCGACTTCGACAAGCTGGCCGAAGAACAGGCGCGACTCGAAGCGATCATCGCCACCTCAGGGTCGGACACCGAGAACCAGATGGAAATCGCCGCCGACGCCCTGCGCCTGCCGCCCTGGGATGCATCGATCAAGAACCTTTCCGGTGGTGAAAAACGCCGCGTCGCTTTGTGCAAGCTGCTGCTCTCCCGACCCGACATGCTGCTGCTCGACGAACCAACCAACCACCTTGATGCTGAATCGGTCGAATGGCTCGAGCAGTTTCTGGTGCGTTTCCCCGGCACCGTCGTCGCCGTCACCCACGACCGCTACTTCCTCGACAACGCCGCCGAATGGATTCTCGAACTCGACCGTGGATGCGGCATCCCGTGGAAGGGCAACTACTCGTCGTGGCTGGAGCAGAAAGAAGCGCGGCTGGAAACCGAGAACAAGCAGGTCGACGCGCACATGAAGGCGATGAAGCAGGAACTCGAATGGGTGCGCCAGAACCCCAAAGCCCGCCAGGCCAAGAGCAAGGCCCGCCTGTCGCGCTTCGAGGAACTGTCGAGCCTCGACTACCAGACGCGCAACGAAACGCATGAAATTTTCATCCCGGTCGGCGAACGGCTCGGCAACAAGGTCATCGAGTTTAACGAAGTCACCAAGGCCTTCGGCGACCGCCTGCTGATCGATAAGCTCTCGTTCACCGTTCCGCCGGGCGCCATCGTCGGCATCATCGGCCCGAACGGCGCCGGCAAATCAACGCTGTTCCGCATGCTGACCGGCCAGGAGCAACCCGACTCGGGCGAAGTCGTGATCGGCGACACAGTGAAACTGGCCTATGTCGACCAGAGCCGCGACTGCCTCGACGGCACCAAGACGGTCTTTGACGAGATTTCCGGCGGCGCCGAGATTCTCACTGTCGGCCGCTACGAAACCCCGGCCCGCGCCTACATCGGCCGCTTCAACTTCAAGGGCGGCGACCAGCAGAAGTTCGTTGGCCAGTTGTCCGGCGGCGAACGCGGCCGGCTGCACATGGCCAAGACGCTGATTGCCGGCGGTAACGTCCTGCTGCTGGACGAACCGTCAAACGACCTCGACGTGGAAACCCTGCGGGCTCTGGAAGACGCGCTGCTCGAATTCGCCGGCAGCGTCATGGTCATCTCCCACGACCGCTGGTTCCTCGACCGCATCTGTACGCACATCCTGGCCTGCGAAGGCGAATCGCAGTGGAGCTTCTTCAACGGCAACTACCAGGAATACGAAGCTGACAAGAAGAAACGCCTCGGTGAAGAAGGCGCCAAGCCGAAGCGGATTCGCTACAAGCCGATCACGCGCTAGAAGGAAAGCCTGGACGAAAAAAGGCCCGCTATCCAGCGGGCCTTCTCTTTTAGCTTATCCGAAACCCGGAGCCCCGGATTCCGATCGGTTATTTTCAGATCAGTGCTCTGCGCGCAGACTGGCGGCAAATGCAACTTCCATGCTTTCCGGGAAGTCGAATTGGGCGAAAGCGCGGCGAATCACTTCGGCATTCACGCCGGCGCTGTGATCCTGGAAGCGGATACCCAATGGGCGACCATTGGAAGCCAGGGTGGTGAAGGCAAAGCGCCAGCGCTGCGCTTCTGCCAGGCGCTCACGCAATTCGCGTTCGTTGCTGATGGCCACACCGGCCTGTTTTAATGAATCCAGAAACTCGTCAAATGATTCGGTACTCAAGCTACCCATTTTCAACTCCGTTTGGTTCGGTGGATGACCACCATGAGCCTAATAACGCGCCTTCCTGCCGACGGTTGACAAAAGTCATAGAGAAACTGGAAAAACCTTATTCTGATCACTGCAGCATTTACATGATGCTTCGTTATCAATAGCTTACAATAGCCCCCCTTGCTTAGATCGACTTCCATGCCCCACCCTCATCACGCTCTTGAGCTCCTTTCACCGGCCAAAAACGCCGATTTCGGCATCGCCGCCATCGTCCATGGCGCCGATGCGGTGTATATCGGCGGTCCGGCTTTCGGCGCCCGTGCCAATGCCGGCAACCCGGTGGCCGACATCGAACGGCTGGCCGTTTTCGCCCATCGCTTCAATGCCCGGGTGCTGGTGGCGCTCAATACCATTCTTCGCGACGACGAGCTTGAAGAGGCCCGCAAGCTGATCTGGCAAGTTTACGAAGCCGGCGCTGACGCGCTGATCGTTCAGGACATGGGCCTGCTCGAACTCGACCTGCCCCCGATCCAGTTGCACGCCAGCACCCAGGCCGACATTCGCACGCCGGAAAAGGCTCGTTTTCTCGAGGACGTCGGTTTTTCGCAGATGGTTCTGGCGCGTGAGCTCTCACTACAACAGATTCAGGCCATCGCCGCTAACACCGCTTCGACACTCGAATTCTTCGTGCATGGCGCACTTTGCGTCAGCTACAGCGGCCTGTGCAACATCAGCCACGCCCAGACCGGACGCAGCGCCAACCGCGGCGACTGCTCGCAAGCCTGCCGCCTGCCCTACTCGCTGGCCGAGCAGGATGGCCAGATCATTGCCCAGGACAAGCACCTGCTGTCGCTGAAAGACAATAACCAGAGCGGCAACCTCGGCGCACTGATCGACGCCGGCATCCGCTCGTTCAAGATCGAAGGGCGGCTGAAAGACCTGTCCTACGTCAAAAACATCACCGCTTACTATCGCCAGCAACTCGATGCGATCCTCGCCAACCGGGCTGACCTCGAGCGCAGTTCCTCGGGGCACAGCACCATCCGCTTCACCCCGCAACCCGATAAAACCTTCAATCGCGGCTCGACCGACTACTTCTTCAATGACCGCCACGTCGACGTCGGCGCTTTCGATTCACCGAAGTTTGTCGGCGAACGTATCGGTGAAGTGACCCGGCTCGGGCGCAGCAGTTTCGACGTCAGCAGCAGCACGCCACTGCACAACGGCGACGGCATCGCCTACTTCACCGCCGCCAACGAACTCACCGGCGTTCGCGTCAATCTGGCCGAACCGGCTGGCGCCGGCTTCCGCCTGTCACCGACGCTCAGCGACGGAAAACTGCCGGCCGATCTGAAGGTCGGGACGACGATCTACCGCAATCACGATCAGGAATTCGAACGCCAGCTGGAAAAAGATTCCGCCGAGCGACGCATCCCGCTACAGTTGCGCTTTGCGGAAACGCCTGACGGCTTTGCCCTGCACCTCAGCGACGACAAAGGCATCAGCGCGACGGCATCGCTGCCCCACGCCAAGGAACCCGCGCAGAACGCCGAGCGCGCGCTGGGCACGCTGCGCGAAAACCTCGGCAAGCTCGGCAGCACGATCTACCACGCCGAAACGATTGAGCTAGCCACCGACACCGCCTGGTTCATCCCCGCTTCGGCGCTCAACGCCCTGCGCCGCGCTGCCGTCGACGCCCTCGATGCCGCACGAGCCGCCGCCTACCAACGCCCGCAACGCCTCGCTGCGCTTGAGCCTCCCGCGCACTACCCGGAAGACATGCTGAGTTACCTGGGTAATGTCTTCAATGAGAAGGCACGAAATTTCTACGCCAGGCACGGCGTCAGCGTCATCGAACCGGCCTACGAGTGCCACGAGGAAAAAGGCGACGTCTCACTGATGATCACCAAGCACTGCCTGCGTTTCAGCTTCAACCTCTGCCCCAAACAGGTCAAAGGCATTCGCCCCGATCCGATGGTCCTGATCAACGGCAACGAAAAGCTAACCCTGCGCTTTGACTGCAAGCCGTGTGAAATGCACGTCATCGGCCGACTCAAGAAAACACTCATACTGACCAAGGTCTAGGTTAGCCAAGCGCTTCCGTATTTCATTCCCGAGAACAAGTCGGGACGTAGCCTGCGAAGAAGGTTTTTTCGCCAGGATGAAAATCAGCGAAAACGCCTCTTCTCTTCCATAGAGTAGGCACACACACCCTATTTCAATAGGTTTGCCAAGATTTTGGTGCCTTGAAATGCTCATTCATCATGTACGATGTCGGCATATTAAGATTGATCTGACTCGGCGGAATCGGCGACTCGAACCACTTGTGGTAGATCGCCTTCATCTCACCCTGAGTGATGAGACGGTTCACTTCGGCATCGACCACTTTACTGAACGCCGGATCATCCTTGCGCAACATGATCGCGATGGGTTCGAGGGACAGTGCATCGCGCGCAATGGTGAATTGTGTCGGATCTTTTGCCGACGCACGAAGACTGTAAACAAGAACATCGTCCATAATAAAAGCATCCGCCTTCCCCGATTCGAGCATTGCGAAGGACTCGGCATGGTCCTTGGCAAGCACAAAACTCGAACCCAATGATCTGACCTGATTCAGATCATTGAACAGCTTTTCGCTGGTTGTTCCCTTGGTGGTAACCACTGTTTTTTTTGTGAGATTTGAAATCGATTTAATTCCGCTTCCCTCGCGCACAATCATGCGTACTGCAGTAATGAACGTGGGTGTTGAAAATGAAACCAGTTTCAGTCGCTCGGCCGTGACCGAACTCGAGCCGCACTCAAGGTCGATCTCACCGGCAATCAGCGCATTCATGCGCGTTGCTGAGCTAACCTCGGAAAACTTAACCGCAATATCGCGACGATTCAGCTCGCGCTTAACTGCCTCGACAATTTTTTGGCAAATATCAATTGAATAACCAATCGGCCGTTTGTCCGCGTCAAGATAGGAAAGTGGCAGCGACGTTGTTCGATAGCCCAGCGAAATGGAACCGGATTGAGCAACTTTATCCAGCGTTCCTGCCGCTTGAACAGTACACGACAACAACAGGGCGATGACCACACAATAGTCACGAATAGTACAGAACAAGTAAAGCGCCCCTTTGCTGCGTAAGGCAGTTTCTGCATGCCCCCCCGGCGTCCTTGGGACTTTCGCAGATTGCCGTACCGACAGCCATGTCGAGTCAATAGTCATCGGCGTGCCTTCCATCATTTATGGTCTTTGGTTACGGATCGTCAGCTTAGACCATTCTTCCTGAAAATGTACACGGCTTATATCAACCAATGCCGCCGAATCTCGTCACGACAACTGCGAGGTTTATCTTGCTCCCCGACGACGCACCAACCAGCAAATTCCCGTAGAGAAAGCACAACTGTTCTTTGGACACCGTCAGCCCGGATTTCCATCGGGACGCGGACGCATCAGGATCGGCACGAATTTCCACAGATAAAGTGTGAAACAGGCAGACCAGACCAGTGCAGCCCCCCACAGCAAGGGCAGATAGACGTTGGTGACCAAGCCGAACAGCGGCAGCACACGCAGGATAACGGCGCATTGCAGGAGTACATAACAGCTTGTTTCCAGCACGCCGGACTGGAGCAGCCGTCCGGTGTGACCGAGCGCGGTGCGGGTGATCATGCCGATGATCAGTCCGCCGGTCGCACCGACGGTCAACAAGTGCAGTACCGGAGTTGATTCGCACAGGCCGAGCCCGGCCAGCGCCAGAACGAGTAGTGCAAACAGTATCCAGCCGTGCGACACATGCAGGATCCACAGCAAGGGAGTACGGGCGGTGGCCAACGGGCGCCAGCCCCATACCCGGATGGCTTGACCGCTGAACGCCAGCGCCGCAACAACACCGGTCACCAGCGGCGCGGCATTGATTGCCCAGAGCAGAAAAGCAACCGCCGTTGAAGCGATGGCCAGACGATCAACCGCCGTGTTGCGCCAGGGAACCGTACGCAAGGCGTTGGCGGTAAAACCCGGCACAATGCGACCGGCGATGACCGTTTCGAGCACGGTAATCAGCGCCACGGCCAGGTGCAAGCCGAGCAGCGGCGAAACCTCCAGCCAGCCGTGCGCGCCGGCATGGGTCAGGCCGTTGGCCAGCGCCAGGGCCAGCAGCAATAGCGGGACAAAATAGTTGCGCCGGCTATTGGCGCGAATCAGTATCCGCGCCAGTACTACGCCGACGACCGGCAGAAAACTGATGTCCAGCACCGCGGCCACCACCGGCATGTCGCCCAGCATGGCCACTCGACCGAGCAGCCACAAGACCACCAGCGCGGCCAGCGGCTTGCCCTTAGGCGTCGCCAGACCGGTCCAGTTCTTGACCGCAGTCAGCAGAAAACCGCTGATGATCGCCGCCGCAAAACCGAAAAGCATTTCATGACCATGCCAGAGCATCCCCGGAAAAACCGGGGAGAATGTCAGCGCCCCACTGAGCAGGGCGATCCACAGAGGCAACCAGAGTGCCGCCAACAGCGCGCCAACGAAGAAAAAGGGCCGGAATCCGAGGGCAAAGAGGGCAAACCCCTTGGGCGGAGTTTTCGGTTTGACGCGCGGTTCATCGATGCGAATCACTGCCATGGTGTTGTCCTTTTATTCGCAGAGCTCAGTAGTGCGGTGGAATTTCGTCGCGTAAGCTGAATGAATCCGCCGGTTCGGAACTCTCACTACTGCTCTGGATTTTCCCGTAGAGAAAACGCAGCTGTTCCTGCAGCATGTCAATCTGCTGTTGCTGCTTGAATACCGTGCGGTTCAATTCCTCCAGCAGGTCTTCGTTGAGGCTGGTCTTGATTTCCAGTTCGGTCAGTCGGTCAGTCATGGGGCGCTCTTTCAATCGTCAGACAGGAGTTTCATTCGCCGGCAGAGGGTCAGCACCATAGCCTGATCGGTGGCTGACCGACTATAATCGGCAAATCATTTCAGCAAGGATAACGTAATGTCGCTCGTGCCGTGCCGTGCGTGTGCACACCAGGTGGATACCTCGGCGCTGGCCTGCCCCCGTTGCGGTGCGACCGATCCGGGAAAAAAGATCAGTCGACAGCAGCGCAACGCCATCGGTTTCATCCTTCAGCTGATTTTCTGGGGCGCCGTACTGAGCATGGGCGCCCTGTACGTCAAGAATACGATCGTCCCCCTGGTCAAGCAGTATCTGGTCAAACCGCAACCCAATACATCGCAGTCTCAGTCGGAACAGCAGTAAGCCTACGCTTCAGGTTCTTCGGCGTGGCTTTCCTTCTTTTCCGGCTTGGTGCTCAGCATCACCCGGCGCGATTCAGGCGTTTCCAGGCTGATCCGCCCGAGCTTGCCGTCGCGGTAATCCTGCAGCAGAACCATTGAGGCTTTTTCAAAATCGGGTTCTCCGCCACGCATGATCAATGCTCGTCTCCGCGCCACGCCTTCGACCACGGATACGGCATCGATGCCGTCTACCGGAAAACCATAGCGCTCCGACAAGCGCGCCGGATAATGCTTGAGCAGAAGTCCAGCGAGAAATACCGCGACCTCCTCGTCGATGATCGCATTGCGCCCGATGGCATGGCTCGCGGCGAGCATCCAGCCGTCGCTCTCATGTTCGATCTTCGGCCACATCAGCCCCGGCGTGTCGATGATCGAATGACGAACGCTGATCTGATGGACCTGCTGCGACTTGGTCACCGCCGGCTCGTCGCCGACCTTGGCGATCTTGCGCTTGACCAGCGCATTCATCAGCGTTGATTTGCCGACGTTGGGAATGCCCATGATCATCATGCGCAAAGGCTTGACGTTGTCGTTACGGTGCGGCGCCAGACTTTGACACAGCGACGGCAGCCGCGCGACTTCGCCCTTGTTCTTGCTGGTAATGGCCACCGCCTTCACACCGTGCTGACGGTTGTAATAGGCAATCCAGGCCTTGGTGGCTTCGGGATCGGCCAGATCGGATTTGTTCAACACCTTGAGACACGGGCGCTGGCGAAACAGGCGCAATTCGTGCACGATCGGGTTGGTGCTGGCTTCGGGCAGACGTGCGTCGACCACCTCAATCACCACATCGATTGACGCCATCGTTTCGGCCGCCTTCTTGCGTGCCGAGGTCATGTGACCGGGATACCACTGAATTGCCATAAGAAACCGAAACGAGGAAAAGTCGATCATTATCCCATTAGTCAGGGCATTTCACGTGGCATTTCAACTCTTTGCGACTAAAATGGACGGCTCATGAAAAAAACCGCACCTCCCCTGCCCCCGGAAATCCGTCCCAAACAGTCCGTCGAACTGCTCAAGGAACTGCATATCCTGACGCGCGACGGCAAGCTCAATCAGGACAGCCGACGCAAGCTCAAGCAGGTCTATCACCTGTTCAACTTCATCGAACCCTTGCTCGCCGAAGTACAGGAAAGCTCGACTACTCTGACGCTGGCCGACCATGGCGCAGGCAAGTCCTATCTCGGCTTCATCCTCTACGACCTGTTTTTCAAGGCCCGTGACAACGGCCATATCTACGGCATCGAAACGCGTCCAGAGCTCGTCGTCAAATCGGTTGAACTCGCGCAGCGCCTGAATTTTGAGCGTATGAGCTTTCTCAATTTGACGGTCGAAGAATCGATCAGCTCACCAGCGCTGCCCGAGCAAATTGACGTCGTCACTGCGCTGCACGCCTGCGATACGGCGACCGACGACGCGATCCGCTTTGCCCTGCAAAAGAAGGCCAAATTCATGGTCCTGGTGCCCTGCTGTCAGGCCGAAGTCGCCGGCGTTCTGCGTCAAAACAAGAACGCTTCGTTCGCCAAGACACCGCTCTCGGAACTCTGGCGCCATCCGATCCATACCCGCGAATTCGGCAGCCAGCTAACCAACGCCCTGCGCTGCCTGCAACTTGAAGCCCATGGCTACCAGGTGACGGTCACTGAACTCGTCGGCTGGGAACATTCGATGAAAAATGAACTGATCATTGCCCGGCACACCGGGCAACCGCGCCGCAATGCGCAGGAACGGCTCGACACTATCCTGCACGAACTGAACCTCGATGAATTGCACGGCCGCTTTGGCCCCACCGTACAACCCGTCTGACACCCGCCCTTTACCCGAGGAAACCTCATGGAAAGCTGGATCACCCGTACCGTCGCCGCCATCTGTGCAGCAGGCAGTTGTGGCCTGTTGTGGTTCTTTGGGGTTTTCGTCTCTGTCCCTTGGCGGGATGGTCGACTGTTGTCACTTAACGTGACTGAAATGCAGGTCATCGGGGTTTCACTGCTGGCGGGGTCTGCCGTCACGTGGGGAGCGCTGCACCTCTTTTCGCTGGCTGATCGTAGCGACAACCCCAGAGTCTACGCCACCGTTCGCGCCGGACTGATCGTGCTGTCGATTGCCGCCATCATCAGCGGCATCATCTGGTCGCAAACACACGTCCAGTAAGCCCGCTGGAATTCATAGACCAGTGATTTGCAGCGCCAGCGGTATTCAGGCCGTCGTATTAACCCGAGTTCCCACAACCTGTCCGTTGGTATTGACCGACGGGCGGCTTTTCTCGGCCTCGGCGCGTACGCGATCAGCCGCTTCGTTCTCTTGCGACGACTGACTTCCCTGCGCTTGCTGTGCACCCTGGGACTGCTGGGTTTGTTGCGACTGTTGCGTCTGCGGCTCGGGTTCCGGCTGGCGCGAACGCACTTGCGCCTGAGCATTCAGAGCGGATCCGAGACTTGAAGATACTGATCCAACTTCCATGACTTTGTCCTCCTGTACAGGGAGCATGCATCCCCGACATCCTAATCATAGAACATATTTGACCGATCTGCCCAAAAAGTTGTTCAACAATCAACGCCTTGAAAGGCATAATTCAACCTTATTGAGCTCGGGAAAACCGCTCCGACATCACAAAAATCTATAAAGATCGATTATGGCAACCCGCAAACTTCCCTGGAAACTGATCATTGGCTGCAGCCTCGTCGGCCTGGTTATTGCCGTTTTCGCTTCATTTCAATTCACCATCCACGCCCTCAAAGGACGGATTGAAAAGTCACTCGGCCCACTGGGCGAAGTTAAGGAAATCAATATCGGACTGAGCGGCATCGAAATTATTGGCCTCCGCATCAAGGCTCCGCCAGCGACGGAGAAACCCTGGCCCGCCGAAGATCAGTTACGCGCAGAACGCATCCTGATCGAACCTTCGTTCCTGGAATTACTCTTCGCTCAGCTGTCAGTGCAAACCATCCGTATCGAAGGCGCCTATATTGCATTGTTACGCACCAAGGATGGGCAGATGAGAGTCCTTCCCAGCCTGCTCGAGTCTTCTGGAAAAAATGCGGGCAGCAGCACCCAGAGCACGCCCATCACTATCGGTAACATTGAACTGGTCAATGGCATCATCGAATTCTACGATGCCTCAATCCGCCAGTCGGCGCAAAAGATTCGCATTGAACAGATTAATGCATCCATCCGGAAAATCCGCCTGCCCGATCTCAGCGGCCAGACCACCATCGACCTGACCGGTATTCACAAGGGCGTGCGGCAGGACGGAAAAATAACCCTTTCCGGCTCAGCCGAACTGGCGAACAAGGAATCCGGCCTCAGCACCCGACTGCGCGGGATTGATCTGGTTGCCTTCCAGCCCTATCTGCTGAAAGCCGGCGAGACCGGAGTCAAGAAGGGCTTGCTTGATCTCGACCTCAATTCGTCGGTGCGCCAGGGAAAACTGCACGCTCCCGGCACGCTGACGATCAGCGATCTTGAACTGCAGTCGACTTCCACGTCGGCCCGGTTCATGGGGATGCCACGCAACGCCGTCATTTCGACGATGCAAAACCGTGACGGAACAATCCCCATCAAATTTATTCTTGACGGCGACATCAACGATCCGAAGTTCTCGCTCAATGACAAACTTGCCACCCGCATCGGCGCGTCGATGGCCAGCTCACTGGGGCTCAGTATCGAGGGGTTAGCCAAGGGCGTCGGCAGCATCGGCAGTGGAACGGCCAAAGGAATGGGCGACGGTTTTGGCAAATTGTTTAATTAATCGAGTCAGGTTTATTATTCTCGATCCGAGCGTTGTAAACTTTTAATCTGCCTTTCAACCCAAGGAGCCGTCATGACTATTCGTCACCGTGTTCACTGCAGTTTTTCCTGGCTGATTCTCGCCCTCACCGCGGCCACTCTGGCCAACAGTGCACTGGCCGCCGACATGCCGAAGCGCAAGGCCGGCCTGTGGGAAATCAGCATGCGCATGGAAGGCGCGCCCAATATGGGCCCAATGCAGCAGTGCATCGACCAGAACACCGACAACATCATGCAGCAGAAAGCCAAGGAGCATAAACAGGACTGCAGCGTCATGGACATCAAGCCCTCGGGTAACAAGGTGACCGTCCACACCGTCTGCAAAACGGAAGGCACAACGGCGACGACCGACGGCGTCTTCGAAGGCTCATTCGACTCCAGCTACAAAGGCACGATGAAGACCCGCTTCAGCCCGCCGATGTACGGCATGAGCGAATCGAACATGACCCAGGAAGCACGCTGGCTCGGCCCCTGCAAACCCGGCCAGAAACCCGGTGACGTGATCATGCCGAATATGGGCAACATCAACCTCAACGAGATGATGAAAGATCCGAAGATGCAGGAAATGATGCGGCAGCAGCAAAAACGCTGATCGGATAAATTTCGTCATTCCCGCGCAGGCGACCGAAGGAAGTGCAGGGCCGGGAATCCAGCCGAAGGGAGTGCAGAGCCAGTGTGTTAATTTTCTGGATCCCCGCTTACGCGCCCTGAAGGTAAGGCGAAGCCATCCTGAAGAAGTACTCTTGGGGTGCGGGTATGACGGACAATTCAATGTTTTTCAAGTAAAGAAAGCACACATGAAAATCTGTATTGTCGGCGCTGGAGCGATCGGCGGCTTTATCGGCGCCCGCCTGGCACTCTCCGGTCAGGCGGAAGTCTCTGCCCTGGCGCGCGGCGACACCCTTGCCGCCCTACGCCAACACGGCTGGCGGCTTCAGGACAGTGAAGGCAGCCATAACTCCCCGGCCACGGCCAGCGACAACGCGACAGAACTCGGCGTTCAGGATTTTCTGGTCATCGCGGTCAAGGGGCCGGCACTGCCCGCACTCGCCCCGGCCCTGCGCCCGCTGATCGGACCGCAGACGGTGATCCTGCCGACGATGAATGGCGTGCCGTGGTGGTTTTGTCTGGTCGATGGACCCTATTCCCCTTTTGCCCTGAAGAGTGTTGACCCGCAGGGCGTGATCGCCGAGAGCCTTCCGGTCAAGCAGACGCTCGGCTGCGTCGTCCATGTCGGCGCCAGTTGCCCGGAACCGGGGCTGGTCAAGCATGCAATGGGTAAGGAACTGATCATCGGCGAAGCGGCGGGAGGCACTTCGCCGCGTCTGGAAATGATTGCCAATCTCCTCACGCAGGCCGGCTTCGAGATCAAACTATCGACCAACGTCCGCTACGACATCTGGTACAAGCTGTGGGGCAACCTGACGATGAACCCGGTCTCGGCGATCACCGGCGCGACCATCGACCGTCTGCTAGGCGACCCGCTGGTCAGCGAATTCTGCTCGACGGCGATGCGTGAAGCGGCAGCTGTTGGCGAACGCATCGGCTGCCACATCACCCAGCAGCCGGAAGACCGGCACGCCATCACACGCAAGCTGGGTTCGTTCAAGACCTCGATGCTGCAGGATGTGGAAGCCGGCCGCGCCATCGAACTCGACAGCATCGTCGGCGCGGCGCAGGAAATCGGGCAGCACTTCGGCATGAAAACTCCGAATATCGACGCCATTCTCGGGCTGGCGCGGCTGTTTGCCAGGACACGTGGGCTGTATCCGGAAGCTCGAGAAGCTAACTAAGTCGCCTGAAGTCTATCCAACTTCGTCATCCCCGCGCAGGCGGGGATCCAGAAAATCAACGTACTGGATTCCCGCCTGCGCGGGAATGACGATTAACTTAGCGGGAATACCCGTTTAAACCGACAGTATCTTGTCTCGCAAAATAGCTGTCGCCTTCCCCGGATCCCCCTGTCCGCAAATCGCCGAAACCACCGCGACGCCTTTCGCCCCCGCCGCAAACAGCGGCGCGCAATTGTTCACGCTGATGCCGCCGATGGCCACTACCGGCCAGCGCGACTCCGACACCAACTCGCCGAATTGCGCCAAACTTAGAACTGTCGCCGCATCGAGCTTGGTCCCGGTCGGATACGCCGGGCCGATGCCGAGATAATCAACGCCCTCGGGCACCGCCGCGAGTTGGACCACATTCGACACCGACAGGCCGAGAATCTTGTGCGGCCCGATCAGGCGACGCGTTTCGGCCACTGGCAGATCAGCCTGCCCGACATGCACGCCATCGGCATCTACGGCCAGCGCCACATCCACCTGATCGTTGATGATCAACGGCACGCCGAAGGGCGCCAGCACCGTCTTCAGTTCACGCGCGGTTTCCAGCCATTGGCGTTTCTTCCAGTTCGGCGCACGCAGTTGCACGACTGTCGCGCCGTTCTCGGCGGCCAGCCGCGCCGTGCGCACCATCTCGGCCTGGCTGCCGCACAGATCGGGATCGAGCACCAAATACAGCGAAAGATCGATGGGATTCAGCTTCATGCCGCCTGCTCGCGCAATTTTTCCGGACTCAGCAGATACAGCGCATCGAGGAAGGCTGCCTTGAACGAGCCTGGCCCGTGGCTGCTGGCCACGGCCCGCTCGCCGCACAGCCCGGCCACGGCACAGGCCGCCGCCACCGCATTCAGGTGATTCGGCGCCTGCGCCGTAAAGGCCGCAACCAGCGCCGACAGCGCACACCCGGTGCCAACCACGCGCGTCATCATCGGATTGCCCCACGGCGTCGCCCAGGTCGTCGTGCCGTCGGTAATGAAATCGGTCTCGCCGGTCACCGCGACAATCGCGCCGGTAGAACGCGCCAGTTGTTCGGCCGCCTCAACAGCGGCATTGGAGTCTGCAGTCGAATCGACACCGCGCCCGCTGCCGGAAAACCCGGCTAGTGCCAGAATCTCCGACGCATTGCCGCGAATTGCCGCCGGTTTTTGCGTGATGAATTCGCGGCACGCCTGTGTGCGGTAATCGAGCACACCCACCGCCACCGGATCGAGCGTCCACGGCACACCGGCCTGATTGGCCGCCGCCACCGCCTGCTGCATCACCGCCAGCCGCGCTGGATACAGCGTACCGACATTGACCAGCAGCGCACCCGAAATGGCCGCAAACGCCGCCGCCTCTTCCTCCGCAACAATCATTGCCGGAGAAGCACCCACTGCCAGCAACACATTGGCGGTGATTTCCTGCACCACCTCATTGGTCAGCAGATGCACCAGCGGATTACCGGCACGCAGCCGCGCCAATTCGGTTGCAACGATCTCGAGGGGAAGTGTATTGACCATGATGCGAAAGAATCCTATGAAACGGAAAGCGGCAAGTATACGCTGTGAGGCTCGAAACAAGATCAGTAGCGTGACTTGTTAAAGTGCAGGATAAATCGTTTAATCCCATTCGGATTATGACTGCTGAGCACGACCTACCGATTCACCCGACCTTCCCTATGCCAACCATCCGCCCATACTCTGAAACCGACTGGCCCGCCCTCTGGTCCTTCCTGCACCCGACGTTTGCCACTGGCGACACCTATGCCTACTCGCCACAAAGCACGGAAGCCGAAATCCACACGGCCTGGATCGAAAACCCTACAGCCACTTTTGTCGCCTGCGCTGAAGATGGGCGAGTCCTCGGCACCTACTACATCAAACCCAACCAGACCGGCCTGGGCTCGCATGTCTGCAACTGCGGCTACGTGGTTTCTCCTGAAACGCAGGGTCAGGGCATCGCCTCGGCGATGTGCGAGCATTCGCAGGCCGTTGCGGTCTCCATGGGCTTTCGCGCCATGCAGTTCAATCTGGTGGCGTCCACCAACGAACGGGCAGTACGGCTGTGGAAGAAGCTGGGGTTCTCGGTGGTGGGCACCCTGCCCAAGGCGTTCCACCATCAGCGTCTGGGCTATGTTGATGCGCTGGTGATGTACAAGGAACTGGCAAGCTGATTCAACAGCTTTGGAAGAATGGAAGAACTGAATAAATCTAAATACGTCGTTCCCGCGAAGGCGGGAACCCAGAAAACCATGAACTAGCTCTGCATTCCCTTCGGTCAGATCCCCGCCTTCGCGAGGATGACGCACCAAAGAAAATACCCTTTGGGTGCGAATGATTAGGTCGTTTACCCAGAACCAGGATCGCCTCCTACTTTTTCAAACAAGGAACACGTGCATGTTTGTCATTTTGTTGAACTACGTTAAACCACTCTCCGAAGTTGACCGCTTCGTCGCAGAGCACAGAGAATTCCTGGAACGCTACTATGTTTCCGGCCACTTCCTGCTGTCCGGGCGCAAGGAGCCGCGGACGGGCGGGGTCATTCTCGCCAAGGCGGAATCGAGGGCCGAGGTCGAACGCATCGTGCAGAATGACCCATTCCATCGGGAGCATATTGCCGAATACGAGATCGTCGAGTTTGTGCCGTCGATGGCGGCGACGCAGCTTGCCCACCTCAAGGTGTCCTGAGAACGCGGCTGACCGAATCCATGCCCGCCCCTGAAACCGTTTCCATCGGCACACTCATCGCCATCCTTGTAGTCGCCATCATCTGGCGGCTGGCGTCGCGTCGCCAATCGCTGCCTTGCCCGTCCTGGCTGCGCTGGATGGTCGAACTCGACAACCCATTCACCGAAACCAATCGTGCGGCCTTCATCGTCGAGCATCTGGCGCTGGAACCCGGCATGAGCGTTCTCGATGCCGGCTGCGGACCGGGACGACTGACACTCCCCTTGGCGCAGAAGGTCGGGATCACGGGCCACGTGCTGGCCATGGATATCCAGACCGGGATGCTCGAACGGACGAAGTCAAAGGTCGAGGCGGCAGGACTCGGCCAGGTTGAATTCCTGCACGCCGGGCTGGGCGATGGCCGGCTGCCGCGCGAGCGATTTGATTGTGCGGTTCTGGTCACTGTGCTGGGTGAAATTCCGGATCAGGACAAGGCACTGCGTGAAATCTTCGAGGCACTGCGCCCCGGCGGGCTGCTATCAATCACCGAAGTCATTTTCGATCCGCACTTCCAGCGCCGGAGCGTGGTCACACGCCTAGTTCGTGCGGTCGGCTTTAAGGAAAAGGCCTTCTTCGGGAACAAGATTGCGTATGTTCTTCATCTCGAGAAACCGCATTGACCGAAACCTCCTGAGTAGCATAGCCACTCTGCCCTGTTGCGGATAAATAACAAAACAGGGCTTCTCCCTTCAAACAGGCGACAAAATCCATCAAAGGGCAGCAGGCAGATGCCGCCCTTGGTACACTCTCTTTCTTTTCAAACCGCATCACGTCATGACAACCATAAAAACACGCCTCTGCTTTGTGCGCCACGGCGAAACAGCCTGGAATGCCGAACAGCGCATGCAGGGTCACAAGGATCTGCCCTTGAACGAGGATGGTCTGGCACAGGCAGAGCAGGCTGCACACTACTTTATTAGCCAGCAGGTTGCCGCGCTCTACAGCAGCGACCTCCAGCGCGCACAGCAAACGGCGAGACCGATTGGCGAGGTGCTAAATCTGTCAGTCGCCCTTCTCCCCGAACTGCGCGAACGCAATTACGGTCGCTGCGAGGGGATGATCCGTAGCGAAATCGTTGCTGTGTATCCGGAAGATGCCCGGGCGCTGCGCGAACGACTTCCCGACTACGTAGTACCCGGCGGCGAGAGCATTCGCCAGCATCAGCAACGCGTTCTTGAATGCGTTGGTCGGCTGGCCAGAGCACATGCCGGACAGGCCATTGTGATCGTCACGCACGGCGGCGTGCTTGATCTCGTTTACCGTCACGCCACCGGCATGGCCCTGGAAAAACGCCGCGATTTCCCGATCCCAAACACCGGCATCAACTGGCTGACAATTTGCGGTGAAGACTGGCAGATCGACAGCTGGGCGGAAACTGCGCATCTGGGTGAACGCGGTGCCATCGAGGTGACCGCGAATTTCTGATTTTGAACCGGCACGAAAAGGAGTTGAACCGATGCACTCGCAACGCGACATCCAGTTCGAGACACTGGCCAGAGAACTCGGCATGGAGTTCCAGCAAGAGATTCGTGCGGTCAACAACTACCAGGTCGCCGTCCGGCACAAGGACGAGATCTATATCAGCGGGCAACTCCCGCGCATTGGTGCAAACGTGGTGGTCACCGGCCGAGTCGGTGCCGAAACCTCCTTTGAGGAAGCCGAACGGGCTGCGCAGATTTGCATTCTTCGCGCCTTGGGCATCCTGCAACAGACGCTCGGTACGCTGGATCGTATCGATAAGGTTCTGCGCCTGACCGTGTACGTTCAAAGCGCGGCCGACTTCACCCGGCAAAGCGAGGTCGCCGACGCCGCCTCGGATATCCTTTACTCACTGCTGGGTACTCATGGTGCCCATACGCGCACCTCGGTCGGCGTATTCCAGTTACCCAAAAACGGCTCGGTTGAAATCGATCTCGTTGCGGCGCTCGTGCCGAACTCGTAGGCATTGGCAATAATCCGACGATTCACCCCTCTTATTGTGGAGATTCTGCATGCGCGCCATCGGTAATTTTCTCTGGTTTATTCTCGGCGGCGTTTTCATGGGATTGGCATGGTGGCTGATCGGCCTGATCGCCTATCTCTCGATCATCGGCATTCCCTGGGGCAAAGCATGCTTTGTCATTGGCCAATTCACGTTTTTCCCGTTCGGCCGCGAAGCCATCAGCCGCAAGGAGTTGCATCAGAAGGACGATATCGGCACCGGCGATCTGGGAGTGATCGGCAACATCGTGTGGTTCATTTTCGCCGGGGTCTGGCTGGCCATCGGGCACGTGGTATCAGCGCTGTTCAGCTTTGTCACCATCATCGGCATTCCGTTCGGCATCCAGCACCTGAAGCTGGCCGGAATTGCCCTGGCACCGATTGGCAAGACGATTGTCACGGTGGAAGTCGCCGAGGCGGCGAGGAAGGCTAATGCGGAGTTGGCGGTTGCGGAGTTACGCAACCCACCCAAGTAAGCAGATCACCCGCCCTGCCGGCAAACCACCGTCGGCTCGACGCGTACCGGATCACCGCTGCCGGTAATCAACATCTCGCCCTCCTGAATCGTGCATTGCAGGCTCATCGAGCGGCTGGCCAATCCGGCCAGCGCCTGCATGTCATCCGAGTCAATCCGGTAGAGCGTCAGGTTGGGCAGTTTTTCCAGCGTTTTGCGGCTCTGCTCCCACCACACGTCGGCGGCACGGTCGCCGTAGGAAATCACCACCACCCGCTTGGCGCGACCTGAGGCCTTGCGCAACCAGCGTTCGTCGAGCTGGCCGACATAAATCCAGAGGTCGATAACCCCGGTCAGATCCTTGAGCCACAGATCCGGTTCTTCATCGGTCGACAACCCCTTGCCGAACTCCAGGCGCTCGTCGGCGTGCATCATGAAGGCCAGCAGGCGAATCATCATCCGTGCTTCGTTCTCAGAAGGATGCTGCGCCAGCCTCAGCGAGAAATTCTCGTAGACGTTGCGATCCATATCCGCAACCGCGAGATCGACTTTGCAAATCGTTGATTTGAGTGCCATGGGGATGAGTATGCCTTGTGCCGCAGCGCCACTGTTTCTGTCGGCATGATGCGCCAGTTGTTGGCCGTGCCGAAGTGACGTTGAAAATGATGAAGGCCGCTATACTAACGGAAAAATCATTTGCGGCCCCCATCGATGTTTGCCCCAAACCCTGGCATAACGCCCCTCTCGAAGCGCGCAAGGCGGTTGCGACCCGCACTGTTCCTGACCCTCGGCGGACTCGCCAGCGCCTTGAGCGGAAATACACTGGCCTTCGGCTCGATCGATCCGTTCAACACCGAGGCCATGGCGCCCCTGCCGCCGCGCCTTGCCCTGCCGGCTGATGAACAATTTGTTCCCTGCCAGGCACCGCAATCAAACAGCACTTACGGCGTCATCGAAGTCGTTGACCTGGCGCTCTGCCAGAACCCCAGGACGCATGAACTCTGGGCTAGCGCCCGTAGCCAGGCCGCACTGGTCGGTGTTGCACAGGCACCCTATTTACCGGGACTTTCAGGCCAGGCATCGACCAGTCGAACCATTACCAACGACGTCGGGACCCGGCTGAACAGTGCTTCGCTGACGCTCTCCTGGCTGCTGCTCGATTTCGGCACCCGTTCAGCGAGCCTGGAAAGCGCCCGCCAATTGCTCAGCGCCGCCAGTTCGACCCTCGACGCCACAGTGCAGACCGTTTTCTTGAGCGCACTGCAGTCGTACTACAACACCCAGGCCGCGCGTGCCGCCGTCGTGGCCGCACTGGAGTCGGAAAAGGCTAGCCGTGAAAGTCTGACCGCTGCTGAAACGCGCTATACAGTCGGCACCGGCACTCCGGCCGACCGCCTGCAGGCGCAAACGGCATGGTCGCAGGCGGTACTCAACCGGATCAGGGCCGAGGGCACGCTCAAGACGGCCTACGGAACGCTGGCCAACGTCATGGGGCTCAACGCCAATCAGCCGCTTCGCCTCGATGATCTGGCTGAAGCCCGCCCCGACGCCTCCTTTGAACGCGATATCGAAGCGCTGATCGCCGAAGCGCGGGAAAGGCGCCCGGATCTGATCGCCGCCGAAGCACAGGTACGCGTCGCCCGCGCCAACGTCGACGTCGCCCGCGGCGCCGGTCTGCCGACGCTTTCACTCGGAGCCGGCCCGACCTGGCAAGGCACGACAAGCAGTGGCAGCACCTTCACCACGCATGGAAATGCCATCGGACTAACGCTGTCGGCGCCGCTGTTTTCCGGTTTTGATACCACTTACCGGGTGCGTTCGGCCCAGGCCAAGGTCGATGTCGCCAGCGCCCAGCGCGACAACATCCGCCTGCAAGTGGCCCTCGATGTGTGGACCGCGTACCAGAGCCTGATCACCGCCACGCAATCGATCCGCACGGCGACCGATCTGGTGGCCAGCGCCGAAGCTTCCGAACGGGTCGCCCTGGGGCGCTACAAGGCCGGGGTCGGCACCATCATCGACGTACTCAACGCGCAAAGTGCGCTGGCCTCGGCGCGCGTCCAGCGCATCCAGGCGGCACTCGACTGGCATGTTTCCCGTGCTGCGCTGGCCAAGGCTGTCGGCACCCTCGACGGCCGTTTGCTTAACCCTGCCGCAGACTCCACACGACCATGAAACCGATCCTCAAACGCAGCCTGATCATCGTTTCCGCCATAGTCTTGATCGCTGGCGGCCTAACGGCCTATATTCTCAGCACCGGCCCGACGCTGGAACAGCGTTACCGGCTGCAAACGGTCGACAAGGGCGAGATCGTGCAGACTGTTTCGGCTAACGGCACGCTTAACCCGGTCGTGCTGGTCAACGTCGGGACGCAGGTTTCCGGCACGGTGACCAAGCTCTACGTCGACTTCAACGACAAGGTCACCAAGGGACAAGCCCTGCTCGAACTCGATCCGGCACTACTCGCTGCGCAGGCCCGGCAATCGGTGGCTAACGTCGTCAACATCCAGACCAGTCTTGATCTGGCGCGAGCCAGCGAAGCGCGCATGAAGGCGCTGTTCGAGCAGGAATATGTGTCACGCCAGGATCTCGACCAGGCCGTACAGGCGCGCAAATCGGCCGAGGCGCAACTCGCGCAGGCGAAAGCCAGTGCCGACAAGGACCGGGTGAATCTGAATTACGCGGTCATTCGCTCACCGGTCTCGGGCATCGTCGTCGACCGCGTGGTCGATCTCGGACAGACGGTGGCCGCCAGCCTGCAGACCCCGACGCTGATCAAGATCGCCCAGGACCTTTCGGAAATGCGCATCGATTCGAGTTTTGCTGAAGCCGACGTGGGCAAGATCAAGGAAGGTCAGAAAGTGAATTTCACCGTTGACGCTTTTCCGAACCGTTCCTTTACCGGACAGGTACAGCAGATCCGGATGAATGCCACCGTCCTGCAAAACGTGGTGACCTACAACGTTCGTGTCTCTCTGGAAAATCCGGAGCTCATCCTGCTGCCGGGAATGACCGCCTACGTCAATATCGCCGTCGCCCGCCGCGACGACGTACTGATCGTACCGAACTCGGCGCTGCGCTTCAAGCCGGCCGACGCGGCCGAAAACGCCGCCGAAGCGACGAACGACAAAAGCAATGGCGTCACCTCGCGCCCAGCCGGCAAGGGGAAAAACCGCGACACCACGAGCGGAACGGTTTATGTCGTCGACGGCAAGAATCTCCGGCCGGTGAGCATCCAGATCGGCATCACCGACAACCGCAACTCCGAAGTCACCAGCGGAGATCTCAAACCCGGGGATCGCATTGTTTTAGGTGAAAACCCGGTCGCCGCCAGCAAACCGAGCAGTGTCGGTGTGAGGCTGTTCTGATGCCAGAGTCAGTCATTCACGTCGCCGGACTCGGCAAGGTTTACGTGACGGACGCCGGAGACTTCCCGGCGCTGCTCGGCGTCGATCTGACCATCCAGCGCGGTGAATACGTGGCCATCATGGGGCCGTCGGGATCGGGGAAATCAACCTTCATGAATCTGCTCGGCTGCCTCGACAAGGCGACTTCCGGCGATTACTTTCTGGTCGGGCGCAATGTCGCCGAGCTGTCCGGCGACGAATTGGCAACCCTGCGCAACCGGACGATAGGCTTTGTCTTTCAGGGCTTCAACCTGCTGCCGCGCATGACCCTCGAAGACAACGTAGCGATGCCCCTGGTGTACTCGCACGTCGAACGCGAGCCCCGTCGGCAGCAAGCGCGGGAAATGCTCGCCAAGGTCGGCCTCGAGGGTTATGCCCGGTCATTTCCGGCACGTATCTCGGGAGGCCAGCAGCAGCGTGTGGCCATCGCCCGGGCGCTGATCAACTCTCCCAGCCTGATCCTCGCCGACGAACCGACCGGCAACCTCGACAGCCATACCGGCGAAGAGATCATGAGCCTGTTCCAGCAACTCAATGATGAAGGCATCACCATCGTGGTAGTCACGCACGAACCCGACATTGCCGCTCACGCCCGGCGTCAGGTGCGTTTTCTCGATGGCCTGATCATCAGCGACATTCCCACCCCGAGTAGTGAACCGGAGAAGACTCCATGCTGAAGGCCATGCTCGGCGAAGCCTGGCACGCGATGGGCGCCAACCGCCTGCGTACGGCTCTGACCATGCTCGGGATGGTCATCGGCGTTGGATCGGTGGTGCTGATGATGGCCATCGGTCAGGGCGCGCAGTACGCCGTCGCACAAACCATCAGTACCATGGGCAGCAACCTCTACGTAATCATTTCCGGCTGGACGCAGGCTGGCGGGGTACGCTCCGGCGGTGGCGGCGGATACACGCTGCGCGTCGCCGACGCCGACGCCATCAGCGAACTCGACCACCTGACCCAGGTGGCTCCGGTGCACCAGGGAACGCAACAGGTCGTCTATTCGGCAAAGAACTGGAGCACTTCGGTCGTCGGCACCACGCCATCGTATCTCGATGCCCGTTCGTGGTCGCTGACCTCGGGATATTCCCTCACCGACGCCGACGTCCGTTCGGCGACCCGCGTCGCCCTGCTTGGCAAAACCGTGGTCGAGAGCCTCTTCGATCCGGGCGAGGAACCGCTGGGCAAGACCATTCGCATCCAGCAGACGCCTTTCCTGGTCATCGGCACACTGGCTGCCAAGGGGCAGAATCTCGACGGCCGCGATCAGGACGACACCATCATCATTCCGCTGACCACGGCACAACGCAAGGTCTTCGGTGTGCGCTTCGCCGGCTCGGTGCGTTCGATCATCGTCCAGGCCGATTCGGCCGAAGCCATGCCGCTGGTTGAAAAATCGGTGACTGCCCTGCTGCGCCAGCGTCATCGCCTGCGCGACGACGCCGAAAACGATTTCTACATCCGCAATCTGGCGGCGGCCGCTGACTCAGCGGCTGAAACCACCCGCGTAATGTCGCTGCTGCTCGGCGCCATCGCCTCGGTTTCGCTGCTCGTCGGCGGCATCGGCATCATGAACATCATGCTGGTGTCGGTCACTGAACGGACGCGGGAAATCGGCATCCGCATGGCCATCGGCGCGCGCCAGAAGGACATCCTGCTGCAGTTCCTGCTCGAAGCGATCATGATTTCGATCACCGGCTGCGTGATCGGCCTGGTGCTCGGCATCGGCAGCGCCCTGCTGGTCAATGCCATTACCAATATGGTCATCGTCATTTCCGGGGCGTCCGTCCTCGTCGCCTTTGCCGTTGCCGCCGGGGTTGGCGTATTCTTCGGCTTTTATCCGGCGCGCAAGGCCGCGGCACTCGACCCGATTGAAGCGCTGCGATATCAATAAATTGATTGACCACGACGGGCGCAACGAACACAACGAAAAGCACAAAACACAAAGATTTTTATTCTTGATTCTCGTTGTGCTCGTCGTGGTTAACCTGTTTTTAAGGAATCCAAATGCCCGTCTATACCCTCGACAACCACATCCCCGAACTCGATCCGCAGAGCTGGATTGCCCCCAACGCCAATGTCATCGGCAAGGTGCGCATGGAAAAGAATTCTTCTGTGTGGTGGAACTGCACCATCCGCGGCGACCGGGACTGGCTGATCATCGGCGAGAACAGCAATATCCAGGACGGCTCGGTACTGCATACCGACTACGGCATTCAGCTGCTTATCGGCAAAAACGTCACCGTCGGGCACATGGTCACGCTGCACGGCTGCACCATCGGCGACAACTCGCTGATCGGCATGGGCGCGACGATTCTGAATAACGTGGTGATCGGCAAAAACTCGCTGGTCGGCGCCAACACACTGATCCCGGAAGGCAAGGTATTCCCTGAACGTTCGCTGATCATGGGCGCTCCCGGAAAACTGATACGCCAACTCACCGAAGACGAAGTCGCCAACCTACCCGGCAGTTCGGTACGCTACGTCAATAACTGGCAGCGTTACCAGCGCGAACTGGTTCAACTCTGAAAGCGTGACTCAAGGTGACGGCGCACGACCTTAGGCTCCGCGTCTGACTTCCAATCTAGGCGCGTTCCACAAAACGTGCCAGTAGGGCATCACCGTGCGGGTCATCTCCATCGAGCAAGCCGCTGATGACTCCAGCCCTGTCGTCGGCGTCCCGGTTCTGGCTCATTTTGAATTTTCCCTCAAGCCGCCGGACAGGAATTTCAATGCCAATGATGGCTTTCATTTGTGCCACGACATAATCGTCCGGCGCATCTTCAACCGACCAAGGCTGAAGCCGCGGCTTCTCGTGATAAGCGGTCAGGTCATTCAGTTGCCTGCGAAGCCAGGCCGCATCATCGACCACTGACGCCACGCCCGATGCCTGGACCGTAGCGTAATTCCACGTGGGAACCACCTTGTGGGTTTTGGATTTGCTCGGGTACCACGAGGGCGTAACGTATCCTTCCGCTCCCTGAAACACCACCAGGCACTCGGCAGGACCCCCCAGTTCTTTCCAGTGCGGATTTGCTCTTGCCATGTGCGCACGGAGCACGCCGAATTCGCCTTCGTCAGGGTAGAACAGAAAGGGGACGGGGGAAGCCTGAAGGCCACTGCCCCCATGGGTCACCAAAAGGCCCAGCGGATGCCTCTGCATCAGTTCATGCAGATTTTCAGTACATTGCTCTCGGAAGCTGGCGGGAATATACATGGTCGGATCATTCGCGTTGGATGGATGGGATCATACACAGTTGCGGCCAGTGGAGACATTCCTGTCCGCTTGCCCGGATGTTCGGACAAGCGGCTTCCGTGCAACTATCGCTACGCCCGATGCGAACTACCCAGGTTCATGTTTCCATTGCCGCAGCGCCTCAACAACCGATGCGACTACCGGCTCCCAACCGCCCCCTGAGGGCTGCCGGAACAGCCGGACCACTTCCGGATACCACGGTGAATCGTCGCGGTCGACCAACCAGCGCCAGTCCGCCCGATAGTCAGGCAACAACACCCAGCACGGCTTCCCCATCGCACCGGCCAGATGAGCGACCGCCGTATCGACGCTGATCACCAGATCGAGCCCGCTGATTACTGCCGCTGTATCGGCAAAATCATCGAAGCCCTCGCCCAACGGCAACACGGAGAAACCGTCAGGAGGATTGCGTGCTTCATCCTCCCCCGGCCCTTTCTGCAGGCTGACAAGAGCCACTCCAGCGACCGCCGCCAGTGGCGACAAGGTGTCGAGCGCAGGCAGGGAGCGATCCGCGTCATTCTCAAACTTCGGGTTGCCTTTCCAGACCAGGCCGACGCGCAAACCCACTGAGGGCAATAGCGGCAACCAGCGCGCCATTCTTTCAGGGTCGGCCGCCAAATAAGGAATCGACACGGGAATGGTCTCCAGACGGGTCTGGCAATAAAGCGGCAGACTCAGCGGCGGCGTCCAGAAGTCCCAGCGCGTTTCCGGCAATTCTTCTCCTATGGAGAGCACTTCATCAACCGCCGACAATGAGCGGAACAGGCAGACCAGGCTCGGATGACAGAGCAGGGAAATCTTTTCCGCACCGCGCTCCTTCAAAAGCATGGCGTAACGGCAGAACTGGATCATGTCGCCATGCCCGACTTCGCAGCCGATGAGGATAGATTTCCCACTCAGAGGCTCACCGCGCCAGCGCGGGAAATGCAAGACGGACTCGAGACGGGTGTACCAATCACGGGCTTCCAGACAAGACCAGCCCTCTGCCAGCCGTCCCTGGCGCAAGAGTATGTAGGCCAGATTAAAGCGCGCCTTGAGATAGCCCGAGTCGAGGCTCAAGGCCTTGCGGTAACAGTTTTCTGCCTCATTTTCACGCTTCAGGCAGGCCAACAGCACGCCATAGTTCGACCACGCCGCCGGTGAATCAGGCTCAGCTCGCAGCGCTTGCCCATAGAGTGCTTCTGCTTCGACAAAACGCTTTCCGTCAAACAGCATGGCCGCCAGATTAAGGATGACCTGCACACCATTAGGGGCCAGCTCAATCGAACTCCGGTAAAAGCTTTCCGCTTCACTAAGCTCTCCCGCCTGTTCTTTGACGAATCCGAGATTGGCCAGTACCTCGGGGAAATCAGGGTTCAGCGCCAGCGCATGCCTGAAGCATTCCTCGGCACCCTGGGCATCACCCGACGCCAGGCAA
Source organism: Betaproteobacteria bacterium (assembly GCA_037139055.1). Lineage (GTDB taxonomy): Bacteria > Pseudomonadota > Gammaproteobacteria > Burkholderiales > Rhodocyclaceae > Propionivibrio. Next base: position 6,765 of record JBAXHE010000005.1, on the reverse strand, counting down.
CGGTTGCCGGCAAAAAAATAATCTTCCGGACTTGAGCAGGTACTGTTCATTTGACGCACATCAGATCGATTATTGTGTTGAGGAATAGGCCGTAGCGTAGCACTGGAATCCGATGAACAGTATGAATCTGAAGAGCATTTATTCTGGCATAACCCATCCTGAACGCGGTACACTTCAATGCACATCCTGACGCTTCTTGCTGCCATCCCGACTGGATATTCTATGAATTTTCTTGCCCCAGAATCCCTCGCCCTCTACTGGTCATCGAGCGAAGTATCGGTGAATATCGTCATCTTCATGAACCTTTTGGGTGCACTGATACTCGGCAGTGTCGTCGGTTATGAGCGTGCCTATCACGGACGGGCCGCCGGCATGCGCACCTACGGCCTGGTCTGCATGGCCTCAGCGGGACTGGTCGCCATCTCAGGCTATCCTGCCTACTGGTACGGTGGCCAGGGCGGGGTTGTTGCGGTATCCGACCCGACGCGGGTCATTCAGGGAATTGTGACCGGCATCGGCTTCCTCGGCGCCGGCGTGATCATGCGCGAAGGCTTCAGCATCAGCGGTCTGACCACGGCGGCTTCGATCTGGTCATCGTCAGCGATCGGTGTTCTGGTCGGGGTCGGTTTCTATCCGGCAGCCATTCTTCTGACCATTCTCTCGGCCTCGTGCATGATGTGGATGACCAAGGTTGAAAACTACTTACCCACCCGTCAGGCGGTGGCCATCGTGCTGCACTTTCGCAAGGGTTTCAGTCCGAATGAACAAAAACTGCGCGAAGTGGCCCTCGAGCGTGGTTATGAAATCGCACTGGGATCCCTCAAGATTGATTCGACTGCCGGCGAAGCCGAATGGCGCTTTGTTGCCGTGTCACTGGGCAAAAACAAGGCCTCCGAACTGTCTGTTCTGGCTGCCGAGCTGGCGCAGTTTGAAGGGGTGGTCAACTTCCATCTGGCCTACGCCCGCAACTGAGAATTCAGCCGGCAGAGCCTTTACTCGACACTTTGCGGCTTCTGCACTCCCCGTACCGGCTCCTTCCAGTCACCCCCTAGCGCCTTGAGCAGTGCTGCACTGGCCAGCAGGCGGCGCCCCGAAATATCCAGAGTGCTGCGTTCGGCAGTCAGCGAAGTCGCCTGTGCCGTAACCACGTTCAGATAACTCACGGTACCCGAGTGGTATTGATTGCTGGTCAGGCGCAGCGATTCCGCGGCAAACTTGGCGGCCTCGCGCTGAACGTCGGCTTCCTCCTCCAGAATACGCAATGCGGCGAGATTATCCTCGACATCCTGAAACGCGGTCAGCACGGCCTGCCGGTAGGTGGCAACGCTTTTGTCATAGACGGCAATGGCCTGCTCCTTCACTGCCGAGCGTGCACCGGCATCGAACAGGGTCAGCGCCAACGCCGGACCGACCGACCAGAAGCGATTGGGCAAGGTCAGCAATTGCGACAGACTCGAACTCTGATACCCCCCCGAGGTATTGAGCGTCAGTGCCGGAAAGAAGGCCGCCTGTGCCACGCCAATCTGTGCGTTGGCTGCGGCCGCACGCCGCTCGGCAGCGGCCACATCAGGGCGACGTTCGAGCAGTACCGATGGAAGTGAGCGCGGAATCTCCGGCAATTCGGGCAAGGTTCCGCTAGGCGCTATTGAGAAATCGGAGGGCGGTTTCCCGAGCAACGAGGCAATGGCATGTTCCAGCTGTGCACGCTGCACCCCCAGATCGATCGCCTGGGCTTGCGTGGATTTCAACTGGGTCTCGGCCTGAGCCACATCGATGCGCCCGGCAACGCCGGACTCATAGCGATTACGGGTAATCTCCAGTGAACGCTGGTAGGCCACCACGGTTTCATCGAGCATGCGCCGCTGCGCGTCATTGGCCCGCAATTGGATGTAGGTTTGCACCAGTGTGGCCTGAGCACTGAGCAGTGCCGCCTGCAAGTCACCTGCGCTGGCCTGGGCCGCGGCGGTATTGGATTCGACATTCCGACTGATACGACCCCAGACATCGGCCTCCCAGCTGGCACCGAGAGTCAGTCGGTCGGTATTGCGGATTGGAGCGCCGGGAGTAATCGTGCTGCTGCCGGTCGACGTGGAGGAAGAACTCACCCCCTGCGCGCGGCTGGCCGAGAAGTTGCTGGTAACCGTCGGAAAATAGGCGGCCCGGGCCACACCCAGGACGCCCATGGCCTGACGATACTGCGCCTCGGCAGCCAGCACATTCTGGTTGGAAACCTCGACCTGCTCGACCAGCGAATTCAGCAGCGGATCGCCATAGCTTTCCCACCAGTTGCCGCGCTGCGCGTCGTCACTCGGCTCGGCCACTTTCCACCCATTCAGTTCCTTGAACTGGGCTGGCGTGCTCACTTCCGGACGCAGATAATCCGGACCCACGGCGCAGCCCGCCAGCGCTGTAAGCAGGCAGGACAGGACAGTCATTCTGATTCTTGCAGTCATTACAGTTTTCTTCCTTTTGAAGGCAGTATTAACCACAACGAGCACAACGGGCACAACGAGAACCAAGAACAAAACAGATATATTCCATTTCGCTTTTCGTTGTGTTCGTTGTGCCCGTTGTGGTCAAACCTTTTTACAATCACATTCATGGCAGCACGCCGATCTCAGCAAGCGGCGACTTGCGCCGATTCTGCTGCCGCCACAGGCGCAAGCGGTCGAGGTAGAGATAGACCACCGGCGTCGTGTAAAGCGTCAGCAGCTGACTCAAAATCAGTCCCCCGACGATGGAAATTCCGAGTGGCTGGCGCAACTCGGCACCATCACCACTGCCCAGTGCCAGCGGCAAGGCTCCAAACAAGGCCGCCATGGTGGTCATCATGATCGGCCGGAAACGCAGCAGACAGGCTTCTCGGATCGCATCGTGCGGGCTCAGATCGCGTTGCCGCTGCGCCTGCAGGGCGAAGTCAATCATCATGATGGCATTTTTCTTGACGATGCCGATCAACAGGATCACGCCGATCAGGGCAATGATGCTGAAGTCGGTCTTGAACGCCAGCAGCGCCAGAATCGCCCCGACCCCGGCCGAAGGCAGCGTCGAAATGATGGTCAGCGGATGGACCAGGCTTTCATAAAGCATCCCAAGCACGATATACACGGCCAGCAGCGCCGCCAGAATCAGAATCGGCTGGTTGGCCAGTGACGCCTGAAAGACCTTGGCGGTTCCCTGAAAACTGCCTTGCACCGTGGTCGGCACACCAATCTGCGCCATTGCCTGATAAATCGCCGTGGTCGCCTCGGACAGTGCGACCCCGACCGGCAGGTTGAATGAAATGGTCGACGCGGCAAACTGGCCCTGATGGTTGACGGCCAGCGGCGTCGCCGTGGTTTCCCAGTGGGCAAAGGCCGACATCGGGATTTGTGTCGTCGTACCGTTCGCTCCTGCGCCAATGACAAAAACATCCTTGAGGCTGTCCGGGCTTTGCCAGTATTCCGGCGCAGCTTCCATGACCACCCGGTACTGGTTGAGCGGATGGTAGATCGTCGATACCTGGCGCTGGCCGAAGAGGTCATTGAGCGTCGCGTTGATCAGGCGCTGATTGAGCCCGAGCCGGGCGACGGCGTCGCGGTCGACGACCAGCGAGGTCTGCAGACCCTTGTCCTGCTGGTCGGTATTGACATCGGTCAACTGCTTGAGCTGGCTCAAGGCCTGACGAACCTTGGGCTCCCAGGCACGCAGTTCATCGATGGTATTGGCCTGCAGGGTGAATTGATACTGCGCGTTGGCCGAGCGTCCGCCGACCCGGATATCCTGGACCGGTTGCAGGAAGAGGCTGGCTCCGGGCACATGCGCCAGCTTGCCGCGCAGGCGGGCAATGACTTTATCGACCGGAAGATTGCGCTCGGACAAGGGTTTCAGGGCGACAAACATGAAACCGGAGTTGCGCTGCCCGCCGCCGGTGAAACCGATCACGCTCTCGACGTCCGGATCCTGACGAACGATTTCAACGAAAGCGGTAAGCTTGTCGCGCATGGCCTGAAAGGAAATGCTCTGGTCGGCCTGGATGTTCCCGGTCAGCCGACCGGTATCCTGCTGCGGGAAAAAGCCTTTGGGCACGACGCTATAGAGATAGATATTGAAAGCCACGGTAGCGAGCAACAAAACCAGCATGATGCGGCTGTGCGCCAGGGCCCAGTCAAGACTACGGCGGTAAGCGCCGAGCGTGGCCGCAAAAGCCCGTTCGCTAAGCTGCTGCCAGCGCCCCTGAGGCGCGCTCGAGCGACGCCGCAACAGCCGGGCGCACATCATCGGTGTGGTAGTCAGGGAAATGACCAGCGAGATCAGGATCGCCGCCGACAGAGTGACGGCAAACTCGCGAAACAGGCGTCCGACAATCCCGCCCATCAGCAGGATGGGAAGAAAGACGGCGATCAGTGAAAAGCTCATCGAGAGCACGGTAAAGCCCACCTCACGAGCGCCCTGCAGGGCGGCGGCGAAGGGCTCCATGCCTTCTTCGATATGGCGCGAGATGTTTTCAAGCACGACGACGGCATCATCGACGACAAATCCGGTGGCGATGGTCAGCGCCATCAAGGACAGGTTATTGAGGCTGTAGCCGGCCAGGTACATGACCCCGAAGGTCCCGATCAGCGACACCGGCACAGCGACAATCGGTACCAGCGCGGCCCGTCCGTTGCGCAGAAAGAGGAAGACGACCATGACCACCAACGCGACCGAGATCAGCAGCGTACGTTCGACTTCGCGCAGCGAGGCGCGAATCGTCGGCGTCCGATCCATCACCAGATTGAGGTCAATGGCTGCCGGGATCGAAGCCTGAAGCTGAGGCAACAGCGCCTTGACCTGATCGACGGTTTCGATGATGTTGGCTCCCGGCTGACGGTTGATGATCAGCATTACTGCCGGCCGGCCGTTGTGCAGCCCGGCATTGCGCAGATCCTGCACCGAGTCCTCGACGCGGGCCACGTCGCCGAGGCGCACGGCGGCGCCGTTGCGCCAGGCGACGATCAGCGGCAGGTAGTCGGCGGCCTTCATGGCCTGATCATTGGCCAGAATCTGCCAGTGGCGCTCGCCGTCTTCCAGCGAACCTTTGGGACGATTGGCGTTGCTCGCCACAATCGCCGTGCGTACGTCTTCGGCACCGATGCCGGCCCGCGACAGCGCACCGGGATGCAGTTCGACGCGAACAGCGGGCAGCGAACTGCCCCCCACGCTGACCTGACCGACGCCCTTCACCTGGGCAATTTTTTGTGCCAGAAGCGTCGACGCGGCATCGTACATCTGACCACGCGTCATCGACGCCGAGGTCAGCGAGAGGATCATGATCGGCGCATCGGCAGGGTTAACCTTGCGATAGGTCGGATTGCTCGGCATTCCGGTCGGCAGCAGATTGCGCGCCGCATTCAGCGCCGCCTGCACATCGCGGGCGGCGCCGTTGATGTCGCGGTCGAGGTCAAACTGCAGGGTAATGCGCGTCGACCCGAGCGAACTACTGGAGGTAATCTCGCTCACCCCGGCGATGACGCCGAGCGAGCGTTCAAGGGGCGTCGCCACCGTCGCCGCCATGGTTTCCGGACTGGCCCCAGGCAGCGAGGCCTGTACCGAAATGGTCGGGAAATCGACCTGCGGCAAGGGCGATACCGGTAGCAGAGTGAATGCCACGGCGCCGAGCAGCGTGATGCCCAGCGTCAGCAGCGTGGTGGCGACCGGCCGGCGAATGAAGATGGCGGAGAAATGCATGATTGCAAAAACCTTTTAATCCAACCACGGCGAACACGACGGGCACAACGAAAAAACAAAGACCTGTCCAAATGAAGGGCTAAAGGTTTTCGCTGTGTTCGTTGTGTCGCCGTGGTTAACTGCTTTTTTAAACACCATCATTCAGTTCGCTCCATCGTTCGAATCATCCGTCGTGAAACGGCTATGCACCCGCCGGCCCATGCGGGTTGCCAGGCGATCAAAGGCCAGATAGATCACCGGCGTGGTAAACAGCGTCAGCACCTGGCTGACCAGCAATCCACCAACCATCACCAAGCCGAGCGGATGGCGCAGTTCGGAACCCACCCCGTTGCCGAGCATCAGCGGCAGGGCACCGAGCAAGGCCGCCATGGTGGTCATCAGAATCGGCCGGAAGCGCAGCAGGCAGGCTTCGTAAATAGCGTCACGCGGTGATTTTCCCTGCTCACGTTCGGCTTCCAGAGCGAAGTCAATCATCATGATGGCGTTCTTCTTGACGATGCCGATCAGCAGCACGATGCCGATGATGGCGATCACGTCGATGTCGGTACGCGACAGCAGCAGGGCCAGCAAGGCGCCCACTCCGGCCGAAGGCAGCGTGGACAGGATGGTCACCGGATGCACATAACTCTCGTAGAGAACACCCAGGACGATATACATCACGACGATGGCCGCCAGGATCAGCAACAGCGTGTTGTCGAGCGAGGATTGAAAGGCCAGCGCCGCGCCCTGAAAGCTCGTCTGCACGCTGGCTGGCATGTCCAGCGCAATTTCCGCCTGATGAATGGCCTTGACCGCATCGCCGAGCGAAGCGCCGGGGGCCAGATTGAAAGACAGCGTCGCCGCCGGAAACTGGCCGATATGATTGATCGACAGCGGCATCAGGCGTTCGGAAAAACGCGCGACCGACGATAAGGGCACCTGCGCCGTGACGCCGTTGGTCGTCGAAACAATATAGATGTCGTTGAGCGCGGCGAGACCCCGCTTGAACTCCGGCTTGACCTCGAGCACCACCCGGTAGAGATTCGACTGGGTGAAAATGGTCGACACCAGGCGCTG
>JBAXHE010000004.1:0-105436 GCA_037139055.1 Betaproteobacteria bacterium | reverse complement strand
GGACCGATCGTCACCACCTCGGCAATTTCGCGGCCCTTGCTCTTCTTACCGTCCTTGAGCATTTCTTCGAGCGGCCCGGTAACAAAGGCCTTGATGCCGAAAGTCCCGTCGTTGCTGGTGTAGATGATGTCGAGCTGGTCGCCGTATTCGGCTTTCAGCAAGCCGACGCGTTCGTCATCCTTGGTCCAGAACAGCAGATCCGCGCTGCGGAAGCCCGAGATCAGCGTAACGTGATTGCCCTGACGCAGGTGCTCGCGCATGATCGGATACACGGGTGGCAAGCCGACGCCGCCAGCGGTAAACACCACCGTCTGCTTCTTCGGATTGTAGTGGTGGATCTCGCTGGCCTGGCCGAGCGGTCCGGCGATGCCAGTAAAGGCGTCGCCGATGGCCATGCGGTTGATCTCGATACTGCTCGTCCCCATGCCCTGAACCACCATGCAGATCGTCCCGGCTTCGGCGTCCCAGTCGGCCAGCGTCAGCGGAATCAGTTCGCCGTTTGGCCAGGCCAGCACGCGCACGAACTGACCGGCGCGCGCTGCGCTGGCGACCAGCGGCGAATGCACGATGAATTCGACGATGCCGCCGGCCAGATCCTTCTTGTCGAGGATGGTCTGCGGCGCCGCAGCGAGGTAGGTGTAGTGTCCGGCGCTGGCGACCAGGGCACGGATTTCCTCGGGCGGCAGATTCATTTCGCCGACGATTTCACGCGCCGCCGCCTGGCCGTCACCGGCCGCACGGATCGCCGTCGATCCGCCCCGGGTGGCATCGCCGCCCGACAGGACACCGCTCAGCGAGGTCTGCTGCGAACCCTGCTGGCCGACATCGATCGACCCCCACTTGGTCAGCTTGAGCGACGGCTCGGAATCCTTGATGATCGGATTCGGCGTATTGCCCAGCGCCATGATGACCAGATCGACGGGCATCGGCTCGATTTTTCCGGTCGACACCGGGCTGCGCCGACCCGAGGCATCGGGTTCGCCGAGGTCCATCACATCAAGCATGGCCTGGGTGACGAAGTTGGTTTTTCCGTCGCCGACAAACTCGCACGGTGCGCGCAGGAACTTGAGCTGGATGCCTTCCTCGATGGCGTGATGCAGCTCTTCCTTGCGCACCGGCATTTCGTCGCGGGTGCGCCGATAGACGATGGTCACATTGCCGCCCAGACGACGCGCGGTGCGCGCCGAATCCATCGCGGTATTGCCGGCGCCGATGACAATCACTTCCTTGCCGCGAATTTCCGGCAGCGGCGTTTCGTAGTCCTCGCGCAGGCCCTGCATCAGATTGACCCGGGTCAGGAACTCGTTGGCCGACATCACGTTGATCAGGTGCTCGCCGGGAACATTCATGAAGCGCGGCAAGCCGGCTCCGGTCCCGACGAAGACCTTCCAGAAACCGGCGTTCTTGAGATCCTGAATCGTCGCCGTCTTGCCGACGACAAAATTGGGAACGAACTTGCCGCCCAGCAATTTGATCTTGCCGACCACGTCGTCGATCAGATCGTTGGGCAGACGGAATTCGGGAATCCCGTAGCGCAGCACCCCGCCAAGGGCGTGGAAGGCCTCGAAAATGGTCACCGGGAAGCCTTCGGCGGCCAACAGGTAGGCGTTGATCAGCCCGGCAGGACCGGAGCCGACGACCGCGACCGGCGGCTTCTCGGCCTTGACCCACGGATCGGGGAAACCGGCAAAACGCGCGGACAGGCCTTCCGGGTCGACCACTTTTTCGCGCTGCGGCAGATACCATTCGATCTGACCAATCTCGATCGGCTGCTTGGTGTGCGCGCAAACGCCCTGGCACTGCAGCTCTTGCGGGCAGACACGGCCGGTCACGTTGGGCAGCGGATTGCAGTTCTCGATCAGCTCCATGGCTTCCCGGAAACGTCCGGTGCCGAGCAGGTTGAGCATTTCCGGGATGTGAATCTTGACCGGACAACCGCCCTTCGGCTCGAATTTCCCGGGAATATGCACGCCGACTTCGCAGGGTTTTTCCTCGCACTGCTTGTCGCGCAAGGCTTCGAGCCAGACGATCAGCTCGACTTCACGGGCACTGAAGCCAATGTTCATGTAACCGAGATAACCCTGATTCACCAGCCCGAAATCCTTCGAGCGCTCTTCCGGATCACGGATGTACGGCGGGATGTAATTGTCCGCCGGCCAGTCTTCCGACAGGCCCTTGAACATCGGGTAGCGATCCGAAAGATTCAGGTCGAGCGCGCGGATGAACTTGCGCTTCAGGCCCAGCGGCACATTCCAGACAAAGCGCATCAGCACCTTGCTGGTATCGTCGTCGCGCAGCAGCAATTCCCAGAACGTCCGGACAAACTCCGGGCTGAGTTCCGGCTGCTTGAACTCCCAGACGATGGCATTGCTGCCGTCGGCGATGAACATGTCGCGAAAGGCCTGCGGCTCGTTGAGCAAGCGGCGCTGCAGCAGCGCCATCTGGTTGTGAAAGTCCTCGACGGCGGCGCTTTGCTCGAGTTCTTCGAGCTGCGACCGCGTGTTCTCCAGCGTACTGCTGGCGTCCAGGTAGCGGTTCAGATCGTCCTGACCTGAGGGGTTAGGTGCTCCTGTGCTCATCGAATGATCTCCGCGTCGCAATTGGCCGAAACCCGCTTGATCCGGGCCTTCAGTTCGGGCGTAACCGTTACCTTTTCAAGGGCACCGGGAATCAGCCGACCGACTTCGCGGCTCTCGCCGTCAACAACGATCCGCACCTTCTCGAAAAGCTCGGAAAGATCCTGATAGCAGGTCTTGCAGTTGGTGCATTTGACCTGATCGGCTTCGTCATAATTGACCAGCGCTTCGCCAACCGCGACGGCAGCGCAGCCCGCTGCGGCGGCGGGCGCCCCGGCGACAGGCATGATCGGGATCACCGCGCCGCTACCGACCGGCGCCTTGCTCGACGCGGCGAGTTCCGACATTGCCCGGGCAAAACCGTCGAGCGATGAATCACGCTGCTTGAGCGAATCCTTGACCTGCGCCTGCAGGGCCGCGATGCCGACGCGATACTCGGCACTCATCTTCGAAACATGCTGACCATCGAGATACTGCAGCAGATTCCAATATTTGCGGCGCTCTTCAACCAAGGCAATGATGGAACCGGAAACGCCGATCCTGATCAGTTGCTTCTGGCTGTTGGTCGAATAGATGAATGGCGTCTTGCCCAGACGCGCTTCTTCGGATAGGTCGATGAACTCGTCGACCGGAACCAGGTTGGGCGTATCGGCAGCGAGCTTGCGGAACTGCTTCTTGAAGCGGATTTCGGTCAGCGCGAAATTGGCCGGAGTCAGCGCCACCTTCATCAACTGGAGCTTGCCGTCAGCGTCGAGGTACTCGATGTCGGTCGTTGTCCACACACTTTCCGGGTCCGGATTACCTTCGAGCGAGAACCAGTCGTGCAGGTTCTTGCCGCGCCGCGGATCATGCACGAACACCGGATTCATGCGGCTTTCAACGGCCATCCGCGCCTGCTGGGCGGAGACGTTGTCGGCCACCCCGTGCTCTCCCTGGCAGGGCGTATAGACATCAAGCACTGCCGGCGAATCGGTGTAGGTGAGGAACTCCATGGTGTTCTTGAGGAAGTGGTTCTGCAAGGCGGTGCTGCTCGAACACACAAAGACATTGGAATGGAACGAGGCGATCAGGCCGAGTTCCTTGCGCGCTTCGTGCTTGCCGCTATGCGCCGCGCCAAAACGTGCCAGGTCGGAATCCTGACCGATGAAGCTCGACGTCGAGGCCTGCCCGCCGGTATTGGAATAGGCGCCGGTATTGAGCACCAGCACCTTGATCGGCGTATCGCTGGCCAGAATGCGCGACAGCGCACCAAAACCGATGTCGTAGGTCGCGCCGTCGCCACCGATGGTCATGACGATCGGCAGGAGATTCAGCTCGGCTTTAGTGAACTGCGGCCACGACATCATGCGCATTTCCTGGTCATGCTTTTCCGGAACGTAGGCGTCGGCGAGTTCGAGCTTGGCGATGCGCAGGGCGCGAACATCGGCGACGGTTTGCGCCGAAATGCCTTCAAACAGTCCTTTGGCCAACGGCTGGGCGTCCTGGAACAGACTGTTGACCCACGGATCGTTGTAGGCGTTGAACGGGAAGGTCGAGGCATAAACGCTGCTGCAACCCGTGGAATTGGCGATCACCGTGCCGGCAGGTCCATTGCCGGTCGGGCCGCCTTCGTACAGGTAGAGGCGTTTTTCCAGCGTCGCGATCAGGCTGTCGAGACGCTGAATGCGGGCGCTGTCCTTCTTCGGCAGCGAGGCCTGCTTGGCGACCAGAGCGGCGACCAGATTTTCCAGCTCAACCAGGTGATCACGATGGCGCGCAGCGGTAATCGCATGGTTGGTCGCCATCACCAGACGGATCGCGGTGACTTCGCCGCAACCGCGGCAGCCACCGTGGCCACCGGTGGTCGAATAGTAATTGGCGCGATCGAGCAGCAGACGCTTGATTTCGCCGCCGGCCTCAATGGCACCGTCGACAAAACGTGCCGGAGCACTCGGCGTCTTGCTCATGAATTCGTAGCGATCCTGCAGGGTACTGACCAGGGCCGCGTCCTGATCGCGTGCGCCGAGGGCGCCGGGGCCGCAGACTTCGATACACTCCAGGCAACCCGTACACTTCCACGGATCGACGGTCGCAGCGAACAAGCCGCCAGTGCCGGCCGCAGCCTTCTCCATGGCATCGAAGAACGGCCGGGTCTTGGCTACCGGATAGGTGGCCAGCACATCGACGAGCTTGCTGAAATTGCTCAGCAGCGTCGCCTGTTTGGTCGGGATTTTCGCTGCCGCTTCGGCAACGAGTTCGTGGAACGCCCGTGCGCCCTTGCTCTGGCGATAGGATTCGCGCACCGCCTCGGAAATACCGTAGATCTGGCTGCGCATGGCTTCACGCTGGGCTTCGGTGATTTCGAGCCGGCCGATGCCGGTCAGCAGCAGTTCGTGAATGTCATGCACGCTATTCGGGATCGCCGCGTCAGGACAGACCAGCGCACACTCCATGCAGCCGGTACACAGATCGGGATCAAACAGCGGAACGGCGCGGCGGAAAATGCCCTTGTCTTTTGAACCGGCGGTTCCCGCCGGCATGAACATGCCGGTGCCTGGCAATACTGGTGCTTCACTGATGGTGCCTTCGCGGAAGGGCGTGGCCACCATGTCATTGAAATACTCGCGATCGAACATGCCGCCACAGCCGGCCGAACCGGTGGACTGACACATCGACGCCGAAAGCGAAACGTTGCGCAGGGCGATCGCCGCCGGCTTGGCGTCGATCTTGACCAGCGCTGGCGCGCTGTAATCGACCTTGACGGCCGCTTCCAGGCCCTCGCGGATGACTTGCATATTGCCTTCGACCACCGCGCCGCCCTTGGTGCCGAACTTCTTGGTAATCTGCTTGCTGATCTTGTCGAGGATGACCTTCTGCGAAGCTCCGCCTGAAACCTGCTTGACGTGCCCGGCAACGGCGCCGATGAAGGCAATGCCCATCATCCGCGTGGCCAGCTCGGGAGTCGGCGCATGGCGCTTGGCGACGGCAAAGGCGTCGATGATCAGGAAATTGATCTTCTTCTCGCGAATCGTCTTGCGCGCCTGCGGTGGCAATTCAGCCCAGACCTCTTCCGGCGTCGCCGACGACTGCATAATGAAGGTTCCGCCGGCGGCCAGGCCGCGCAATGGATTGGTATGATTGAACGCGCGGTGATCCGGAGAAATGACGACTTCAACGTCTTCCAGATCGGCGTTGGTGATCTTGATCGGCTCCGGACTTAGGGTGATGTAGAAATTGGTCGGTGCGCCGCTCTTCTCGGAGCCGTATTTCGGCGCCGATTTCGAATGCATTTCGAGCACCCCGGCGAGGATGTCGGTGAGCAGCTTGCCCGAAGCAATCGTGCCGTAACCGCCGACCGAGTGGAAACGCACGCGGAACGCGCTGTCCGGCAGCAGCCGTGGGTTGTCGCCGGTTTCCAGCGCCATCAGCTCGGTTTCCGGATAGGCTTCTTTCAGCCGCTTCTGCATTTCGGCGACGCGCGGCGGCGGATTCTTCGAGAAGAACTGCGAGCCCAGATAAATCAATGGCCCGCCCTTACCTGTTTCCATATTCTTGAATGCCGCGATCAGGTGACGCGGCTGCAGGTCGTGACCGCCGAGACCGAAGATGGCGGTGGTCAGACGCGGCATGACCTTGATCGCCGGAATGCCGTCATGGCGCATCTGATCGGCATTTTCACGCGCCTTGAACAGCGCCTGGGTAACGAAGGTGGTGAGCGCCGTCTGATCGGAACGTTCGAGAACCGTGACCGCCTTCTTGCCCTTGAGCGCGGCAACCAGTTCGGCTTCCGGGAAGGGCTGCAGCAGCTTGATCGAGACCAGGCCGACTTTCTTGCCCTGACTACGCAGATAGGTCACGACGGCTTCGACGTCGTCGGACACCGAACCGAGGCCGACCATCACCGTGTCGGCGTCGTCGCACATGAAGGTATGTACGGGCGAGTAGCTCCGCCCAGTGAGTTCCGAGTATTCGGCCATGGCCTGACGCACCAGCGAAGGTACGCCGCTGACGAAGTGCGTGCGATGGTCGGCGGCACCGGCCTGGAAGTCGGGCTGGTTCTGCACCGCCCCGGTCAGCCCCGGGTTATTCACATCGACCTGCGCCGGCACCAGTTGCCGGGTGCCTTTCTCGTAGGCGTTGACCCACTGGCGCCGCCACTGCCCGTGCAGCTCTTCCGGTATCCAGCCCAGCGTCTTGGCGACGAGCGCGCCGGCACCGTCTTTTTCGATCTTGGCGGCATTAGCGTTAAGGTATTTCTGCAGCGCCGCCAGATTCTCGGCGCTGATTTCGCTGTCGTGACGCGACAGATACTGATTCATCTGGAAGACACGGCCCTTGGAACCAAACAACATTTCCTGTGCCAAAGTCGGTGCCATGATGCGCCCTGCTGGATCACCAAGGTATTCGCGCAGCAGCTCGGGCTCGGGCATCAGCGCCTCGCTCATCATGTGGCTGGTCGAGAATCCGTCCATGGCATTGGCCACGGGGATCAGCGACAGCGACGAAGCGCGGTAGGAAATCGCCGCCAGATCGGCCGCTTCCTGCGGATTGGCGCCGAACAGAATGGTGTAGCCGGAGGACAGCAAGGCATAAACGTCGTCGTGACCGGCCATGACGTTCAGCGAATGTTTGGAAACCACGCGCGCCGCGACCTGCAGCACAAAACCGCCGACCTTCTTGCCGACTGTCACGTAATGCGACTCCAGCGCATAGAGAATGCCCTGGCTTGACGACGCGTTGGAGATAAACTGCCCGCCGGTCAGCTGCGCGCCGAGCGCACCGCTCTGCGCCGAATGCTCGCCTTCGGGTTCAAAGAAAAATGGATGTTTGCCCCAGACATTGAGTCCGCCTTCCGAACGGAAGGCTTCGTAGATTTCGGCGATCTCGGTGGACGGGGTAATCGGATAACCAATCACGCCCCCACAGACATGGCTCATCACATGAGCCACTGCACCATTGCCGTGAATGACGCTAGGAATGCCAGGGTACTTCGCTTTCTTAACTTTCATGATGACGTGTCCGTAGGAAGGATGGAAAAGGCAAACGGACACATCCCGATCGACGGGATTCCGCTTGGCGATGAACGACAACTAGGGGGGACTGCGAAAAAATCGGGAATGCGGGAATAGGCAACGCGTTGAATGCCGTCGCCACTTCAAAGCCATGCAGCCTGCGAATACGTTGCACGAACATATCCTCTCCGTTTCATGGACTCGTGAAGTCAGCCTGACCGTCTCGAAATAACTCATGCCGCAACGAGACAGGAGAGCCAATTGACTTCCCGGAACGGGCTATTCTAGCAACTCTTCGGGGAGGAAATGGGGGGAAATAAAATAAAAAATCGACTTGTTACTCGTTTGAAGGGAACTTCCTTGATCTACATGCATCTGAGCGCCCGCGCTCGGGCGCATCACCCCGCAACAAGGTAGTTCGCCCCACCCGATTCGGAGCGCAGCGCCTTCAAAATCAAGGAATCAAGCGGGCCAGGCTCAATGTATTCATGATCGGCATGCTGGTCTTCGTAAAGCCAGCGAATAGCCCTTCCTGCTGAAAGGTTTCTCGGACGACGACGAGGAATACCGTCAGCGCGTACCATTTTTCGTCCCATGGCAGCTAAAACGAAGTAAGCCTGATCGCGGAGACAAAGCGCGCTAACAACTTGAGCCCCCAGGCCAACAAGCCGTCATTCCCGCGAAGGCGGGAATCCAGAAAAAGCGCTTGCTCTGTTTTCTCTATGCTCAGCCTCACGACTTCACGGGAATGACAAGAGCAAATGGTCCAGGATTAATGCATCGCAGGGCGGAAGTATATAACTACTGCAAGGAAGCCGTCGAAGTTCATTGCCTATCATGACATGGGTCTATATGATGAATAAAAGTCGTTGCAGGTCAGTTGAATATAAAAAAGGTTTCAGCTTCCGACCTATTGACGCAATGTAGTCCGTCATGACGGACTACATTGCGTCATTTAGGCTCCCTATTTAACGTTAGGCGTCAGGAGGAATCGTGGCACGAGTTCCCTTTGGAGGAAGTTACCCTGACCCTCGACAGACCAATACGCATTTACCATGAGGAAGGCTAGGTTATGCATTCTCACCATCTAGGTACTGTTGGCACGCTCTTCCAAGCAATTGCTGTCATTGCTTCCGCCGCCCTGGGCTTCATCGTCTGGCCTGCGCTGGAGGGCATTCTCACTGGATCCGCCCTGTTTACCGTGGGCTACATTTTTGTCCGTCTTCCTCAGATGCTTGCGACCTATCAGCGAGACGGTGCAAAGATACTACTGCTCTTCGTTTATCTCATTGTCGGAAACTGTCTCTTGTCAGGGGCCTTCTATGGATTGGGACGGCTTGTATCGTGGGCTCTGCACTGATTCTGACGTCCAACCCTACAGTCGAGGGGACGCGCCGCGATAAAGCCGCGTCGCGCCCCTCACTTACACGTTAGAACGCATCCACTTCACTACTCACCATGGCCACCAAAGAAGACATACTTGAACAACTCGTCGAAGAGTACCTTCTGCACGATGGGTACTTCGTTCGGCATAACGTGAAGTTCCTTCCGAGGCGTGATCACCCCGATTTCATCTCCAACCAAGACTCGAATCACAGCGACATTGATGTCATTGGGTATCACCCCACGAGAACCGGAACAGAACGAGTTAAGGTAGTCAGTTGCAAGAGTTGGCAAGGCGGCTTCGATGCCTCTGCGGAAATCCGTAACATTGATCAACACAAGGTTGTCAGGGGCCGCGTAGCTTGGAAGAGTTTTCGCGAATTGGTAGTACCAAAATGGTCCGAAGCGTTTCTCTCGGCCGTTCAATCGGCCACCGGTCAGTCGGAATTTACCTACGTCACAGCAGTCACAAAGCTTATTGGAAGCAAGAACTCATGGGAAACGAACCAAACGTTTATCCAGTCTCTCGGAGGAAATCCCATTCGCATCATCGACCTTAGAGAAATGCTTAACTTTATTTCACCGACACTAAGCACCACACTTGCAGGTACAGAGGTGGGGCGCATGCTTCAACTCTTCAAAGCCGCCGGTATCAGCATTGAGACAAAAAATGCGCTCTAACCTGGCGCTCAACCTCGCACCTTTCAGTCACTGGACGCTGCACGACAAACCCTCGCAGCGCCGGTTAGCTCTACGTTAGCCAAATGAAAGCCCTCTCATGAAATGTCCTCATTGCCAAACAGAGTTCCATGACTCGCCAAAAAATATAGACTTGGGCTATGACCTAGACGGATTGTGGTATTTGGAGAAACAGGAATGTCCGGCTTGTCATCGACTTGTCCTAACTCTCCTAAGCAAGGAGGCGTTGAATCTCGGCGTGACCGGTGGAGCTAACTTCCCGGGCAATGAAAAGACCCGGTACATTGTTCGTCCGAGAGTAGCTAATCGCCCGGCACCTCCGAAGGAAGTTCCGGAAGAGTTTGCTGCCGACTACCGAGAAGCTTCGTTGGTCTTGGCGGACAGCCCAAAATCGAGCGCTGCGCTTAGCCGACGCTGTCTCCAGCACATACTTCGAGAAAAGGCTGGAGTTAAGAAAGCCGACTTAGCGAAAGAAATTGACGAAGTGATTTCCTCTGGAAAACTCCCTTCGCATCTCTCTGAAGCGATCGATGGCATAAGAAATATAGGTAACTTTGCAGCCCACCCGATAAAGGCGACTGCTTCAGGCGAGGTCTTGCCAGTAGAACCGGGGGAAGCAGAATGGACGCTTGATGTTCTTGAAGGATTGTTTGACTTCTATTTCGTTCAGCCGGCTTTGCTGACAGCAAGACGTGCTGCCCTCACAGCCAAACTGGCGAGTGCGGGAAAGCCTCCTGTCAAATAGCATGCATATGGCTAACCCACTGCTCCAGAGGGACGTTACGCCGGTAAGCCGGCTACGCGCCCCTCAACTCCAACGTTGAACGGCATAGGAGAGTTCAGTGGGTGACGCATTGCGTAAGCTCAAACATCGTAAGGAGACCTTACAGAAGCTCAGAGAGCTTGATGATCGCCACGATTCGGTAGTAGTAATTCACTACTCGTGCGAAAGTTTCTATGATCGCCCAGATGGATCAACACCCCGGATCACCTCGATTGCAGTGCGGAATCTCGGGACTGGGCAAACAGAATCATTCTCTATCCATAAAGTCGGGGAGTTAAAAGGCATCTCAGTTGAAAACATTGCCACTCACTACGATGCGTTAGAAAAGGAAATGCTTGATGAGTTCGGCTCATACTTACAGGCAAATTCGCATTGCACTTGGGTACATTGGAATATGCGAGACATCAACTACGGATTTCAAGCCATCGAGCATCGGCACAAAGTTCTTGGTGGCGTGCCTCCGTCCCGGCTTCCTGAAGAGCGAAAGTTCGATTTCGCCCGAGCGTTGATAGTTGTTTATGGTGTTGGATATGCGAGCCATCCGAGGCTGGAAAGCATCGTGAAATTAAACCATATCGCAGATATTGGCTTCCTGGTCGGAAAGGCCGAAGCGGAGGCTTTTGATAACGGTGAGTTCGTAAAACTGCATCAGTCGACACTCCGAAAAGCGGACATCATGTCAAATCTTTTCGGACGAGTACTGGACGGTAGCCTAATAACCCAATCCAAATGGTGGAAGTCGCGAGGTCTACATCCGCAGGTTTTTGCAGAGTTTGCCACCTCGCATTGGCTCGGCGTGCTCTTAGCGGTTCTTGGGGGTATTGCCAGCATAGTCGGCTTGGCTATGGCGTTTAAATAATGCCGTCCAACCCATCATTCAACACGGACTGGCGCGATAAAGCCGCGCCAGCCGGTTAATTCAGACGTTATTGCTCGCCGGCTACAGAACACTCGTAAAAAAGAGCCCGGCGTTTCCGCCCGGCTCCCTTTGATTCAACTCAGGTTGCAAAACCGCGTCAGATATTCTCCGGCACCATATTGATCGCGCCACAAGGACACTCGGCCACGCAGATGCCGCAGCCTTTGCAATAGTCGTAGTTGAACTCGAAACGCTTGCCGGGGCCGAGCTTGATCACTGAGTTATCCGGACAGACCCCGTAGCAGTTGTCGCACTCGAAGCAGTTGCCACAGGAGAGGCAGCGACGCGCTTCGAACAGTGCGTTGGTTTCGTCGAGACCACCCTGCACTTCGTCGAAGGTCGATTGGCGACGGATCACGTCGAGCATCGGCCGTACGGTCTTCGGCGCGTCGGAGTAATACCAGGTATTAAGCCGCTCGAAGGTCGCCACCTGATGCTTCGGCGGGGCGACGTAGGTCTTGCCGTGCAGCCAGGCATCGATGTTGCGCGCGGCTTTCTTGCCGTGTCCAACCGCAACGGTGATGTTGCGCTCGGTCGGCACCATGTCGCCACCGGCGAAGATGCCAGCGTGACCGGTCATCATGTTGGCATCGACCTTGACCACGCCTTCGACCGCCTCAACGCCCGGCACGCCGCTGAGCGGCCCGAGATCGACGTCTTGGCCCAGCGCCAGCACCACCGAATCGGCTTCCAGTGTTTCAAATTCGCCGGTCGGTTGCGGAACGCCGTTGGCATCGAGCTCCATCTTTTCGACGGTGATGCTGTTGTCGCCGGCGTGCTTGATCGTCGACAGCCACTTGATCATCACGCCTTCTTCGAGTGCCTCTTCAACTTCGAAGTCGTGCGCCGGCATGTGGTCGCGGGTACGGCGATAGACGATGATCGGCTCGGCGCCCATGCGCTTGGCGGTACGCGCCACGTCGATCGCGGTATTGCCGCCGCCATAGACGACGACTCGACGGCCGAGCATCGGCTTATCTTCGCCTTCCATGCTGCGCAGCACCGAGACGGCATCGACGATCTTCGAGACTTCGCCGGAGGGAATCGCGGTGCGCTTGCCGATGTGCGCACCGACGGCCAGGAAGACCGCGTCGTACGGGCCTTGCTCCATGGTTTCGAGGATATTCTCGACCTTGGTATCGAGCACCACGCGCACGCCCATATTGACCACACGCTGCATTTCGGCGTCGAGAATCTCACGTGGCAGACGGTATTTCGGGATGCCGTAACGCATCATGCCGCCGAGCAGCGGACCGGCTTCATAGACGGTGACGCGATGGCCGAGGCGGCGCAGGTGATACGCCGCCGACATGCCGGACGGGCCCGAGCCGACGATCAGCACCGACTTGCCGGATTCGGTTTCGGGGCGCAGGTATTGCCACTTCTGCTTGATCGCCTCGTCGCCGAGAAAACGCTCGACCGAGTTGATGCCCACCGGCAAGTCGAGCTGGGCGCGATTACACGCGCCCTCGCAGGAGTGGTAGCAGACGCGGCCCATGATCGCCGGAAACGGATTGTCGCGCGTCAGATGCTGCCAGGCTTTTTCGTAGTTGCCCGATTCGGCGTGGAACAGCCAGCCCTGAATGTCTTCTCCGGCCGGGCACTGGACGTTGCACGGCGGCAGCCGGTCGACATAGACCGGACGCTCGGTGCGCCACGACCCGGTGTGATTGGCCAGCGATGAACCGGGATTGAGGGTAATTGCAAACGGCTTGTTCATCAGTCGGCCTCCTTGTCGAGCAATGAATATCTGCGGATGTTCTTATCGGCCAGGGCCTGCAGGCGGGCAATCGTGGCGACGGCAGGATTCTTGCCGAACAGGTGGGCAAAACGCTTCTGCGGCTTCAGATAATCCTCAACCGGAAGAACGCGACGGATCTTGCTCGAACTGGTGATCTCGCCGTTCTGCGCTTCGAACACCGGGAAAATCCCGGTCTCCTTGGCCAGACGCGACAGGCGGATGGTGTCCTGCGACGCCGCACCCCAGCCCAGTGGGCAGGGAACCAGGATGTGGATGTAGCGCGCGCCACGGAAAGTCATCGCCTTCTTGACCTTGTGTTCGAGGTCGCGCAGGTCGGCGACTGTCGCCGTAGCCACGTAGGGAATCTCGTGCGCCATGGCAATCGCCGGGAGGAACTTGCCCTGGCCGAAAGCGTTTCCTGGTTCTGATCCCAACGGCATGGTCGTCGCCGTGCGTGCCGTCGGCGGGGTTGCCGAACTGCGCTGAACGCCGGTGTTCATGTAACCACCGTTGTCGTAGCAGATGTAGAGCACGTCGTCGTTACGCTCGAACATGCCGGAGAGGCAGCCAAAACCGATGTCGGTGGTACCGCCGTCGCCGCCTTGCGCGACGACGCGGACATCGCCGACCAGGCCTTTCTCGCGCTTGACCTTGATCGCCGCGGCAATGCCGGTAGCCACCGCGGCAGCATTGCCGAACAGCGAGTGAATCCACGGCACCTGCCACGAGGTTTCCGGATATGGCGTCGAGAATACCTCGAGACAGCCGGTCGCGTTGGCGGCGATCAGCTGGTTGTTGGTGGCATTCATCGCTGCGTCGATGGCATAGCGCGCGCCGAGGGCTTCACCACAGCCCTGACACGCGCGGTGCCCAGAGTTCAGCGAATTGGTGCGCTCCATGTTGGCCTGGACACTGCGCTCCTCAGGGACCAAGAGGCGGTTGCCGACCGTAAAGGTACCGGTCTGGTAAAACTTGACGGGTTGAAAGCTCATGGTTTTGTCCTCAACTGTGTGCAGCGGCGCTGTTCACGTCGCGCAGAATGTTTTCGGCGGCCGGGCCGGAACGACGCTTGCTGCGCTCGCGCTCGAGTTCCCGGTTGACCACGTTCCAGTCCAGATCGAGGAAAGTCAGCGCTTCGAGCTCATCACGCCCGGCTTTCTCGAGCATGGCGTGCAGCGACTTGCGGGTGATCGGACGTCCACCAAGACCCGCAACGACGGTGTAGCTGTGATGCGTAATGCCGGACAGCGCTGTGCGCACGTCGGTGGCCAGAATGCCGCCGATACCGACGGCAAAGGTCTTCTCCAGCACGACGATGCGTTTGGCATTCTTGAGTGCGGCACGTACGGCGTCGATCGGGAACGGACGGAACGAGGTGATGCACAGCACGCCGATCTTGGTCCCGGCTTCGCGCATTTCGTCGACCGTGTCCTTAATCGTCCCGAGTATCGAGCCCATGGCCACGACGATGGTTTCCGCATCGTCGGTCTGATAGCTGCGCACCAGCCCGCCGGACTCGCGGCCAAATATCGCCTTGAACTCCTCGGCCAGCTTGGGGATCAGCTTCAACGCCTGCATCTGTTTTTCATGCGCCAGATAACGCACTTCCATGAACGCTTCGGGGCCGACCATCGCGCCGATCGACACCGGCTCCTTGGTATCGAGCACTTGACGCGGCTCGTACGGCGGCAGGAAAGAATCGACCTGTTCCTGCGTCGGGATATCGACGCGCTCGTAGGCGTGGGTAAGAATGAAACCGTCCATGCAGACCATCACCGGCAGGCTCAGTTCTTCCGCCAGCTTGAAGGCCTGGATGTGCAGATCCAAGGCTTCCTGGTTGGTTTCGGCAAATATCTGGATCCACCCGCTGTCGCGCTGCGAGATCGAGTCGGAGTGGTCGTTCCAGATGTTGATCGGTGCGCCGATGGCGCGATTGGCCACGGTCATGACAATCGGCAGCCCAAGACCGGAAGCGTTATAAACCGCCTCTACCATGAACAGCAGGCCTTGCGAGGCGGTCGCCGTGTAGGTGCGCGCTCCGGTTGCCGACGATCCGATGGCCACGCTCATGGCGGCGAACTCGGACTCGACGTTGATGAACTCGCAATTAGCCAGCTCGCCCGACTTGACCATTTCGCCGACGCCTTCGACGATATGCGTCTGCGGCGAGATCGGGTAGGCACAAATCACTTCCGGCCGGCACAGGGCAACGGCCTCGGCGACGGCATGTGAACCTTCAATCTGTTTAAGCATCAACAAGCTCCTTGCGCGCACTGTCGACCCAGGCGCGAACGGTGTGGAACGCCTCGGTCGCAGCGGCGACATTGCCTTGCGCGACCTTGCCGGAAAATTTTGCATTGATCGCCATGATCACCGATTCCAGCTTGACCACTCCGGAGAGGGCGGCAAAGCCGGCCAACAAAGGCACGTTGGGCATCGGACGACCGACATGCTTGAGCCCGAGGTCGGTCGCCGCCAGCGTACACAGGCGGTCAGCCGGCCAGTCGCGAACGAAATCGCTGAGGCCGAGTTCTTCATACGTACTCTTGGTATTGATCAGGATGAAACCGTCCTTTTTCAGGCCGGCAAAGACATCGACCTGATGCAGCAGGGTCGGGTCCTGAATGATCAGGGCATCGGGCTGCATGATCGGTTCGCGCAACCGGATCTCCTTGTCGGCGATGCGGCAGAAAGCCACCACCGGCGCGCCGGTTCGTTCTGAACCAAAACTCGGAAAGGCCTGCGCGTGGCGTCCCTCCTCAAATGCAGCAATCGACAGCATTTCAGCCGCGGTAACAACGCCCTGCCCACCTCGACCATGAATACGCATTTCAAACATACGTCCTCCTTTTTGGGGATTTTGGAGGGCCATGTTCATGCCACTTAGTGCTGCAACAGAACAACAAATTGCGCTCCGGGAACCAAAGTCTATCAAACTTGTCCCGCAATGTGAAACTCAATCTCACAATATGCCATTCAATAGTTTCTAATTAATATAAATCAATGACTTGCGCGCAAACGAAAACACCGTTTGCTTTTCAGCAAACGGTGTTTTCGTTTTGAAACAGGAAGGGAGGCTCTAAACCACTTCGAGATGCCCAATCCCCGAATTGAGGTCCCTATCCTTCGACTCCTTGCCGTGCAGCTTGATCTGCAAGCGCAGATCATTGAGCGAATCGGCGTTGCGCAAGGCATCCTCGTAGGTAATACGACCGGCTTCGTGATGATCGAATAGCGCCTGGTCGAAGGTCTGCATGCCCAGCTCGCGCGACTTCTTCATGACCTCCTTCATTTCATGCACCTCACCCTTGAAGATGAGATCGGAGATCAGCGGTGAATTGAGCAGGATCTCGATCGCCGCCACCCGCCCCTTGCCATCCTTGCGCGGCAATAACCGTTGTGAAACCATGGCGCGCAAATTGAGCGACAAATCCATCAGCAATTGATGACGTCGTTCTTCCGGGAAAAAGTTGATGATCCGGTCAATCGCCTGATTGGTACTATTGGCGTGCAGTGTGGCCAGGCACAGATGACCGGTCTCGGAAAATGCCACGGCGTGGTCCATGGTCTCCCGATCGCGAATCTCGCCCATCAGGATGACGTCGGGCGCCTGGCGCAGGGTGTTTTTCAGCGCCGCATCCCAGGAATCCGTGTCGATGCCGATTTCGCGTTGCGTGACGATGCAGTTCTTGTGCTCGTGAACAAATTCGATCGGGTCTTCAACGGTGATGATGTGCCCGTAACTGTTTTTGTTGCGGTGATCAACCAGCGCGGCCAGCGAGGTGGTCTTGCCGGTGCCGGTACCACCGACAAAAATGACGAGACCGCGCTTGGTCATCGCCACGTCCTTGAGCACCTCGGGCAGCCCGAGTTCATCCAGCGTCGGAATCGCCATCTTGATGGTACGGCAGACGATGGCCACCCGCCCTTGCTGAATCAGCGCATTCACCCGAAAGCGACCGATCCCGGAGGGCGAAATGGCAAAATTGCATTCCTTGGTCGACTCAAAATCGGCCGACTGGCGGTCATTCATGATCGAACGCGCCAGCTCTGCGGTGTGCTGGGCTGACAGCACCTGATTAGAGACTGGCGTAATTTTTCCGTCAACCTTGATCGCTGGCGGGAAATTGGCCGTTATAAATAGGTCGGAGCCATTCTTCTGCGACATCAGGCGCAAAAGATCGTGCATGAATTTGAGAGCCTGATCACGTTCCATAATTAACCTTTCTGCACGTGCAAACTATGCACCGGGGAAATTGTCCTTGTTGGCTGCTCGCGAACGCGCTTCGCCCGCAGAAACGATATTCCGCCGCACGAGTTCAATGAGATTCTGATCGAGCGTCTGCATCCCCAACTGCGCTCCGGTCTGGATCGCTGAATACATCTGCGCCACCTTGTTTTCACGGATCAGATTGCGAATCGCCGGAGTGCCAATCATGATTTCGTGTGCCGCCGTTCGTCCCAGGCCATCCTTGGTTTTCAGCAGGGTTTGTGAAATCACCGCCCGCAGCGACTCGGAAAGCATCGAGCGGACCATTTCCTTTTCCGCCGCGGGGAAAACGTCGACGATACGGTCGATGGTCTTCGCTGCACTCGATGTATGCAGCGTACCGAAGACCAGGTGACCGGTTTCGGCGCCGCTCAGCGCCAGACGAATTGTTTCCAGGTCGCGCATTTCGCCGACCAGAATGACATCCGGATCTTCGCGCAAGGCCGAACGTAGCGCGTTGGAAAACGACAGGGTATGCGGTCCGACTTCGCGCTGATTGATCAGACACTTCTTGGACTCGTGCACAAACTCGATCGGATCCTCGACCGTGAGGATGTGACCGTGTTCGTTCTCGTTGATGTGATTGACCATCGCCGCCAGCGTCGTCGACTTGCCCGAACCGGTCGGACCGGTGACCAGCACGATGCCGCGGGGATACTCGGAAATGTCCTTGAAAATCTTCGGGCAGTTGAGCTCTTCGAGGGTCAGCACCTTCGAGGGAATGGTCCGGAAGACGGCGGCAGCACCCCGGTTCTGAACAAAGGCATTGACGCGGAAACGCGCCAGATTGGGGATTTCGAAGGAAAAGTCGCACTCGAGATTCTCTTCGTAGTGCTTGCGCTGACCATCGTTCATGATGTCATAAACCATGGAATGCACATCCTTGTGTTCCATGGCTGGCAGGTTGATGCGCCGGACATCGCCATGCACGCGAATCATCGGCGGCAGGCCGGATGAGAGGTGCAGGTCAGAGGCTTTGTTCTTGACGCTGAATGCCAGCAGTTCGGTGATATCCATCAGGGTTCATCCTCGGCGGTGGTCAGGGCGCGGTGCTATACTCTCAAGTCACCCGGCAACATCTGATTATGACTACAATCTCCGCTAACCTGCAAGCCGTACGCGCGCGCATTGACGCCGCGGCCCGAAAGTTCGGACGACGCCCCGAAGACATTGCTTTGCTTGCGGTCAGCAAAACTTGGCCGGCCTGCGATGTACGCGAGGCCGCCTTCGCCGGGCAAAAATCTTTCGGTGAAAACTATGTCCAGGAAGGCGTTGAAAAAGTTGCCGAACTGGCCTCACTCAATCTCGAATGGCACTTCATCGGACCGCTGCAAAGCAACAAGACACGCCTGGTCGCCGAGTCCTTTGACTGGGTGCATTCAATCGACCGCCTGAAGATCGCCGAGCGACTTTCCGAGCAGCGGCCGGACGCCTTGCCACCCCTGCAGGTTTGCCTGCAGGTCAATGTCAGCGGCGAAGCGACCAAAAGCGGCGTTGATCCGAGTGACGTCGACGAGCTGGCGCAAAGAATTGCCGCCCTGCCCCGGCTGACGCTGCGGGGCCTGATGGCCATCCCGGCGCCGAGCGAAGATTTTGACCAGCAATGCACTGACTTTCGCCGCCTGCGCGAAATCGCAGAACGGCTGCAGGACACTGGCCTCACCCTCGATACGCTATCGATGGGAATGTCACACGACCTGGAAGCAGCGATCGCTGAAGGCTCAACACTGGTGCGCGTTGGCACCGCTATTTTTGGGGAAAGAAGCAAAACATGAAGATTACATTTCTCGGCGGCGGCAACATGGCCAACGCGCTGATCGGAGGACTGCTGAATACCGGTTTTCCGGAGCAGGAAATTGCGGTGATCGAAATCGGCGCCGAAGGCCGTTTGCGCCTGGAAAAGACCTACGGCGTACGCTGTTTCGCCGAGGCCAGTAGCGAAGCACTGAATTGCGATGTCCTGTTGCTCGCAGTCAAGCCGCAGCAGATGCGTGAAGCCTGCGCACCATTGCAGGCGCACCTGCAGCAGCAGC
Source organism: Betaproteobacteria bacterium (assembly GCA_037139055.1). GTDB lineage: Bacteria > Pseudomonadota > Gammaproteobacteria > Burkholderiales > Rhodocyclaceae > Propionivibrio. The sequence continues at coordinate 86,040 of JBAXHE010000004.1, read as the reverse complement.
TGGTGATCAGCATTGCCGCCGGCCTGCGTCTCGCCGATCTGTCGCGCTGGCTCGGCGGTTACGACAAGCTGGTTCGCACCATGCCCAACACCCCGGCGCTGATTGGTGCCGGCATCACCGGCCTGTTTGCCCTGCCCAGCGTCTCTGAGGCCGAGCGTCTGGGCGCCGAGCGCATTCTGCAAGCCGTCGGCAACACCATGTGGGTCACCGATGAAAAGCAGATCGATGCCGTCACCGCCATTTCCGGCAGCGGTCCGGCCTATGCTTTTCTGTTCATCGAGGCCCTGGAGAAGGCCGCTGCCGAACTCGGCTTTAGCCCAGGACAGGCGCGCCAACTGGCGATTGAAACCACCCTCGGCGCCGCCCGGCTGGCGGCCCAGTCTGACGAAGCGGCCAGCGTTCTGCGCGAACGCGTGACCTCAAAGGGCGGCACGACAGAAGCGGCTCTGCGCATCATGGGTGAACGCGGCGTCAAGGACGGCATCGTCGCAGGTGCATTAGCCGCCTATGCCCGTAGCGGCGAACTTGGCGAACTTCTGGGCGAGGAATGACATCATGACTCAAGCCGCCCTCTTCCTTCTCGACACGCTGATCGGTTTCATGACGATCATGCTGCTGCTGCGATTTTACATGCAGGCCTTCCGCGTTTCCTTTGCCAACCCGATCGGCGCCTTCGTCGTACAGATCAGCAACTGGCTGGTCATGCCCTTGCGGCGTATCCTGCCCAGCGTCATCGGTCTGGATCTGGCGACCCTGCTCCCCGCCTATGTGCTTCAGGCCCTCCTGCTGCTTGCCGTCATCGCCCTGCGCGGTGGCTTCGCGCTGATGGCGCCCGAGCAGTTGATCGGGCTGATTCTCTGGCAGGCGGCGCTAGCCACTTTGCGGGTTAGCATCTACCTGCTGATCGGTGCGCTGATCGTGCAGGCCATCCTGTCGTGGGTCAACCCGTACTCGCCGCTAGGGCAGCCGGTGGCCCAACTGACCCGCCCCTTCCTTGCCCCGATCCGGCGAGTCCTTCCACCGATAGCAAACATTGACCTGTCGCCGCTGGTGGCCGTCATCCTCGCGCAACTCGTTCTGTTTTTTGTCTGAGCGTGAGCTGGCTGCGTGAAAACGACGGGCGGGTCACGCTGACCTTGCACATTCAGCCGGGCGCGAAGAAAACGGAAGTTTCTGGCCTTTACGGTGACGCGCTGAAAATCCGTCTGGCAGCACCGCCGGTGGATGGCAAAGCCAATGCGGCACTGATCGGGTTTGTCGCCGAACGTCTGGGACTGGCGAAAGCGCTGATCCGCCTAAAAAGCGGTCAGACCTCGCGGCGCAAGGTGCTTGAAATCAGCGCGACGTTGCCCGATATTCGTCAGCGCCTTCTGGATAATGACAGCTGACTCTCGTCGGGCGCTTAGGCTTTAGCCCGGCCCGTTCGCTTCAAGCCGCTGGCCTCAAGCAGGCTATTGAAGCGAGTCATGAATGCGCGCCCCCAGAATGCCCAGCGCGAGTCCTCCAGAGAAGATCCCCCTTCACACTCGACGCGATTCCGGCCGGTATGCTTGGCGCGATAAAGCGCCTTGTCCGCGGCAGCCACCAGGCGGGCGGCCATCTCGTGAGGTGCGGTGGCCGCTGCTTTGGCAGGCAGCATCGAGAGCCCGATCGAGATGGTCATCTTGATCGCATGACCGGAAAGCGCCTGGAATGGTTTGTTCTCGATACTGACACGAATCCGCTCAGCAATCTGTAGCGCATGATGCAGCTCGGATTGCGGCAAGAGCACGACAAACTCTTCGCCGCCGTAACGGGCAATCGTATCGCCTGACCTCAACTGCGCCTGAATTTCGTTCGCCACCCCACGCAATACCTCATCTCCGGTCTGATGGCCATAGGTATCATTGATCCGCTTGAACTTATCCACGTCGAGGAACATGCACGCCAGCGGATGTTTGTAACGCGTCGCCTGACTGACCTCCACCGAACAGCGGTGCTCAAAATAGCGGCGATTTTGCACCCCGGTCAGCTGATCGGTCAGACCGAGCTGTTTCAGCCGCTCCTGAGACAACGAACTTTCGATGCAGATGGCAACCACTCCGGCCAGGCGCTCAAGGAAATCGGTCGCGTATGTACCGGCATAACGTTCAGCGCTGGCACTCCCAAAATTAAGGCTGCCGATGAGTTCACCCTGCCGCGAAAGCGGCAACAAGGCCACCGACGATACCTCACCCGACGGGGTATCAAAAAGCGCCTGATGCTGCTGCTCGGAAAAGTCGCCCAGCCAGGGGTCACGCATTTCACCGTACAGATTTTCGAGCAGGTCGGGCGACTGGAAAAGTTTGAGCCCGGCAAAGGTAATTTCTTTCCCGAGTCCGGTTTCAAGAATTCGTGTGACTTCATAGTCCCGGTCGACCAGCGTCAGGGTGACATGCTCGACCGCGAACGCCAGCTTGTATTCGGATAGCAACAGACCCACCAACTCGACCAACGAGCCGGCACCAATTAGGCGTCGCTCCAGCCGGTCAAAGCGGCGCATCTTGTCCTCGTTGCGCTGCGCCTCATGCAACAACACTTCCAGCTGCTGCCGCAGAGAGAAATTCTCGGACTGAAGAGGGTTGTTCATTATGACTATATCGGCATGCCGTCAGGACACTTTAGGCCCTAAGACAGGAATTGAGATAATACAGCGCGCTCACCGGATTACACCACGCAATCGGTACCAGACGAGGCCAATCCATTCGTGCATGGCGATACGAGAGTCACCGTATCCCGAAGGCAAAAAATCGAGCAAGCTGGTTGAATTTCGATGAAAAATCGTCGGTGCGGGCAAAGCCGAAAGCCCCGTTTCGGCGAAACTCTGCAAAGCACGCGGCATATGCCAGGCGTGAGTCACCAGTATTACCGTCGAAACGCCCTCTGACTCGAAAATCTTGGCCGAGTACTGGGCACTCTCTCGGGTATTGTTCGACGCATCCTCGATCCAGCGCACCGGAATGCCAAACTCACTCTCGAGTACGCGGCGCATGACTTCGGCCTCGCTCAACTGTCCGCCATCGGGCTTGCCACCAGTCACCAGCAGAGGCAGTCCCGATTCACGGTGCAACTTGGCGGCATAACGCAGACGTAATAACGTCGCCTCACCGACCGTATCGCCACCATATTCAGGCGCATCAGAATAGCGCCCAGCGCCGAGCACGACAATAGCTTGTGCTTTCTTAAAGTCAGCAGGAGAAACGGGCTCGCCTTCGAGGCTGCGCAACATGGCACCGCTGACTACGGGCAGCGCAAGAACCCACAACAACAGCGCACCTGAGCCAGCGAGAGTCCGCGCCAGGAAAGGACGGCGATTCCAGAACCACCCACCGGCGACAACCAACAGCAAGCTATTAAGCGGTGGCAATAGCATCGCAGCCAGTAAATTGGTTATCAACCAGCTGATCGACATTCAGCCTCCCTACTAAATCAGCATGGCGACTAGGCTGCCGCAGGACAAGGTCGCTAGCGTTCCAGAGATCAGGGTCTTGGGGCCCAGTTGAACAATCTCCGAGCGGCGCTCGGGAGACATCGCGCACATACCGCCCAGCAGGATGCCAAGGCTGCCCAGATTGGCGAAACCGCACAAGGCATAGGTCAGGATGATCTTGCTGCGTGCCGAGAGAACCTCCGGAGATATCCGCGCCATATCGAGATAGGCGACGAGTTCGTTGAGGATGGTTTTAGTGCCCAGCAAGGCTCCCGCCGGAACCGCTTCACTCCAGGGAATCCCCGTCATCCAGGCCAGTGGCGCCATGATCCAGCCAAGCACCCGCTGCAATGACAGGGGCAAGCCATTGAACCCAGGCAACCACGCCAGCAGCTGATTGACCAGGCTGACCAGGGCAATCAGCACGATGAGCATGGCGACAATACTGACCAGCAGCGTGACGCCCTCACCGGTTCCGCGCATGATGGCTTCCATTGCGCTACGGTCGGTTCGCGGCAGATCGAGGCCACGGCCGCTGGCAGCGCCTTCGGGGGGCACCAGGATCACCGAAAAAACAATAGCCGCAGGCGCACTGATGATTGACGCGGCGAGGATATGACCAAGGGCATCGGGGACCACCGGACCCAGAATACTGGCATATAGCCCCATGACGGTACCGGCGACACCAGCCATGCCAGCGGAGAGAATGACGAACAATTCGCCGACACTGATTTTCGCCAGATAGGGGCGAACCAGCAACGGCGCTTCGACCATTCCGACGAAGACATTGGCCGCCGTCGACAAGCCCACCACCCCGCCAACGCCCAGGCTTTTCTCCAGCAGCAGGGAAAATCCGCGCACTAGCCACGGCAGGATGCGCCAGTAAAACAGCAGCGCCGAGAGCGCACTCATCACCAGGACGATGGGCAGCGCCTGAAAGGCCAGCACAAAGCTCGACCCCGGTGAGGTTTCGGCATACGGCAAGGGCGATCCGCCGAGAAAACCGAAGACCAGCGCCGTTCCTTCGCGCGTCGCCGCAGCAATGGCCAACAAGGCATCGTTACACACAGAAAAAATCTCGCGTGCACCCGGCAGACGAAATATGACCAAGGCCAGTACGCCCTGCAAGACAACGCCACCGAAAACGGTGCGCCAAGGAATCACCGAGCGCTTGGAGGACAAAACCCAGGCGATGGCCAGCAACAGCAGGTAACCGAGGGCCGCGTGCACCAGGGGCGTCATGACCTGGTGAAGCCCGCGTCGATGATTCTAGCCTGCAAAAACAATGCGCCCACCGACCAGGGTCGTTTTGACCCGCCCCTTCATCTCACGGCCGAGGAAGGGCGTGTTTTTTCCCTGACTGTGCAGCACACCCGGAGTGACTTTCCAGATTTCAGCCGGGTCGAAAATGCAGATGTCGGCCGGCCGGCCGACCGCCAGCGAACCAGCTTCTATCCCCAGGATCACCGCGGGATCACGGGTGATCCTGGCCAGCGCAGTGGACAATGGCAACTGATCTTCGGCGGCCCACTTGAGGGTCAGCGGCAGGAGCAATTCCAGGCCGGTGGCACCCGGCAGGGCTTCGGGGAAGGGCAACAGCTTGCCGTCCTCGTCGACCGGCGTGTGGTCCGAGCACAGCGCGGCAACGCCTTCGGCGACAGCGGCGCGCAAGGCGTCGCGATCACTCAGGGCGCGCAGTGGCGGGGCAAAACGGGCTTGGCAGTCAAAATAACCAATGTCCGTTTCCGATAGGTGCAGGTGATGAATGGCGACGTCACAACTGATCTTGAGCCCCAACTGCTGCGCTTCGCGCACCAGCGCAACCCCTGCGGCCGAAGATAACCGAGCCAGATGCAAGCGCACGCCGGTTTCCCGGGCGAGTTGCAAAACGGTCGATATAGCGACCGTCTCGGCGCACACCGGAATACCCGCCAGACCAAGACGGGAAGCCACCTCGCCGTCGTGAGCCACGCCCTCGCGCGCCAGGTAATGATCCTGCGGCTGAAAATGGATGGCGTAAGCAAAGGTCGCGGCGTATTGCATGGCGCGCAGCAACACCTGGGTATCGAAGACCGGACGCTGTGCCTGGGTAAAGGCAATGCAGCCGGCTTGCGTCAGGCTGGCCATCTCGGCCAGCTTTTCACCCGCCAGTTGTTGCGTCAACGCACCGATCGGATACACCCGGGCCAAGCCCAGGGCTTCACTGTGCCGGACCAGTCGCTCGACCAGCCCAGGTTCGTCAAGCGGCGGGTTGGTGTCCGGAGGACAAGCCACGGCAGTCACTCCGCCTGCAACTGCGGCGTTCAACTCGGACTCCAGTCCGTTCAGACGGGTGGATAAATCGACCAGCCCCGGACACACCACCTGCCCGCTGGCATCAACGGTGCGTGCTGGGACAAAACCTGTCGGAGCCTGCCCAATGGCGGCGATACGGCCATCGGCAATAAACACATCGGCGGTTTGGTCGATGCCGCTTTGCGGATCAATGACCCGCCCGTTGCGGATGAGAATCTGTGCTGTCGTGTTCAGTTGGATTGGCATGACTCAGTTCCCCGCCAGAATGCTCATCACCGCCATACGAACGGCGATGCCGAAAGTGACCTGCGGCAGAATCACCGCTTGCGGACCATCCGCGACTTCCGAAGCGATTTCAACACCACGGTTCATCGGCCCTGGATGCATTACGATAGCATCCGGCTTGGCCAGCGCCAGGGTTTCCGGTGTCAGTCCGTAATACTTGAAATACTCGCGAGCCGAAGGCAACAGTGCCCCATTCATGCGTTCGTTCTGCAAGCGCAGCATGATCACCACGTCACAGCCTTTGAGGCCTTCCTGCAGATCGTTGCAGACGCGCACGCCCATTTTCTCGATGGCCGTCGGCAACAGGGTCTGCGGACCGACGGCACGGATTTCTGCGGCGCCCAGCGTATTCAGGGCATGGATGTCGGAACGCGCGACCCGCGAGTGGAGAATGTCGCCGATGATGGCTACCGTCAGATTGGTAAAATCCTTCTTGTAGTGACGGATCGTGTACATGTCGAGCAGCCCCTGCGTCGGATGCGCGTGGCGGCCGTCTCCGGCATTGACCACATGTACATCGGAACGGCCGATACGGTGCAGGTGATCAACGATCAGATAGGGCGCTCCCGACGACGCATGACGAACGACAAACATGTCGGCGTGCATGGCCACCAGATTATCGACAGTATCGAGCAGGGTCTCGCCCTTGGCCGTCGACGAGCGCGCCACATCAAGATTGATGACGTCGGCCGACAGGCGTTTGGCGGCGATTTCAAAGGTCGTGCGGGTACGCGTCGAGTTCTCGAAAAACAGATTGAACACGCTTTTCCCGCGCAACAACGGTACCTTCTTGACGTCACGGTCGGAAATCTCAAGGAAACTCGACGCCGTATCGAGAACCCGGAGCAGGGCCTCACGCGGCAGACCGTCGATCGATAACAGATGCGTCAGCTCGCCGTTGGCGTTGAGCTGGGGGTTGCGTTGCAGTCCATTAGGCATGTGGGTCACACCTCCATTGCAATTTTCCGGTTTCGTCGGGTTCAAGCACCAGCTCCTCGCGGGCTCCGAGCTCGACCTGCCAAGTACAGAATTCAGCGTAGATGGGCAACTCACGCCCGCCGCGATCGGCCAGCACGGCGAGTTGGATGCTGGCGGGCCGGCCGTAATCGAACAATTCGTTAATCGCTGCTCGCGTTGTACGACCGGTGAACAACACGTCATCGACCAGAATCAACGGCCGGTCTTCCACATCGAAGGGAATCGACGTCGGCTTGACCTGAGGATGCAGCCCCTTTTCACCAAAATCGTCGCGATAAAAGGAAACATCGATCAGCCCGATTTCACCGGGCAAGCCGAGCAGTTCATTGAGGCGCTTGGCAATCCAGACCCCGCCGCTGTGGATACCGACAAGCACGGTATTCGGCTTCAATTGTGGGCGTATCAGTTCGGCCAGTGCGGCGCACTGCACCTCGGCGTCGGGTAATCGGGTGAGTGGCATGGGTTATGTCATCCCTAAATTTGTTCAAGTTACAAGATTAACCACAGAGTACACGGAGAGCACAGAGAGAAACAAAAGCAAAGCTTGATTTTTTAGGGCTCGCATTGGTTTTTTGCTTTTCTCCGTGCTCTCCGTGAACTCCGTGGTTAAACCGATTTTTCGATCTCATTTTGTCGTTCAAAATAACATTGCAGAATAATCTGCGCGGCCATGGCGTCAAGGTGTTCCTTGGCGCTTTTGGCCGAGTGCCCGCTTTCGCGCAAGCGCTCGCCGGCCTCGACCGAACTCAGCCGTTCTTCGGCATAATCAACCGGCAAACCAAAGCGGCCGCGCAACTGGTTGGCAAAACGGGTGCTCCGGGCAGTCATGGAATGCGCCGAACCGTCTAGCGCCACCGGCAAACCGACCACCAGGCTGACTGGCTGCCACTCCTTGATCAAGGCGGCAATCACCGAAAAACGTTCGGCATTCACTTCGCTGCGTATCGTGGTCAAGGGGTGCGCCTGGGCCAGTGCCCATTCACCGACGGCGACGCCGATGCGTTTTTCGCCGAAATCAAAGGCCAGCACCGAACCCGCACGATGTCCAGAAACGTCAGGCATGTCCTGCATTTTCCGAGAGATTGGCGAAATCGACGCCGAGTCTTTCCATGGCCGACGGGAGCCTTTCCTCAAACGGGGTGTCAAAGAGAATATCGGGATCCGCCGGAACCGTCAGCCAGGCATTCTGTGCCAGTTCGTGCTCGAGCTGACCCGCGCCCCAGCCGGAATAGCCGAGGGAGACGATCATCTCGCGCGGCTGCCCATGGCTCGCCAGCGATTGCAGGACATCACGCGAACTGGTCAGGCCGATCTCCGAATTGACCACCAGCGTCGATTGCCATCCTCCGATCGGCCGATGCAGGACAAAACCCCGGTCGGTCTGAACCGGACCGCCAAAAAATACCGGCAGATTGACGAGGCCAGCACATTCAGACAAATCGAGGGGGACGTCAATTTTTTCCAAGAGCGCAGCCAGGCTCATTTCGATCGGGCGATTGACAATGATCCCCAGTGCCCCTTGCTCATTGTGCTCGGCGATATATACCAGCGACTTGGAAAAAAAAGGATCGGCCATGGCGGGCATGGCAATGAGAAAATGATCGGTCAGGTTGATACTCTTCATGCCGTCATTTTAATCTTTTGCTGGCAATCGATACAAAGGTAATCCATGATTAATTCGGCACTTGTCTGGTTCCGCCGCGATTTACGCGATTCTGATCACGCCGCACTGAGCGAAGCCCTGCGTCGGGCACGGCAGGTCTATTGCGTTTTCGTCTTTGACCGGGAGATTCTCGACGCCTTGCCCCAGCGCAACGATAGTCGCGTCGAATTCATCCGCGAATCGCTGGTGCAACTCGACCGGGCTCTGCGCCAGCGGGGTGGCGGCCTGATCGTTCGCCATGCGTTTTCTACCGATGAAATTCCTTGCCTAGCTGAAGATTTAGGCGTTTCCGCGGTATTCACCAACCGCGATTACGAGCCGCAGGCCAAGCAACGCGACGCCGTCGTCGAGGCCAGTCTCTCTGCGCTCGGAATTGCCTTTGAGACGTTCAAGGACCAGACGATATTCGAAGGCCCCGAGGTGCTCACTCAAGCTGGCCGCCCATTCACCGTCTTTACCCCTTACAAAAATGCTTGGCTGAAACGCCTGAGCGACGACGATCTACTACCGCATCCGACCTTGGCTGGACAACTGGTTTCCGTGGCACAGCACAGCGGCGTGCCGACGCTCGATGCATTGGGGTTTTCCCCGAGCGAATTGCGGCAAACCGGCATCTCTCCGGGAATGTCCGGCGCGCAGCAATTGCTCCATGAATTTCGACCGCGAATCGCCCAGTACAAAGAACATCGGGATATCCCGGCGATCGATGGTGGATCACGGCTGTCGATGCATCTACGCTTCGGGACACTCTCGATCCGCCAGCTCGTTTCCATGGCCCAGGAGAACGGCGCGCTGAACAACGCGGAAGGGGCGGCGTGCTGGCTCTCGGAGCTGATCTGGCGTGATTTCTATTTCATGATCCTGGATCACTTCCCGCACGTCGCCGACCGCGCTTTCAAGCCAGCCTACGAGGCCATCGCCTGGGAGCAGGGCGATGCGGCCGACGCCCTGTTTGCCGCGTGGTGCGCTGGGAAGACCGGTTATCCACTGGTCGATGCCGCCATGCACCAGCTGAACCACAGCGGATTCATGCACAATCGCCTGCGCATGGTCAGCGCCTCATTCCTGAGCAAGGATCTGGGCATTGACTGGCGCCGCGGCGAAGCCTACTTCGCCAGGCAGCTGAACGACTTCGACCTGGCAGCCAACAATGGCGGCTGGCAGTGGGCGGCGTCCAGTGGTTGCGATGCCCAGCCCTATTTCCGAATATTCAACCCGATCACGCAATCAGAACGCTTTGATCCCGAGGGCCGCTTTATCCGTCAGCACCTACCGCAACTGTCCGCCGTTCCCGAGCGCTTCATTCATGCGCCGTGGCGCATGAATGCCAGCGAGCAGGACGCCTGTGGGGTGATTATAGGCAAAGATTTCCCGGCGCCGATTGTCGACCACAGCGCAGCACGACAGCGGACTCTGGAGCGTTACGCCATTGTCAGGAAGAGCGCTGCTGACTGACGTAGCCGGCGACCAGCTGAAGCAATTCCTCTTCCTGGAACGGCTTGCCCATGAAGTGATTGACGCCGATCTCGAAAGCGTAATTGCGGTGTTTATCGCCGGTACGTGAAGTAATCATGATGATCGGAATAGCCTTCAGGCGGGGATCCGAACGGATATTTCGCGTCAAGTCAAAACCATCGAGTCGCGGCATTTCAATATCCACCAGCATCACATCCGGGACCACGTCGAGCAGCAACTCCAGCGCCTCGACGCCATCCTTGGCGACGAGCACCTGATAGCCTTCACGGGCCAGCAGGCGCCCGGTGATCTTGCGCACAGTCAGCGAGTCATCGACGACCATGATGGTCGGCAATCGTGACAGCGCCACCTGTTCATCCGAGAGGACCGGTGCACTGGGAACGGGGGCGACAAAGTCGGTAACCGGGGTCCGGGTACTCAGGGCGACTGGATTGAGAATCAGAACGACCTGCCCGTCGCCAAGCACCGTAGCGCCATCGACACCGACAACCCGCGCCAGTTGCGGCCCGATGTTCTTGACCACGATTTCCCGGTTGCCCATCAGTCCATCAACCTGGACGGCGATGCGCCGGTTACCACTGCGCAGCAGCAGAACCCAGTATTGACGACACTGTTCCGGCAGCGCTTGGGTATCGCCGAGCAGGTGCGGCAAATAACTGAAGGGGTAGTGCTGGCTCATCCATTCGGCAGCACCGGCATTGCGAATTCCGGCTAGCGCCTGCTCCTTAAGGTCAAGAACCTGTTCGATCATCACCGAAGGAATGGCATAGGTCTTGTTGCTGGCGCGAACCAGCAGCGCCTTGGTCAAGGCTAGAGTCAGCGGAATGTACAGGCGGAATTCAGTGCGCTGGCCGGGGATCGAGTGGATTTCAATCCGCCCGCCCAAGCTGGAAACCTCGGTTTTGACCACATCCATTCCGACGCCACGGCCAGCAATTTGCGAAACTTCAGCCGCGGTTGAAAAACCGGGCAGGAATATCATTTCCGCGAGCTGTGACGCATCGGCCTCGTCATCAACACCGAGAGCGCCGGTTTCTATGGCGCGTGCACGAATCCGCGCGAGGTCGAGTCCGGCGCCATCATCGGAGAAACTTAAAATAATCTCGTTGCCTTCCTGATGCAACGCCAGAGAAATCTCACCGATATCCGACTTGCCTCGGGCCAAACGCTGCTCGCGATCTTCCAGGCCATGGGCAATGGAATTACGCAGCATGTGCTCAAGCGGAGCAATCATCTTGTCCAACACGCTGCGGTCGAGCTCGACCTGGCTACCCTTGATCTCCAGATTGGCGCGCTTGTTCAGCTCCTTGGAGGTCTGCCGGACAATGCGGTACAGCCGATCCGCGATGGTTCCGAAGGGCACCATGCGCACCGTCATCAGCTCTTGCTGAATTTCACGATTCAATCGCGCCTGGGCAACGATGGCCGCATTGGCATCATCCAGGTTCTTCAGTAGATTTTGCTGCACGGCGCCCACGTCGTTGACCGACTCGGCCATCATCCGGGTCAGCTCCTGAAAACGCGTAAACCGGTCGAATTCGAGCGGATCAAACCCGTCGTGCTGAGCGTCGGTTTGCGCGGTACTCGACTGCATCTGCAACTCGGCCTGGATTTCAATGTCGCGTAACTGGCGACGCAGGCGAATGACATTCTCGGTCAGATCCAGCAGCGAATCCTTCAGGCTGCGCATTTCGCCTTCAATCCGCGTACGCGCAATGGCCAGCTCACCCGCTTCGTTAACCAGGCGGTCGATCAGGTCGGCACGAACTCGCAAGGTGGCTCGCTGCAAAGTGGATTCAGCCTCGCCATCGGGCAGCGCACCCCGCTCAGCGTCGGAACGTCGCTCGCGCACCACCGTCGGCTCAACGTCGGCCGCATCCGCGGCAGGCATAAAGTCTTCCCCATCGGTAGACTCCTCTGCACCGGGCTCATCGAGCGTTTCCCCATTTTGCAAATACTCAATGATGTGCAGTACATCATCAAACGCACTGTCAATCTCATCAATGACTGCGGTGTCTGCGCTGTCAGCGCGAAGCGCTTCCTCAACCCGGGTTTCAATGGCATGGGTAATCTGCCCCAGATTCATCGCCCCGGCCATCCGGGCGCTCCCCTTGAGCGTATGCAAATGGCGGGCAAGAATTCGCAGCGCCTCTAAATCGCTCGGATCTTCGCGCCAAGCACGAAGCTGGGCGGTTATCCCCTGGTTCAGATCGGCGGCCTCTTCAAGGAAAATCGGCAACAACTGCTCGTCGATTTCATCCGTCAACAGCGGCATATTGGCCACAAAGGACGGCCCCTGAACGTATTCACTCGTGGCCTGTTCGGGCGCTGAGGGGACATCAACAGGCGCAGGATGCTCCTCCACAAGGCTCGCCAGCACAGGCTGGATAATGAGTTGCGCCGGATAAATCGCGTCCAGCGACTCGACCAACCCGGCAGGTAGCACAATATCCCGACCGTCAGCGTGCGCTGACAGCATCAGATCGATTTCACTGACCGTTTGCCTGATGACTCCGAGCGCCTCCAGGCTTCCCGGCTGCGCGGAGAGATCGCGGCGCAACAGGGCATTTTCCAGCGCATGTCCAAGCTGGTTCAGCGAAAGGATGCCAACAGCGGCTGAAATACCCGCCAGCGTGTGTGCCGCACGATACATTTCATGCGGCGTCGTGGCGATTTCCTCACGTTCGAGCACGGGCAGCTCACGCTTGAGCGTTGCCAGGTGATTGCCCGCCTCTTCACAAAAAATCTCATACAACACCGGCGAGACATTGGTATGCACCTGCATCGCCTGCAACTCGGGAGAGAGCGATACATCAGCCGCAGCCAAATCAGGCGTGTCGGCGAGGATCATCTCTTCTTCGGGAACGTTTTCCTCAAGCTCAAAGCTTTCGCCATCGCCTTGCGCCCCCCCACCCTCGGGGGCTGATTGTGCGCCTGAAAAATTGAGCGTAATGATTTCGGCAGTTGGCCTGGCTTCCGGGCTTGCCGGCGTCAATTCATCGGCAAGGGATTCAGCGGCAGAATTTTCGCTTGACGAAGGCATTTCCGGCGACGGCGCAGGAGGTTGCGGCGGCACTCGCGACTCAACGATATCGCCGTCATCTTCCGAAGAGGCGAGAAGTGCCTCAGCCAGTTCCATCAGCGCCGCTGGATCGGGGGCCTTGACCGCGGGATTCTCGAAATGACTGACCCAGTCAGAGAAGACGGCTTGCGCCCGGCCGATCAGGTCGAGAATCGGCTCGGTGACTTCAAGCTCCTGACGCAGCCAGCGATTAAGCGTTTTTTCGACCGCCCAGGCTGCTTCGCCGACGTCCTTGAGGCCAACCATCCGGCCACTGCCCTTGAGCGTGTGGAAAGATCGGCGAATGGTGGTCAGCTGTTCGACATTATGCGGCTGCTCCTTGAGCAGGTGCACACTCGCGGCAATCGTGCCAAGAACCTCGTTGGCTTCCTCAAGAAAAATGCCGAGTAGCTCAGCATCAATCTCTTCACTCGTGGACTGCGCCAACTGGAGGGTTTCCGCCGATGGTTTGATGGCTTCCAAAGCTTGCGGCCGAATCGTCGCCATCGCCTGATCAATTTGTGGAGAAGTTTCCTTTCCGGATTCCAGCGCCGACAACATGGCCTTGGCCTGCTCACCAAGCGCCACATCGGCGACGAGATCGGCATCGTTACGCAACGAGGTTAAATTGACTTTCAACTCAGCGCGCAGACTTTCGTCACCCGGCTGGTCTTTAAGCGCCTCCAGCAGAGCATGCGTCTCTATTTTCTGTTGCTCAACTTCCTGCTCAACCGAAACATCGTGCGATTCTTCATCGTCCTGATCGTCATTCTGCGCCGCACTCGCCTGGATTTGTCTGACAAAGGCGCCAAAATCGACCGTCCCATACTGTATCGAATCAATGAAGAATCCAATCACCGAGAGCTGATTGGCCACATGCTCGTAGTCGGTTTCACAGGGAACATACTCGGGGTTGGCAAAACGCCGGATTTCAGCGGAGCAGTCACGCAAGGCGACGACGGCCTCATCGTGATGCATCATGGTCAACGCGCCCTCGATTTGATGCAACGCCGCGTCCAGTTTTTCGAGTTCAGCACGCCGACTGGCGTCTCGGAAAAATCCATCCAGCACCTGTTCGATCTGGGCCAGATTGGTCTGAATTTCTTTCGCCACCTGACCAATCAGCAGCCTTTCCTGAGCTTTGCGTGACATTTCGTCGAGCAGCGGCATTTCGGTTCCGGGCAGCGGTGGTTTTCCGGCGATGCAGCCGTGAATCCGGGCCACGGTAACATCCACCTGGTGGGCGAAATCGCCGGCCAGTTCCTGGAAATTCTCCTGGGCATTCTGCGCCAGCAAAACGGCTGTCGCCACCTCCATTGCCAGCGTCTCAGAATACCGTGCCGAATCCTCGGACAACCACTTTGCCGCGGCAGCAATGACTTGCGCCAATCGGCGATAGTCGGTCTGATTCAACTGCTCGACCATGCCCGTCAGTGAATGGACATGCTCGATAAACACCGGCAGCGCTTGCGCCGTACCGGCACAATATTTGGTCCACGCTTCTTCGGCGGCAAAAATAATGTCGCGCAATTTACGGCGAACCGTATCTTTCGGCGCCGCAGGAATTCTATCCGCCTCAGGAAGTGCCGCCTGCAGCTGATACGTGTCCTTGACCCGTTGTACCGCCCCCGTGCTGCTCTCGGCCTTGGCGACATAATAAAGCGCGTCACGCATCAGGCGTTCGGCAACGTTCTTCGACCCCTCGGACAAGCGCCGAATCTGCAGGTCGATGCGCGCGCAGAGCTGCTTGACATCAACGCCTTCGGGCAAGCCCCCCTCGGCCAGCGCCGTGAGAAAACCAGTGGCCACCCACCAGAACGAGCGCGCTGTTGCCGCTTCCTGAGTGGCCTCAATACGCTCAACGGCGGCCATCATCTCACTGACACCGCTTCGGTCCGATGGATTACGCAGCCACGAAAGGAAGCCCCGCTGAAAGAATGCTCGCTCCCGCCGCAAACGTTCGCGAAGGACATCGTGAGACAGTTTTTTGGTGGATGATTCTCGGCGCGGCGGCCTGACTGCCAGATCGGGGTAAAACAGGTCAGACGGGGAAATATGCGCGATGCCACGCGCTTGCTGAACGTCGTTGTAGAGTGACAGGAGTCGCAAGGGCTGGTTGGGCTGGCCAATGATCAGGTCATCCAGGTAATGGCCAATGGCTTCGAGCGCCTTATGCGCCAGCGCAATAGTCGATTCTCCTGCGGGCAGAAGGAACTGCTCAACCCCCTCGAGAAGGGCTTCAAGCGCTTCGGAAAACTGCTTTACGCCATCCAGGCCAATGATCGTCAAGGCGCCCTGAACCTGGTGCAAATGCGTACGACAGAACCTGATCTGTGTCAGATCACCGGCACCGACGAGCACACTGGCTGTATAGCTATGCAGCGCCTGATCGGCACGTTCCAGCGCAAGGTCAACCTCGCCCTTGACCCAGGTCAGCGGACCCACATCGAATTCTGTCGCAGCATTCATCTAGTACAGTTTCTCCGATCTGATCTCAGTTCAACGCATCCACGTCATCACCCGAAATCCCAAGCGCCAACATTACGCGCCCAGTGACCCACAGCCCATTCCAGGCGGGTGGTCACATTTATTTACCCTAGGTTAGACCCCGATCCCCATGAAGCCTTCGTCAGCCAGAAGCTCGCGTACGTTGAGCTTTTTCCAGCGCCGCCCCTCCTTGTCCGCATAGGCTTCATCGGCCCACGGCGGCTCATCGGCCTCAACCGGAACCGGCGACAAGTCATCGACATTGCGCAAGCCCAGCATTCGCGTCACCAACAAGGCGGCATTGCTGCCGTGGCGTGTGCCAATCAGCAACAGGCGCGAACTGGTATTTTGCGGCGTCGGATCTTTCCCCTGAAAAGCCGAGAAGTCGGAAACCGCATAGAGATTGCCACGAATATTCGCCACCCCGGCAAACCAGGGTTTGGTCAACGGAACGCTGGCCAGCGGAGGCAAGGGGACGATTTCACCGGAGTCCGACAAGCTTACCAACCAGTAATCCGAACCGGACTGAATCCCGAGCAGTCCGGCAGCGCTCTTCTCGCTCGCGCCAGCAAGCCTTGACGCCAAATGGGCCTGAAACTCGCGGAGACCACTACGTCTGGACATAACGGGTCCCGGAGTTAAAGCGCGGCAATCTTGGCCAGCAATTCGTCGCCATTAATCGGTTTGACCATGTAATCCAGTGCGCCCTGTCGCAGGCCCCAGATCTTGTCGGTTTCCTGATTCTTGGAGGTGCACACGATAACCGGGATATTCTTGGTTTTTTCATCACGGGTCAGCGTTCGCGTCGCCTGGTAGCCATTGAGACCCGGCATCACCACGTCCATCAGCACCAGATCGGGCATCTCGGCCTTGGCCTTTTCAATACCCTGCTCACCATTTTCGGCGGTAATCACCTCATAACCGTTCTTCGTCAGTAGCTCGACAAGAATATGACGTTCGGTCGGTGAATCGTCAATGACAAGGATAGTTTTGACGGTCATGGTCGTTATTTCCTAATGGGCGTTGTAAAGGGGCTTCTACTCAAGCGGACTGCGGCGCAAAAGCCGCCACCGCCTTGAGCAAGCTGTCTTTGGTAAAGGGCTTGGTCAAATACTGGTCCGATCCGACCATGCGCCCGCGAGCTCGGTCAAAAAGGCCGTCCTTGGACGAAAGCATGATCACCGGAGTATTGCGAAAGCGTTGATTTTTTTTGATCAGCGCACAGGTTTGGTAGCCGTCAAGGCGCGGCATCATGATGTCACAGAAAACCACTTCCGGTTGATGGTCGGCGATTTTCGCCAGGGCATCGAAACCGTCTTCGGCAAGCACTACCTGGCACCCCGCCTGCACGAGAAATATCTCGGCGCTACGCCTGATGGTATTGCTATCGTCGATGATCATCACTTTGACGCCACCCAAATTTGCAGCTTGAGTCAAACCGGCCTCCCGAGTCTCATTCGTTTGGAGCGAATCGCCTGTACCAGGCTCGCCAGAATGTATTTTTCACAGCACTATACCATCATGAATCCCGCCAGAGGAACCCAGCCACTCAGACAACGGACGAATGGCCGGAAAGCTGCCCAAGCCAACAGAATGAAGCGCCGCGCCGAAAGGACACATAAGGCTGCGTAAATGGGGTCGGAAACAGCACCCACTCTGGCTCCCTAGCGCCTTTGTCGTGTATGCCGGACATTAAATGCGAATACCTTGAGAGATAGCGACCCGCGCCAGATGGATCTTCTTTTTCGGGTAAAATCCGCGTACTCGCAGCGTGCCAATTCTTCTTAAGCCCTTGGCCGCCCAATTCAATTTTTGTAGCCGACGACCCTCATGGAACCCCTTTCGACACAGCTGTCGCCGCCCATCGTGCTGACTTTTGCGGCCAGCGACCCTTCGGGTGGTGCCGGCATACAAGCCGACCTGATGGCCATCTCCTCGATGGGCTGCCACGCGCTTTCGGTCATCACGGCCCTGACGGTTCAAGACACCGTGGGCATTGACAGCGTCCTGTCGATTGACGCCGAGTGGGTTGAGGAACAGGCCCGCTCGCTGCTTGAAGACATGCCGGTTGACGCCTTCAAGATTGGCTTGCTGGGAAGCGTCGACAACATCACCGCAATCGCCAGAATCCTTGCCGACTACCCCGACATACCGCTGGTTTTCGATCCAGTACTGGCTTCCGGGCGTGGTGATGAACTGGCCGATGAGGAAATGATTGCCGCACTGCAGGAACTGCTCTTGCCGCAAACTACCCTGCTGACCCCGAACTCCCTGGAAGCCCGTCGGCTCGCCGCCAAAGCCGGTGAGGACGAAAGCGATCTACCGCTCGACGAATGCGCCCGGCGCTTGCTGGCCTTTGGCTGCGACCATGTGCTCTTGACCGGAACGCACGAGAACACCCCAAAAGTGGTGAACGACCTCTACGATGGATCAGGGCGGATACGCCGCGACACCTGGGAGCGCTTGCCCGGCAGCTACCATGGCTCCGGTTGCACCCTGGCATCGGCCATTGCCGCTGGTCTGGCGCAGGGACTGCCGATGGGCGATGCAGTGCGGGAAGCACAGGAATACACCTGGCAGACGCTGGCTGCCGGTTTCCGCCCGGGAATGGGACAATTCATTCCGGATCGCTTTTTCTGGGCGCGCGGCCAACAGGTCGAAAAATAACCGTAGTCAAGGAGAGTCAACGTGTCCGATCGTAACCAGCAATTGTTTGAGCGCGCCCAGCGCCACATCCCCGGCGGCGTCAATTCGCCGGTCCGTGCCTTCCGCTCGGTCGGCGGAAGCCCCTGCTTCTTTAGCCGTGGCGCCGGGGCTCACGTCACCGATGCCAATGGAAAAACCTATCTTGATTATGTTGGCTCGTGGGGCCCGCTGATCCTCGGGCACGCGCATCCCGACGTGGTTCTAGCGGTGCAGGAAGCAGCCGCGCTAGGCCTGTCCTTTGGCGCGCCAACCGAGCGCGAAATCGAGATGGCCGACCTGCTATGTACCTTGCTGCCCTCGCTCGACATGGTGCGCCTAGTCAGCTCCGGCACCGAAGCAACGATGAGCGCCATTCGTCTGGCGCGCGGATTTACCGGCCGCGACATGCTGATCAAATTTGAAGGCTGTTATCACGGCCACTCGGACAGCCTGCTGGTGAAGGCCGGTTCGGGCATGCTGACCTTCGGCCATCCCAGTTCGGGTGGCGTACCGGCGGATCTTGCCAAGCACACGCTGGTGCTCGACTACAACAATGTCGGTCAAGTCGAAAAAGCCTTCGCTGAACACGGGAAAAACATCGCCGCAGTGATCGTCGAGCCGGTCGCCGGCAACATGAATCTGATTGCGCCCCAGCAGGCGTTTCTCCAGTCCCTGCGCGATCAATGCACCGAGCACGGCGCCGTGCTGATTTTTGACGAAGTGATGACCGGCTTTCGCGTCGGCCCGACCTGCGCCCAAGGTCTCTATGGCATCACGCCGGATCTCACCACGCTGGGCAAGGTCATCGGCGGCGGTATGCCGCTCGGCGCCTTTGGTGGCAAGCGCGAGATCATGGAAAAAATTGCCCCCCTAGGCCCGGTCTATCAGGCGGGAACGCTGTCGGGCAATCCGGTGGCTGTCGCAGCCGGCCTGGCCACGCTGAAGCTGCTGCAAGCCCCCGGTTTTTATGCCTCGCTGACCGAGAAAACCGCATCGCTGTGCCGGGGGCTCAGTGAAGCCGCGCGACACCACGGCGTGAGCTTCTCCGCTCAATCGGTCGGCGGCATGTTCGGGCTCTACTTCCGTTCAAGCTGTCCGCAGAGCTACGCCGAGGTTATGGAAAGCGACAAGGAAAAGTTCAATGGCTTTTTCCATGCCATGCTGGCTGCCGGGCACTACTTTGCGCCGTCGGCCTTCGAAGCCGGATTTGTTTCGGCGGCCCACAGTGACACTGATCTTGCTGAAACCGTCGCCGCAGCAAGCACCTGGTTTGCCGCGCAAAAAACCTGATTCGAAATGACAACGGGCTGAAAGTCAAAACACTTTCAGCCCGTGTAAAGTTTCGCTCCCGCGCGCTATCTCGATAGCGCGTTTTCGCTGCTGCGCCTTTTGGCGATGCGCTGTTCGAAGTAGCGCAGGATCAGGAAGGTCGTCCAGCCGACGGCCATCATGCCGACGATAAAGGCGGCATAGGCCACCGGCCAGGGAATGCCCTGCGTCATCATCGAAAACTCGGACATCCCGCCAATCCCCGCGAGAATATTGATCGGCATGAAGATGACGCTGATCGTTGTCAGTTTCGAAACGCGCTGATTCTGGTTGATGTTGATGAAACCGACGGTAGCATCCATCAGGAAGTTGATTTTTCCGAACAGGAACGAGGTGTGGCCGTCGAGCGATTCGATGTCACGCAGAATTTGCCGGGCGTCTTCCTGCTGATCGGTAGTCAGGAACTTGCCGCGCATCAGGAACGACACCGCCCGACGGGTATCAAGAACATTGCGCCGAATACGACCATTCAGATCCTCGCCGCGGGCGATCTCGGAAAGAATCAGCGCCGCCTCTTCGTCGGAAAGGTGCTGATTGAGCACTTTCTTGCCGGCAATTTCCAGATCGACATACACATCCTCCAGCGCATCGGCCGAATATTCGGCGTCGGCGGCGTAGAGGTCGAGCAGAACGTCCTTGCCGTCGGTCACGTAACCTGGCTGGGTGCGCGCACGCAAGCGCTGCAGCCGGAAGGTCGGCAGTTCTTCGGTACGCACCGAGAACAGAATATCCTTGTGCAGAATGAAGGCCACGGCCACATTGCGCGATTCGGTCTGCAGATCAAGCAGAAAGTCCGAATGCAGGTGGATTTCGCCGTTGTCCTCGACGTAGAAACGGGCGCTGGCCTCGAGGTCGGTCAGGTTACTCGGATTCGGCAGCTGCACATCGTAGAACTTACCGACCCACGAGCGAATCTCCGGCGTCGGGGCGACCATGTCGATCCAGATCGGCTTGATGCACTTCAGGTCGTAAGGCGTATGCACGGTGATCTGGCTGAGCCGGCCGTTGCGCAGCTCGAAAGCAGTAACCGTGGTTTTTTCGTTGCGGAAGTGGCTGTCGCAGATCAGATCTTCGCGCACCTCATCGGAGAGGATTTCGAGAATCGGCTCGCCGCGCTCTTCGCGCACCTCGTTCCACACCAGCAAGCGCTCATCCGGTTCGAGGGTTTCGATGATCTGTGCAATCTCGGCCAACGGAATGCGATCGAGCAGGGTACGCAGACCGGCCAGATGCTGCTTGTGCACCACGTCCTCGACCAACTCGTGGCGCGGCATTTCCTGCCGATGGACAAGGTCTTCGACGAGCTTGTGCTTGGCCAGCAGCTCTTTCACATGGCCAAGATTATCCTGATTATTTTTCTCTTCACTCATCGGGTATGCCTCCCAGTGCTGCGGCGCGTCAAATTGGGACGAATTCTAGCATGGGCATGCCGGCCGAGGGCTGCAGACTTGAGCGACTCGGACGAAATAACTCAGGGCACCTGGGCCGACGGCATGCGCCGCAGAATCACTTCGGCCTTGCTCTCCAGCCCGGGTGCGCCGCGATTACGGTCATAAAAGCGCGGGCTGGGCACCATGCCCGCCAGCCGTGCGGCCTGCTCAGGGGAAAGCTGTGCCGCGCTGATGCCGAAATAATGGCGCGCAGCCGCTTCGGCACCGAACACGCCATTACCCCACTCAATGACATTGAGATACACCTCGAAAATTCGCTGCTTGCTCCATACCGCCTCGATCATCAACGTCACCACGGCCTCTTCGGCCTTGCGCCAGGGAGTTTTGTCGGGCGAAAGAAAGAGATTCTTGGCCAGCTGCTGCGAGATGGTCGACCCGCCGGCGACAATCTTTCCGCGTTGCTGGTTTTTCTGCATGGCTTTCTGAATGCCATCCCAGTCGAAACCTTCGTGATGCACGAAAAGATCGTCCTCGGAAACGATCAGCGCGCGTTTGAGGTGAATCGAAATATGTCCGTAACCGACCCAGCGCTTGTCGAGCTGAGCTTTGGGGTTCTTGACCTGCATTTCGCTCAGGCGGATGCTCATGAAGTGCGTGGTATCGGGGTTAACCCAGTTCCACCACAGCACCCAGCCGAACAGCCAGAACTGATAGGCCAGCACCAGGACAATCAGTCCGAGAAGAAGCCGTTTAAGCCAGCGCGCAATCCAGGCCATGTTGTGCTTACTTGGTTTCGAGCTTGTTGTTGGTAAAACTCCAGGTTCGAACAATCTCCAGAACATCGAAATCTCTCCGAATTTCCGGAGGAAAGGCCGCGTAGGGGCCAGCCATGCTGACGATCCGACGCGCCGCATCGTCGAGTATCCGGTGACCGGAAGATCGGTTGATTTCGACAGACACAACCGAACCGTCATTCTTGATCTTAACCGACAAGAGGAGACTTCCATAGAGCTTGCCTTTGGCCGCTTCGGGGTAATTCAGCGTACCCACCCGCTCGACCTTGATCCGCCAGTCTTCAATGTACTGGGCGAAACGATATTCCTGAACGCTCGCTCCCAGTTGCTTGACCCGGGGCCGCTTGTTGTACTCCTCGGTATCGCGCGCGATTTCTCCCTCCAGGCGCGCCATAGCCAGGGCATTACTGGCCAGATCACGGCCACTGGGTACATGCGCCGGATCGGGCTGCGCTTCCTTGCCCGACCGCGAAAGAAAACCTTTGCTCCGGGCCTCTGCCATCAACCGTTGTTGCTGCGCTTCAAGCGCCTGTGCCCGCTTTTCTGCCTGCTCCAGTTCGTCTCCGCTTTGTTGTTTGGATGAGGCTGGCAAGGGCGTCCGGGTGCGGCGATTCTGCTCGGAGTGCCCGCCGCCATCGAGATTAGCCTGGGCCAACGCCTGGGCATGGGTGGGCCTTGTCGCCGATTTGCTATTGACCAGAATGATATCCAGTGCCTTGTCCTGAAAGGCGCGCGAGGCATCGGGATACTTGAAGTTCAAGGCCAGCACCAGCGCATGCAGGAACAACGATACACCCAGCCCGAGCCACAGATTTCTCTCGGCAGGCAGCGCAGCCCACTGCAGACGGATTTTGCCGATCACGTCAGTCAATCGCCTCCATAGACTCCTCGTCAATGGCCTCGGCAACTTCAACCTCCGCCGCCTCCAGCGTCTCAAGATAGCGGCACCCCAGCTCCAGCGTCAGTGTATCGATGGCGACGATTTCAAGTCGAACGCGCTGGCCGGTCTTGATTTCAGGCAGCGACGCCACCCGCTGGGTCAGCGGTAAATGATCGAGCTTTACCAGGCCCTCACGGCGAACTGTCGCCTCGATGGTCTGACAATTTTCTTGCTGCAGCCAGCGCAGGCACCAGTAACGCTCCATTCCGCGCTGAAATTCGGAATAGGCACTGTAGGTCAGTTCGAAATCGCGCATCGTGGCAAACAAGGCTTCGGATTTCGCTTTGAAGACCGGCGTTTCGTTTCGCAAACAAGCGATCAGCTGCCACTGGTTCACCAGATCGACATAACGCCGCAGCGGCGACGACGACCAGGCGTACTGGGCTACACCCAGGCCATCGTGCGGCAGCGGCGAGGTCGTCATGCGCACCTTGCCGGCGGTCTGCGCCCGATAAATGGCCGGCACGCCTTTTTCTGCGAGCAAGCCGCCCCAGGTACTGTTGGCGACAATCATCAGCTCAGCAACCAGCTTGTCGAGCGGACTGCCGCGCTTGCGCTCAGTGATGTCGACGCGACAATTTTCCGCCACGTTCGGATCGCCGTCGATGTTGAAGTTGTAGTCGTTATTCCCCTGCATCGCCGATGGCTTGCCGCGCCGTCCTTCACAGGCATTGGCCAGATGCCAGAGGGTCAGCAACTCGTCACGGAAGGCGAATTCTGACAATCCGGCAGCAATCGTCTGCTCGTTGAACAGCGGCTCGATATCATGATGGCGCAGGTTGGCCACGATGGCCACGCGCTCGACACACGACTCATGTGCGGTAATCTCGAAGTCCGGTGAAACCGTCAGGTAAAGCGACAACGACGGACAATCGCGCCCCGCCGCCAGGGTAAAATTCTCAACCGCCGCCTCCGGCAGCATGGTGATCTTCTGGCCCGGCATATAGACCGTCGACAACCTTTCGCGCGCCATTTCATCGAGCTTTGACCCCGGCGCAATGCCCAGCCCCGGAGCGGCAATATGAATACCGACACGCCAGCCCATTCCGGGCAGGGCTTGCAGGGAAAAAGCGTCGTCGATTTCGGTGGTGGCCGCATCATCGATGGAAAACGCCTGTACATCAGCACGCGGCAAATCGACCGGTGCCACCGGCCGTTCATCGGGAACCCGGTCGACGCCGCACGGGAAATACTCGAGCAGAAAGCGCTGCAGGTGGTAATCATGCACTGAAGGTATGGCGCCGCACTTATCGAGCAAATGCGCGACCGACAACCCGGTTTCGGCGCAGGCCGCTTCGAGCGCCTTGGTCTCGATGCGATTGCGATCCGGCTTGTAAAGCAACTGACTGAGCAGCGGCGAGAGCTCCGCCGGCAACTTGAATGCCTTGAGCTCGGTGACCATACGCTCTATCGCTAACGCTTGCTGACGCTTCTTTTCAAGGCCTGCCAGAGCGGCGGCAAGAATGTCGGCAGGCGCCTTGCGGAAGCGCCCTTTGCCTTTGCGATGAAAGTAGACCGGCGCTGAATGCACGGCCAGCAACAACGCGGCCGCTTCGACCGGCGTGGCCTTGTGTCCGAAGTAGTCGTCGGCAAAATCAGCAAAAAGAAATTCGCCATCCCCTGAACACTCCCACAAAAACTCGGCCTCAATCTCCGTCGCCAGAGTCTCGGCCTGCCTGAGTAATTCACTAGGCGAGGGGTCATTAAAGCGCAGCATGACGTTCGCCGACTTGATCTTTGAGCGCTTGCCGGAAACCGTTTCAACCTGCAACGAGGCGTCGTTGTCGGTCAGGACGGTGGCGGTTTTGAAGGCGCCGTCTTCTTCGAATAATACGTGCATCAGCGGAATTATAACCCGCAATATTCAAGCAGTTGCGGCAACAGCTCGGGGAAGCGGGTAAAGCTGTGGTCACCCCCCTCGAGCACGTGTTGCTGGCACCCGGCGTAGCGCTTTACGGCCAGGCGATAATCAAGCACCTCGTCGCCGGTTTCAAGCAGCAACAAATAACGCTCGGGGTTTATTTGCGACACTTCGAGCGTACGCAACTGGTCGATATGCTCGGCACTGAACTCAAAAGCCTCGCCGGTGTGCAGGTTGGTCTGCGTCCCGAGGTAGCGACTGAGTGAAATCGGCGCGATCACCGCCGGGTTGATCAGCACCGCCCGCAGATCATGCTTCTCGGCCAGCGCCGTCGCGTAGAAACCGCCAAGAGAACTGCCGACCAGCGTCAATGACCGATTCTGAGAATGGATGACCGCCTCGGCCTGAGCCATGGCGTCACTGGGCACGTGCGAGAGAAAAGGGCAAATTAAACAATCACTCTGCCCCCGTGCGGCCAGGCTTTCGGAGAGCAAACGCACCTTCCACGAGGCGGGGGACGAACAAAAACCATGCAGATAGAGGATTCCGGCGCTCATGCCGCCCACGCCACCCATTCGAGTTGCCAGGTCACCAGCACGACGATTCCGAAAGCAATGCGGTACCACGCGAAAGGCGTGAAATCATGGCTGGAAATGTAACGCAGCAACCAGCGCACGCACAAAAACGCCGAGATGAAGGCGGCCACAAAGCCGACCATCCACATCCCGAGATCATCGAGCGAGAGCAGCGCACGCTCCTTGTAAAGCTGGTAGATCGTCGCCACGATCAAGGTCGGGATGGCCAGAAAAAAGGAGAATTCGGTCGCCGCCCGTCGGGACAGACCGAAAAACAGCCCGCCAATAATCGTTGCACCAGAGCGCGAAGTCCCCGGAATCAGCGCCAGCGCCTGGGCCAGACCGAGCTTGAGTGCGTCCAGCGGGGTCAACTCATCGACCGACTCGATGCGCGTGCAATGCTCACGCCGCTCGGCCCAGAGGATAATCAGTCCACCGAGAATGAAGGTGGCAGCCACCGTCGGCGCGTTAAACAGAGTAGCCTTGATCACCTTGCCGAACAACAATCCGAGAACCGCCAACGGCATGAAGGCCACCGTCACATTGATAACGAAACGCTGCGCCGAACGCTCTCGCGTCAATCCGCTCAGCACCTCGACGATCTTCGCCCGGAATTCCCAGCAGACGGCAAGAATGGCGCCCGACTGAATGACGATCTCAAAAAGTTTTCCGCGCTCATCGTTAAAGTCGAGCAAATCGCCGGCCAGAATCAGATGACCGGTTGACGATATGGGCAAAAACTCGGTCAGTCCCTCGACCACACCGAGAATGAGCGCTTTGATCAGAATCAGGATATCCACGTAGCGTTTCCGGAAAAAGCCCGATTCTAGCAGGGCGTCCAGAGAACAGGGCTGCATCGTTGAGACCCGTTTCAAAAACCCGCCTATGCATTTAGGAAATCACCGATGCAACTTGTGATTCAGAACAACTATGCTTGAAAAAACTGAGACTTGCATTCTCTGGGCTTGACTGCTAGCATTCGCGCCACAAAAAAAATTATAGTGGTACTGGGTGTGTATTCATGGTGGCGTTTCAGATTTAATCCACTGGGTCCAAAAGCATTTCTTGCAGCCGATGACTACCTGACGCTGCCGGGATCTTGCGACCGGCTTGCATGAGATCACTGTACCAATGACTTTTAAGCAATTATTTACTAGGAGACCCTCCCATGAGTGCAGGTGAAAAACAAGTAGTCAAAATATCCGTCGCCAACCCAACGGCCCTCGGCCTGTTCGGACTGGCCATGGTCACGTTTGTGGCCTCTTCGCAAAAGCTCGGAATCACCAACGGTCTTTCATTTGTGATCGTCTATGCCATTTTCCTTGGCGCTACCGCGCAGCTGATCGCTTGCATCCTCGACTTCTTTCACGAAAACATCTGGGGCGCTACCGTTTTCGGTGCTTACGCCTTCTTCTGGTACGCCGTTGCCACGGCCTGGATGATGAAAATGGGGGTCTTCGGACCAGAACTGGCTGCCGCCTGTGACGTCAAGCAACTCGGCTTTGCTTTCCTCGGCTACCTGATCTTCTCGGTGCTGATGACCATCGGCGCCATGGAAGTCAACAAACTGATTTTCATCATCATGGTCGTTATCGACGTGCTGCTGGCAGCACTGACCCTGAACGCCTTCGGTGTTGCCCCGCACGAAACGCACATGATTGGCGCCTGGTCCGAAATGGCCACCGCCCTGCTGTCCTTCTACGCTAGTGGCGCGGTAGTTCTGAACACTTTCTTCGGCAAAACTTTCATGCCGGTTGGCAAGCCTTTCGGTATCTTCAAGTAATTTAGAAGCTTCCTGACTTACCCAGCCCCCGGCCAGTGCCGGGGGCTTTTTTTTGCCCCGACAGTTCTTTCCTATTCGGCTCTTTGCTTGTATGGTGGCATTTACACGCATCCCCACTTTAGACTGCCAAGGCGACCCGGAAGTCGTTTACCCGTCGTAAATCACTTGGCACTTTTATCATTTGGCGCTGCCATAGAGGTCATTACCGAATAAGGAATACACCAATGAAATCACTGATCAATTCAGAAGTCCTGCCCTTCACCGCCACCGCCTTCCACAACGGCAAGTTTGTTTCCGTCACGCAAGCCAACCTGCGCGGCAAGTGGGCTATCGTTTTTTTCTATCCGGCCGACTTTACCTTCGTCTGCCCGACCGAACTCGGTGACTTGGCCGACAACTACGCCGAATTCAAGAAGCTCGGTGTGGAAATTTACAGCGTTTCGACCGACACCCATTTCACGCACAAGGCTTGGCACGACAGTTCCGAGAGCATTCGCAAAATTCAGTACGTGATGATCGGTGACCCCACAGGAACAATCAGCCGTAATTTTGGTGTCATGATCGAGGAAGCCGGCCTGGCCGATCGCGGCACTTTCGTCATCGACCCGCAAGGCAAGATCCAGATCGTCGAAATCAACGCCGGCGGCATCGGACGCAACGCCAGCGAATTATTGCGCAAGGTCAAGGCCGCCCAGTATGTCGCTTCACACCCGGGTGAAGTCTGTCCGGCCAATTGGAATGAAGGCGAAGCGACCCTTGCACCATCGCTCGATCTGGTCGGAAAAATCTAACGCATCTCTTTTAGAGTGCCATCAAAGGGGGTGTCATGCTCATCGATACGATCAAGTCATATTTCGGAAAGCAGGCGCCTTCCAGAGTAATTGACGAGCCGACGACAACCCAACTCCAGAAGCATTTTGAGCTCTTGCGCCACCCTGTAGAGCTGGTGGCGTCGCTTGACGACAGCACTAAAGCGCGTGAAATGAGCGCCCTACTCAGTGAACTGGCGCAACTCTCCGAGCAGATCAGGGTGCGCGAGGATGGCAACGATGGCCGCAAGCCCTCCTTTGCGGTCGCCCGCCCTGGAGAAACCTCGCGGATCCGTTTTGCCGGAATTCCGCTGGGGTACGAGCTCACCTCGCTGGTACTCGCCCTGTTACATACTGGCGGGCACCCGCCAAAGATTGAGCCGCCGGTGATCGAAAGAATTCTCGCCCTGCCCGGAGGGCTGCATTTTGAAACCTACATCACCCTGTCCTGCCATAACTGCCCTGATGTGATCCAGGCCCTCAATCTGCTGAGCGTACTCAACCCTGGAATCAGTCACACGATGATTGACGGCAACCTATTCAAGAGCGAAATCGATCAGCACAAAATCGACGCCGTGCCGACAATCTACCTCAATGGCGAATACTTCGACCGCGGGCGAAAAACGCTAGAGGAGTTTTTGGCGAAGATCGTGGCTCAACATGAAGGCCGAAAGGATTCTTCTGACAACCCAGCTTAGAAAGGTTTTTTCGCTTTAAAAACAAAAATCCGGCCACAACGGGCCGGATCAGGAGGAGCAAATTCAGCTGGCCTCGGTATTTACTTCGCGTCAGCGCATTCCTCGCCAAAAGCGCAAATTGCCTGTTCAGGTTTCTTATCCTCGCAGGCCTCGCCGAAACCGCAGATTTTCTCGTCAGATTTCTTTTCCTCGCAGGCCTCACCGAAACCACAAATTTTTTCGTCGGGCTTTTTTTCCTCGCAGGCCTCGCCGAAAGCGCAGATCGTTTCGTCAGGCTTCTTTTCCGCACACGGCTCGCCGAAATCACAGATATCCTGCTCTGCTTTTTTGTCTTCGCTGATTTCGCCAAAAGCTCCAATTGTTCCCATAGCGGACTCCCTATTGCATCATGGTTTTGAATAACTTTATTCTAGCTCAAAACGCTCGCCAATGATTCAAGGTCAGGGCGCCACCAGCGCGAAATTCTGCCCAGTCGCCGCCAGCACGCCAAGCCACGCCGGACTGTTCAGATCGAGTTGTTTTCTGCGCTGGGTCAACAGTTCGACCGGCACGTGCGTACAGGTATCGTGCTGCAGTCCGATCACCAGACCGGTTTTTCCGGCCATCGCTGCATGCACGGCATTGCGGGCAAAGGTATCGCAGAGGATGGCGTCCTCGGCACTGGCTGGAACGCTGCGAATCATGTAGCTCGGATCAAAATAGCGCATGGCATACGGAATGTTTTCGGCCTTGAAATACGCTTCAATGCGCGCTTTCAGGAACGCCCCAATATCCTTGGCCTTGAGATTCCCGGAAGCATCGAACTGATCCTCGCCTTCGCTCATGAGATGCTGCCCGGCACCTTCGGCAACCAGAATCACCGCGTGTTCCCGATCAATCATGCGTTTTTTGAGCGCCGATAGGAATCCGTTTTCACCTTCAAGAGCAAAGGGGACTTCCGGAACCAGCGTGAAATTGACATCCTGACTGGCAATGGTCGCCCCCGCCGCAATAAAACCGGCGTGCCGCCCCATGATCTTGATCAACGAAATGCCGTTATGCACGCTGCTGGCCTCGGTATGCGCGCAATCAATGGTCTTTGCCGCCTCCTCAACCGCTGTAAGATAGCCAAAGGTGCGGGAGACAAACGCCACATCGTTATCAATGGTTTTGGGAATACCGACAACCGCCAACGCATGGCCGCGGCGCTTGGCTTCGTAAAACAACTCCGCGCCACCTCGCTGGGTGCCATCACCACCGACCACGAAGAGAATATCGATTTTCCGACGAATCAGATTATCTACCGCCACGCTCACATCGACCGGTCCGCGTGAGGTATTGAGCACCGAACCGCCGTCCTTGTGGATGTTTTCGACAAATCCGGGCATCAGCGGAATAGGCTCGGAACCACGCCACGGATCAAGGCCCTGGTAGCCGTTCACGAAACCCAGGATCTCGCGCACACCATAGCCATGATGCAGCTGCAGAACCAGCGAACGAATGACGTTGTTGAGTCCCGGGCATAACCCGCCGCAGGTCACAATCCCGGCGCGGGTTTTTTTCGGATCGAAGAAAAGCTTCTCGCGCGGACCCGCGACTTCAAACAGCAGCTCTTCGGTCGGAGGAACGTCTGGATCAACAATGACGTTGTAAAGCACACGCGCCTTGTCACTGATGTGAAAGGACAGCGGGGAGGGGAATCGGGGTTCGCCAAGTGTGGTGATGTTCATGATCACGCAATAAGAATAGAAAAGTCTGGCATCAGTATCCTCGACGGGACCTTTAAGGTCAAACGGATTATCAGGTCATGCTCAGCATGAATGTCAAAAACGTACACCTCTTAGATGTTCCATGCCGACCAGGGGAGAGCGCCCTTGCTCAGCGCATTTCAGGCGGTAAAATGCTGCCCTATGAAACTATTGAATCGCATCACACTGGCCGTCTCACTCTGCCTTTTTAGCACTTGTACGCTGGCCGAATGGGTCGAGATCGAGAAATTCGAAGACGGAATGAGGGTCTATGTCGATCAAGGCAGCGCTCGCAGGAGCGGCGATCTGGCTCGTGTCGAGCACCTCGTGCGCTGGGCCGAGCCGCAGCTTGAACCCGGCCAGCCCGCCTATTTATCGACCAAGGTCAAGACCGATTACGACTGCGCA
The DNA here is from genome assembly GCA_037139055.1 of Betaproteobacteria bacterium. GTDB lineage: Bacteria > Pseudomonadota > Gammaproteobacteria > Burkholderiales > Rhodocyclaceae > Propionivibrio. Next base: position 55,347 of record JBAXHE010000004.1, on the reverse strand, counting down.
GAAAAGCGCGAGAAATACGCCTCGTCGATCTCCTACTCCGGAGCGATGGGCAACGGGGCAAGAATCGCCATTGACGACAACGCGGCCGAAAACTGGTCTTCGATCTCGCCGTCGACGATGGAAGAAAAGCTGTGGCTCGTCGCGTGCAATGCTAAGTAATTACAGGTGCAGATAGCCCATCGCACCCGCCACCAGGCCCAGCACGGCTGACCCCACCACCCCGACCAGCAGCCAGCGCTTGCGCGTCAGCAGGGTGATTGCAGCGAGCGCAATGGCAATCTGCAACAAGGTCGTCGCCAATGCCCAGCGTTCATGCACATGCATTTCCGCTTCGCTCTTCTTGTCCGCCTCTTTGGCCAGAGCCTCAAGCCGCTCGGCGTCGGCCTTGATTTCATCTTTCTCGCGCTTGTAGCGAACGACCTCCTGCGCATACTTCTCCTGCGCCTCGCCCTTGGTCAGCACGATCGAAAGCTCAGCCAGGTTCTGCTTGTTGCTCTTGGCCTGGTAGTAATTCCACTGATTCGAGGCGGAAGTTTTCTGAATCGCCGCCTCGTTTTTGTAAAGTAGCGCTGCATTTTGCGAATGCCCGCCCATGTAGCCAAAGATCGCCCCAACCGTGGACAGAATCGCCGTCAGTACCGCCAGTCGCGAGGTAAAGGTGTCGCCACCATGCTGGGCAACGTGCTCGACTTCGTGATCGTGCGGGCCGTGAACATGAAAACCGTGACCGGACATGAATTTCTCCTAAAGTTCGTGGTTGTTCAGCCGATGCGGAATTCGAGCGAGGTGGCACCTGAGTTCAGCGCCACCGTCATCGGCTGCTGAGAACCGACCGCGCCCCACAACTGCCGGGGCCCTGGCGAAGCGAAGAGGTCATTGGCCTTCCAGTCTTCGCGTCGCGACATAAAGTACTTCATCGCTGGCGAATCCATTTTGACCAAGGCTTTCTCAATTACGAATTCGGCCTTGCCATGCCGACGCTCGATGTTGAGCAAACCGGTCAGCGGAATCGCCAGCGGCAAGCCGCCTTCGGTCAAGCCATTGATTGACGCCATGAATCCGGTCCGCCCATCGAGGATCAGCGAACCGGCGGTCAGCCCCAGATTATAAGTGTAGGCCGCGTCAAACCGGGTCGGTGCGCCGCAGCGCCCTTCATAGCCCAGAAAATGATTTTGCGTCGCGAACGGAACATGGGCGTCAATTTCCTTAACCGCACGGGCCGTCATGTCGATCAGCAACTGCTCGGTCGGAATCAGTGAGACCTGCAGATTGCCATGCGAATCACGCTCGGCGAGCAGCATATTGACGATGTAGTCAGGCAGTGACGCCAGTAAATTGGCGTTCTCCGAAGACAGTTTGCCTTGAATGAACATCGGCTTGGCGAGCGTATTCAGACTGGAAAATTCGCTCGCATTCTGGGCCAGAACATCGTTCAGTTCGGTAATCAGCGAATGGATTTCGGGGATGAAGTCAATAATCCCTTCCGGCACCAATACCACGCCGTGGTGGATACCCTTGTCGGCACGAGCGACGACGGCATGCGCGATCTGATCGATGATCGAGCTCAGCGACTGCTTCTTCTCGGCGACTTCTTCGGAAATCAGCGTTATCGCCGGCTTGGTCTGCAGCGCCACTTCCAGCGTTACGTGCGACGCGGAACGACCCATCAGTTTGATGAAGTGCCAGTACTTGAGCGATGAACGGGTGTCCTGAAGGATATTGCCGACCATCTCGGCATAAATCTTGGTCGCCGTATCAAAACCAAACGAAATCGGCAGCAGGTCGGTAACCTGGAGATCGCCGTCAATCGTCTTGGGAACACCGATGACCTGCACCCCCGAGCCATCGGCCTTGACGTCCTTGTACAGGTACTCGGCGAGCACCGCGGCGTTGGTATTCGAATCGTCGCCGCCAACGATGACGATGGCGTCAAGATCGTTCTTTACACAGGTGGCCTTAACCTGCTGAAACTGCTCATCGGTCTTGATCTTGGTGCGATCGGTGCCGAGAAAGTCGAACCCGCCAGTGTTGATGTAAGACTCGACGTCGGCGTCGGTAATCTCGAACAGATTGCCCTTGAGCAAACCCTTCGGGCCGGGTTTCACGCCAAACAGGGTATTGCCCTTGCCGAGAATTCGCTTGAGTCCGCACACCACATTATGCCCACCGGCGGCCGGCCCCCCCGAGAAAAGCACAGCGACGCGCTTGCCCTGAGCGGAATCCTTGTTTACCCCGGAAGAAGAAAGCACGACATTACCCGATGCCCTGACCGAGTTGGGAAAACTCTGGGCCACGCCACTGCTGTCAGGCGTGCTGAGCACGCGACCACTACTGGCAAAACGAACCGCCTGTGGGCTGTCAGACGCACCAAAAGCCGGGCATACCGGCAAGGGCAGCTGGCGCAATGCCGTTTCAAAGATGGACTGGTGGGCTTCCATTTTCTGCAGCTGTTCGGCCAGGGTTGTCATGATTTGATCCTCAAAAATGTTGCCGGGGAAACGCTTAAAACGCTAGTGTAAACGAGCGCCCCCCTGAAGTCACATTCCGCACACCAGAGATGCGAATCGAATTAGCCCGATGCCATTCAAAGAACTCGGCGGACACAGTTCGCCAGTGGCCGCATTATTATTCATCCGGCAAGCAAAAGGGTTAAACTAAAGACTTGAATTGAACTGACCTGTCCATGCCCAACGCCAGCCATCCAGTCATCCTCATTGTTGATGACTCCTCAGAGAATCTTCAGATTCTTAGCGAACTGCTGGGAACGGATTATCGCGTGCTGGCCGCGACCTCAGGAGAGTCCTGCCTGGAAGTTGCCAACCGGGCATTAAAACCGGATCTGATCCTGCTCGATGTGATGATGCCCGGCATGGATGGATATACGGTTCTCGCCCGGCTACTCGATAACCCGCAGACGCGTGACATTCCGGTGATCTTCCTGACCGCGCTGGCCGATTCCGGAGACGAAGAACACGGCCTGCAACTCGGTGCCGCCGATTACATCACCAAGCCGATCACCCCTGCCGTCGTCCTGGCACGCGTACATACGCAACTTCAGGCAAAAATGGCGCGCGACTGGCTGAGGGATCAGAACGCTACACTGGAAGCCGAAGTGGCCCACCGCATGGCAGAAAACGACCTGACCCAGCAGGTCAGCATCCGGGCCCTCGCCCACCTGGCCGAAATTCGTGATCCGGAAACCGGAAACCACATTCTGCGCACTCAGGGCTACGTCCAGCTCCTGGCCACTGTGCTGCGCGACCATCCCAAATTCGCTTCCCTTCTCACCGACCACTACATTGGCCTGCTGGGCCGTTCGGCCCCTTTACACGACATTGGAAAAGTAGGCATTCCCGATGTCATTCTGCTCAAACCCGGCAAACTGACCTCGGAGGAGTGGGCCATCATGCAGACCCACGCCCAACTGGGCAGCAAAGCCATCGAGCACGCTGAGCGCGACATCAAGAGTCCTTTGGCCTTTCTCTCGCTGGCCAAGGAAATCGCTCATTGGCACCATGAAAAATGGGATGGCAGCGGCTATCCGGATGGCCTGGCCGGGGATGACATCCCCCTTTCAGCACGGCTGATGGCCATTGCCGATGTCTTCGATGCGCTGATCTCGGTGCGCGCCTACAAACCGGCGATGTCTTATAGCGAAGCGCGGGAGATCATCGCTGCCGGGCAGGGTTCTCATTTTGACCCGGAGATGGTGGGCGCCTTTCTAGCTAATTTCTCCGACTTTAAAGCCATTGCCGAACGCTACCGGGACTCTGGCGCCAACTCCATCGAGCCTCTTGCGCCGGTGAGCTAAACATGAAGCCGCCCGACTCCAGTGACGCCGAGGATCGCCCGATCACGCCCGGCGCCGCGTCAAGAATCGTCATTGTCTATGCCGTTTTTTCCTGCCTGTGGATCGCCTTTTCTGACCGGGCAGTCACGCTGCTGTTTAGCGATCCGATACAGATCACGCTGGCCAACACCTCGAAGGGCTGGCTATTTGTCGCCGTCACCTCGGTCCTTTTATACTCCCTGATCCGTCGCCTGCTGCATCAGTTTATCGTGGCTTCGCGTAACGAAATTGCCGCCGAACAGAAAAAGCATCTGGCCCTGCAACTCCTCGCCGCAATCAGCGAAAACTCTCCCGAAGCGATTTTCGCCAAGGATATCGAAGGCCGCTACCTGCTGGCCAATCGCGAAGCCTCGCGGGTCATGGGACAGGCTGGCGAAGAAGCGCTGGGGCAAACCGACAACACACTTTTTCCGCCGCAGCAGGCTGCAAGCATTCGCGCCAACGATCTGCGGGTGATTAGTGAAAACCGCATCGAGACCCACGAAGAAATCCTGTCCACGGTCGATGGAGAACGCGTCTACCTCGCCACCAAAGGCCCTTTGCGCGATGCCGACCAGCAGATCATCGGCGTGTTCGGCATTTCCCGCGATATCACAGAGCGTAAAAGAATTGAAGCCAAGGCACAGCGCATCAGCCGACTTTATGCCGCGTTGAGTGAATGCAACCAGGCCATCGTGCGTAGCAGCAGTCAGGACGAACTATTTCTGCAGGCCTGTCACTCGGCGGTGCAGCATGGCGGGATGAAGATGGCCTGGATTGGCGTGTTTGATCCCGCAAGCATGAACATCGTCCCGGTCGCCAGCTTTGGCGAACACACCGAGTATCTGCAGGACATCTGCGTCACTATGGACGCTAACAGCCCCTTCGGACGAGGCGCCAGTGGCCGCGCGCTACGTGAACTCCAGCCGGTGTGGGTTCAGGACTTTCTTAATGACCCGTTGTCACTGCCCTGGCGGGAGAGCGGCGCGCGTGCCGGCTGGGGAGCTTCAGCAGCCTTGCCGCTGACCCGCAACGGCAAGGCCTTTGGCGTATTCATGCTGTACTCGGGGGAAGCCAACGCCTTTGATGACGAAGCCCGTCAACTCCTGACCGAAATGGCCGCAGACATCAGTTTCGCTCTGGACAACTTCGCCCGTGAAAGCGAACGCCAGGCCATTGACAGTCAGTTAAAAAAACTCTCACTGGCCATCGAGCAAAGCCCGGAAAACATTGTCATCACCGATGTTGATGCGCGCATCGAATACGTTAATGAGGCGTTTGTGCAGACCACCGGTTTCAGTCGCGCCGAAGTCATCGGTCAGAACCCCCGAATCCTCGGCTCAGGAAAAACTCCGCGCGCAACCTATCAGGAGATGTGGGCGTCGCTCAGCCAGGGCATTCCGTGGAAGGGGGAATTTATCAACCGGACAAAATCTGGCAAAGCATATGTCGAGTTCGCATTCATCACACCGCTTCGCCAGTCCGATGGCTCGATCACCCACTATGTGGCAGTCAAGGATGACATCACCGAGAAAAAGCGTCTGAGCAATGAGCTCAACCATCACCGGCACCATCTTGAGGAACTGGTCAAGCAGCGCACCACAGAGCTGGTTGCCACGCAGCAAAAAGCCGAGGCCGCGAGTCGGGCCAAGAGTTCCTTCCTGGCCAACATGAGCCATGAAATCCGCACACCGCTCAATGCCATCATTGGTCTTACCCACCTGTTGCGGCGCAGCGCACCGCCACATCTGCAGAACGAACGTCTGGACAAGATTGACGAGTCCGGCCGACACCTGCTGGCCATCATCAACGACATTCTCGACCTGTCCAAGATCGAAGCCGACCAGTTGCATCTTGAAGTCGTTGATTTCAATATTTCATCGGTTCTCGACAGTGTCGCCTCGATCATCAGTCAATCGACCCGCAACAAGGGACTGCAGGTCACTCTGGATCGCGGCGACGTCCCCACATGGTTGCGTGGCGACCCGACGCGACTGCGTCAGGCCTTGCTTAATTACGCCGGCAACGCGGTCAAGTTTACCGAAAAGGGGTCGATCAGCTTGCGGGCCAAACTGCTGGAGGAGGATTTTGGCGGCGCGTTACAGGTGCGTTTCGAAGTCTCTGACACCGGCATCGGTATTGAACATGAGCAGATGGAGCGTCTGTTTCAGGTGTTCGAGCAGGCCGATTCCTCGACGACGCGGCGCTATGGAGGCACCGGTCTGGGGCTGGCCATTACCCGGCGACTGGCCCAGCTGATGGGTGGAGAAGCGGGCGGCGAAAGTCATCCGGGAGAAGGCAGCACCTTCTGGTTTACCGCGCGGTTGCAGCGTGGGATTAGCGACCGGAACACCACCCCATCTGCAACTTCCACCAACGCCGAAGAAGAATTGCGTCGACTGCACGCCGGGGCACGGATACTCATTGCCGAGGACAATCCGATCAATCTCGAAGTCGCCCTTGAATTACTGCACGGCGTGGGGCTGGCCGCCGATACGGCATCAGATGGCCGCGAAGCTCTGAGCAAGGCGGAAACCCAGGGGTATGACCTAATCCTGATGGACATGCAGATGCCGCACATGGATGGTCTCGAAGCCACGCGCGCCATCCGCTCCTTGCCGCACCAGAAAAACACACCGATTCTGGCCATGACGGCCAATGCCTTTGATGAAGACCGCATGGCCTGCGAAGAGGCCGGAATGAACGACTTCATCACCAAACCGGTTGAGCCGCAAGCCTTGTATCAAAATGTACTGCTGTGGCTTTCGGCGTCTTCTACGAACTCCACAGCTCCGGCCTCAGAACCCTTGCTGCGCTTTGAGCTCACCGCGCCGATCACTGACCAGCCGCCGAAGCATGAGGCAAAAACCGATGAGGTTGTGGCTGCGCTCTCCAGTATTGCCGGCCTGAATGTACAGCGCGGGTTGGCGGCATTGCGCTGTCGGGCCGACAAGTACCTCAACCTGCTTGGGCGATTTGTCGAAGCTCACGAGGCTGACATGACCCGACTCTCCGCTTTGCTCGCCGCTGGCGACACGGCGTCATGCCTACGCCTCGCCCATACACTGAAAGGCACCGGCGCGACACTGGGAATGGATCGCCTGGCCGAGCTGGCAAGTGGACTGGAAGAACTGCTGCGCACGGGAGATGGCGGCGTGGCGGATGACGGTCGACGAAAGGACTGCATGGCCCGCATCGACCAGGAATTTATGGTCCTTGCCGCGGTCTTACCCAGCAAGGCCGAGTCTGATTCGGCGGAAACCCGACTCCCGAGCACTGAAAACGTCCATGCCATCCTCCGTGAGCTTAAAGCCTTGCTGAAACAAAATGATACGGCAGCGATTGCCCTGTTCGAGCAGCAGGCGGGGCCCCTGCGCGCTTTTCTTGGCGCCCCGGGCCAAGCGCTGGGCAAGCACATCAGACAATTTGAATTTGACCAGGCCTGGAGAGTCCTTGATGAGTTGTCCAAATAGTCGCCGTCACTTTCTTTTAACAAACCTCAAACCAGGAAGTTCACGATGAAATGCTTATTGGCCCTAAGCGCATTGATCTTGTCCTGTGCAAGCGCACACGCTGAAATCATCAATATCGACAACGCCCAGTTAGCTCGACTCTCTGCCAGTGGAGTACCGGTGATCGACGTCCGCACGGAAGGCGAGTGGAAAAGCACAGGAATCATTGCCGGCAGCAAGACGCTGACTTTTTTTGATGAAACCGGACGTTCCAATCCGGCGCAATGGCTTGAGCAGGTCAAGAAACTCGCCGGCCCCGACCAACCGCTGATCCTAATCTGTCGCAGCGGCAGCCGCTCACAGGCGGTCGCCCGTTTTCTCTCGGAGCAATCCGGATACGCCACCGTCTACAATGCCGGCAAGGGAATCATTGGCTGGTCAGGCGAAGGCCGGGCTGTTGTGCCTATTGCCCAACACTGACCGCCAGCTCCCGCAATGAAATATTCATAATATGTTTTCATTCAACGACTTGAACAATTGCCAGCGATTGAAAACAATCTCGTTCTGACGTATAATGCCCCCCTTTGGGTACCTTGCTCCATGACCTTGGAGCGGGTGAAACGGGAATCCGGTGACTCTGCCATGCAGACATTCCGGTGCAGCCCCCCGCTGCTGTAAGCCTGACGATTCCGGCAACATGCCACTGTGCGACGTTTTCGCATGGGAAGGCGCCGGAGGAGAATGAAGGCAAGCCAGAAGACCGGCCCAAAAGTTAGGTTTGGTGTTCCCCGGGGTGGGGGTATGGCCGGCCGTCTGGCGGACAGGGCACTTCTACCTCATCCAAAAACCAGACTTCCTGCTTGTTGCGCTTCCTCTTCCCTTCCCCGGACAAGACACTGATTGGTGCTGTCGCGTTGCGCTGTGGGAGAGAATTATGCATATCATGGAGGGCTTCCTGCCCATTAATCACGCCATTGGCTGGACGCTGGCGTCGGCCCCTTTTGTCGCCTATGGTATCCACAGCATTCGCCAGAAAACCAAGGACAAGCCGGAGCACCGCATCCTGCTCGGTGTCGCCGCCGCTTTTGCCTTCGTTCTTTCCGCGCTCAAACTCCCCTCGGTCACCGGAAGTTGCTCACACCCCACCGGCACTGGCCTCGGTGCCTTGCTTTTCGGCCCGGCAGCGATGGCGCCGGTCGGCGCCGTCGTTCTGATCTTCCAGGCCCTGCTGCTGGCCCACGGCGGCCTGACCACCCTTGGCGCCAACATCTTTTCCATGGCCGTCGTCGGCCCGTTTGTCGCCGCGCTGGTTTTCCGCATGGCGCGACGCATCAACTGCTCTCTGGCAGTGAGTGTTTTCTTTTCCGCCAGTCTCGCCGACCTGCTGACCTACGTCACCACCTCAGTACAGCTGGCCCTGGCCTTCCCTGACCCAATGGGTGGATTTGCCGCCTCCTTCGCCAAATTCGCCGGTATTTTCGCGATCACCCAGATTCCTCTGGCGATCAGCGAAGGGTTGCTGACCGTGCTGATCTTCAATGCTTTGGCGCGTTTCAATCCGCAGGAACTGCGCGACCTGAAACTCACCGAATCGAACAAAGCCCCCGCATGAAACGCCATCAGAACCTGCTGCTGATTATTGCCGTAGTCCTGCTGGCGGCGCTTCCACTCTGGCTGGTCAAGGCCCCGGAACCCGATGCCGACGGCAAGGTCGCCGAGCTGTTTACCGGCGCCGACGACAAAGCCAAAAACCTGATCGGTGAAATCGCTCCCGATTACCTGCCCTGGTTCAAGCCGCTGATTGAGCCGGCCAGCGGTGAAATCGCCTCCTTGCTCTTCGCACTACAGGCGGCACTGGGGGCCGGCGTCATCGGCTTCTACCTCGGTTCGGCATTGACCCGCGAAAGAATGCGACGCGAGTTTGAGCAGCAGCGCGAAGAGAAATCCACCGAAACACTCACGAACCGCCCAGCAGGAAAATCGCCCCGTGCTGATTGAACAATGCGCCTACGCCAATCGCTGGCGCACGGCATCTCCCGCGGCCAAGGGCCTGTTTGCCCTGAGCGGCTTCATCGCGGCCTTTGCTGCCAGTCAGCCGGCGGTGGCTGCGGCCGTGGCCGTCATCATCGTGCTGATCACCGTACACGGCGCCGGGGTGGCACTGAATCGCTTCCTCCGCGTCGCGCTGCCGCCGCTCGGCTTTCTCCTGCTCGGCTGCCTTTCGCTGGCCTACTCGCTCGACTTCAATGCCGAGACGAATGACCTGGTGGTGCGCTGGCTGCCCAGCGGCTGGTCACCGCTGCAGCAACTCGCTGCGCGCTCATGTGGCGCGCTGGCCGCCCTGCTGTTTCTGGCGCTGACCACGCCGATGATCGATCTGATTGCTCTGCTGCGCCGCCTGAAAATGCCCGAGGTGATGCTCGAAATCATGGTGCTTTGTTATCGCATGCTTTTCGTCTTCTCTGAAGCCCTGCGTGACACGCATACCGCGCAGGCTTCCCGCCTTGGCTACGCCTCGCCGCGCCTGGCCTTGCGCTCGCTCGGCAGCCTCACCGCCAACCTGACCCTGCAAATCTGGCAACGCGCCCACGCCCTGCATATTGCCGCCCAGTCACGCAACAACGACGGCGCTTTCCGCTTTCTTGAACCGATATTCACCCATGCTCGCCGCGACATGACAGTTGCCGCAGTCGGCGGATTCATGCTGATCGCCTTGTCGGTGACCCTGCGATGACAGTCAACTCAGAACTCCCCCTGCTCGAATTCGACCAGGTCGGCTTTCGCTACCCTGATGCCGGCATGGGTCTTGACGACTGTTCGCTGACCATCCGCCGCGGCAGCCGCAATGCCCTGATCGGGGCCAACGGGGCGGGCAAGACCACCCTGTTTCAGCACGCCAACGGATTGCTTTGTCCGCAATCTGGCAGCATCCGTTACGCCGGCAGCCCCATCGAGTACAGTCGCGCCGGTCTGCGCCGCTTGCGCAGCGAAGTCGGCCTGGTTTTCCAGAACCCGGATCAGCAGCTGTTCTCGGCCAGCGTCCAGGAGGACGTCTCGTTCGGACCGCTCAATCTCGGGCTGGACATGGAAACCGTACGCTGGCGGGTCAAGGCCGCGCTGCAGGCGGTGCGCATGGAAGAGTTTGCCGACCGCCCTGTTCATAACCTGAGTTTCGGCCAGAAGAAACGGGTGTGCATCGCCGGAGTTCTGGCCATGGAACCGCAGCTGCTGATCCTCGACGAACCGATGGCCGGACTTGATCAGGGCATGCGGCATGAATTGCTGCTGGTCCTCGAGCACCTGCATAGCCAGGGCATCACCCTGTTGCTGGCGACCCACGATATCGACTTTGCCTACCGCTGGGCCGACCAGATTCACCTGATGGCCGACGGACGCTGTACGGCCACCCTGGATGTTGCCGAACTGCCGCAGCGAACCGATGAGCTGATTTCGGCCAAGCTGCCGATCCCGGCGGTGATTGAAATACACCGCCACCTGGTGGCACGCGGATTCATCCCCGCCAACACGTCGCCGCGCAGTACCGGCGAACTGACCACTCTACTGAACACCCCATGAAAGGACGCCTGATGCTGGCAATGACTACTCACCCCTGGAGGCTTTTCTGATGGCCGGAAAAATCTGGTTTGTCGGCGCGGGTCCCGGCGACCCCGACCTGATCACTGTCAAGGGCCGCAAGCTGCTCGAACAGTCCGGAGCGATTCTCTACGCCGGCTCACTCGTCGATCAGGCAGCGACGCTGCACGCACCCGAAGGCTGCGCGATTCGTGACTCCAAGGACATGACGCTGGATGAAATGACCGACTGGCTGCTCGACCAGGCCAGCCGTCACGCTGTGGTCATTCGCCTGCAAACCGGTGACCCCGGCCTCTACGGCGCGCTGATCGAAATGACCCGCCCGCTGACCGCCGCCGGTGTCGAATGGGCGGTGGTTCCCGGCGTCTCGTCGGCGATGGCGTCGATGGCCGCCGCCGGCGAAACGCTGACACTGCCGGAAGTCACGCAGACAGTCATCCTGACCCGCATGGCCGGGCGCACCCCGATGCCGGAGGGCGAAGATCTCGAATCGCTGGCCCGTCACCACTGCACGCTGTGCGTTTACCTCTCGATCACCCTGCTGCACGACGTCCAGGCCGCCCTGCGCGCCGCTGGCTGGGCCGAAGACGCTCCGATCCTGGTGGTGCAGAAAGCCAGCTGGCCAGGCAAGGAAAAGATCATTCGCGGCACGCTGGCCGACATCAAGAAGAAATGCCAAGCGGAAAAAATCGGCAGCCAGGCAATGATTGTCGCCAGTCCGACTCTGGGCGCGGCAAACTGGGAAACGCTGGTGCGCTCAAAACTCTACGACCCGACCTTCACCCACCTCTATCGCGATGCTTCGGAGAAATCTGATGACTGAACAAGGCAAAACCACGATTCTGCTGACCGGTCACGGCTCGCGCAACCAGGAGGGCAATCAGGAGATCGAGCGCTTCGCCGAACAATGGCGAGCCATGCATCCTGACTGGCGTATCGAAGTCTGCTTCATTGAGCATGCAGAAATCCTGCTCAACGAAGGCCTCGATCGTGCGGCCAAGGACGCTGAACGCGTGGTGATGATTCCCTTCATCCTTAACGCCGCCGGTCACGTCAAGATGGAGCTTCCCGCTGCGCTGAATGCTGCGCGCGCACGCCATCCGGCAGTCGAGTTCGTCGTCACCCGCCACCTCGGCATGGGCCGCGAGATGCTCAAGGTCTTGCAGAAGCAGCTCGACAAACTGATGAAAGCGCTGCACGTTCCCGACCCGATCAATACCGGCGTCATCCTGCTCGGTCGCGGCTCGTCGGATGCCGGCGCCAACGGCGAACTGGCACGCATGGCGCGCTGGGTGTTTGAACAGAACGACCACGAACTCGTCGACCTGGCTTTTACCGGCGTCACCTGGCCGCGCCTCGAAAGTGTCGTCCAGCGCCAGGTCAAACTGGGCATGACGCAAATCTGCATCGTTCCGGTTTATCTGTTTACCGGCGTGCTCATCGAGCGCATCACGGCCCAGCTGGAACGCCTGGAACAGCAGTATCCGCAAATCGCCTTTGCCCTTGGTACGCATTTCGGTTTTGATCCGGCGATATTTGAACTGCTCGATGCCAAGGCGAATTGCCAGGAGCTTCCTGAAGGCAAGCTTCTCGAATGCGACGGCTGCAAATACCGCGAAGCCGCCGAAGAAGAACATCTGCATGACCACAGTCATACCGCCAGTGGCGGGTGCGGACAGCCTGCCGCTGCCACTCATGACCACGACCATTCCCGTTGCCAACACGCTCACCGTTGAGAATAGACATGACCGCCAATATCGTTACTGAACAACTGACCGCCGCCGGCCGCGCCATCGAGCACGATTCGTTTTCCATCATCGATGCCGAAGTCACTTCACACGACTACACGGCCGAGCAATGGCCGCTGGTCCGTCGCCTGATTCATAGCAGCGCCGATTTTGATTTCAACGGTCTCACCACCTTCCATGCACAGGCCATGCGCGCCGGTCTGGCAGCGATGCTCAAAGGAAACATGACCATCGTCGCTGATACCGAGATGATCTGTGTCGGTCTTTCCCGGCCGCGTCTGGCGCATTTCGGCGTCGATACCCTGCATACCATTTCCGATCCGGACGTCATCGAGCGGGCCCATGCCGAAGGCACCACGCGCGCCGTTCAGGCCATGCGCAAGGCCCATCGCCTGGGCAAGCTCGACGGGTCCATCGTCGGCATCGGCAACGCACCGACGGCCTTGCTCGAAGTCATCCGCCTGGTCAAGGAAGAAGGCGCCAAACCGGCACTGATCGTCGGCATGCCAGTGGGGTTCGTCTCCGCCGTCGAGTCGAAGGATCTGCTGATGACGCTGGACACAGTGCCGTGGGTTTCGATCCGCGGGCGCAAGGGCGGCTCGACGCTGGTCGTCGCGGCCATCCACGCCATCCTGAGCCTGGCCGAAACCGAACAAAAGAAAGTGGCATGAACGATTCAAAATCAGCCCCGGTAGCGCCCGCCAAAATTCGCAAGGGTGACGGCAAGCGCGCACGCGGCAATCGCAGCGGCTTCACCACCGGTGCTTGTGCGGCTGCGGCTGCACGGGCGGCGACTCAGGGTCTGCTCACCGGCACGGTACCCGACAGTGTGCTGTGCCATCTGCCTAATGGCCAGGAGGTGAGCTTTGCCATCAGCGCCGGCCAGGTGGTCGGTGAAGGTGCAGAACGTGCTGCGCACGCCGTCGTCATCAAGGACGCCGGTGATGATCCGGACGCCACCAATGGCGCCCACCTGACCGCCGACGTCCGCCTGCTGCCGGGTCAGGCTGGGAAGATCGTGCTCAAGGGTGGATTCGGCGTCGGCCGGGTGACCAAGGAAGGGCTTGGCCTTGAGGTCAATGGCCCGGCGATCAATCCGGTTCCACAACGCAATATTCGCGACAACGTCAGCGCCGTCGCTGCCGAAGTCCTCGACCATGACGGACTCGAAGTCACAATTTCCGTCCCGGCCGGCGACGAAATGGCGAAAAAGACCTTGAACGCCCGCCTCGGCATTCTCGACGGAATCTCGATTCTCGGCACCACCGGCATCGTCCGCCCCTATTCGACGGCCGCGTTCCGCGCCAGTGTCGTGCAGGCCATCGATGTCGCCGCCAAGCAAGGCCAGACCAGCGTGGTGTTCACCACCGGCGGGCGCAGTGAAAAATTCGCCATGCTACAACTGCCGGAACTCGACGATTCGTGTTTCGTGCAGATGGGCGACTTCGTCAAGGCCGCTTTTGCCACGGCGATCAAGCGCAAGCAAGCACGCATTTATGTCGGCGCCATGGCCGGCAAGCTGACCAAGATGGGTCAGGGACTCTCGGTAACCCACGCCTGGAAGGCCGAGATCGACCGCGACCTGCTCGCCGACTGCGCCATCGAAGTCGGCGCCGCGCCGGATCTGGTCGAAGAAATCCGCTCGGCAGAAACCGCCCGCTTTGCTGCCGAACGTCTGCAAGCCCTCGGCCTATCCGTCGACTTTCACCGCGCGCTGGCCAGGAAAGCCATCCGCAGCCTGAAGACCTGCTATCCCGGCGACTACCAGTTGACCATTCTGGTCTGCGATTTTGACGGCAAGTTCATCGTCCGCGTTGAACAAGAGGAAGCGTAATGGAATTGTCGATTTACTTAAATCTGTCGTTCCCGCGCAGGCGGGAAACCAGAAATACGGACAAGCTGGCTCTGCATTCCCGTTGGTCAGATCCCCGCCTTCGCGGGGATGACTGCGCAGGAGGCAAGCTATGAACACCTGCACCCTGATCGGCATTCTCGACGACGGCTGGAGCGGTCTTTCTGATGCCGCCCGTCATCGCCTCACGGCCGCCGATGAAGTCATCGGTGCCGGCCGAACGCTTGATCTGGTTCAGCCGCAGCTCAAATCCGGGGCCGCGCTCAGAAACATGGACGGCGGCTTGGCGCAGGTTGCCGAATGGGTCAAAGCCGCTCGCGCAGAGGGACGCCGCGTCGCCATTCTGGCTACCGGTGACCCGCTCTGCCACGGTCTGGCCAGCTGGCTGGGAAGCAAAATCGGCGATGACTTTGACATCCTGCCCAACCTTTCGACGCTACAACTGGCCTGCGCCCGTTTCAAGCAGCCATGGAACGAGATGCGGATTGCCTCGTGTCACACCAAGGACGCTGGCGAGTGGGTTATCGGCGCCACGCCGGAGCACGGGCTGTACAAGGCGATGCGCGCCATTGCCCTGAGCCCGCAGGTATTCCTGTTCACCGGTCCGGAGAACAATCCGTCTAGACTGGCGCGAGCGCTGCTGACGGCGGGCTATGGCGATGATGAAATCAGCCTGTCGGTAGCCTGCCACCTGCAATTGCCGGACGAAAAGCTGTTTCCGGCCTTATCGCTTAACGCCGCGTCCAACACTGAATTCCCCGAACCCAATGTGGTACTGGTCCGGCGTGTTGAAAAGAATCGCACGCCAAGCTTTGGTTTGGAAGACCTCGAATACATTCAGCGCTCTCCTGAAAAAGGCCTGATCACCAAGCAGGAAGCGCGCGCCCTGTCGCTCGCCAAGCTGCGCCTGCAGCCGGATGCGACGGTCTGGGATATCGGCGCCGGTTCCGGCTCGGTCGGTGTCGAAGCATCCCGTCTGGCGCCGCACGGCCACGTCTGGGCGATTGAAAAGAACGAGGGCGATGCGGCCAACGCGCGCGCCAACGTGCTGCGTTACCGCATCACCAACCACTCGCTGTTCGACGGCAAGGCACCGCAACATCTCGACAGCTGGCCGAACCCGGATGCCGTTTTCATCGGCGGCTCGGGTGGCGAGCTCGGCGAACTGATCCGCCTGATCCTTTCGCGCCTGAACCCCGGCGGTCGGCTGGTGATGAATTTCGTCACCCTGGAAAACCTGGCCGCGGCCACCTCGGCGCTCAAGGCTTGCGGCGCAAACTGGGACGTCGTCCAGTTGCAGGCCAGCCGCAGCCAGCCGATTCTCGACATGCACCGGATGGCGGCACAAAACCCGGTATGGATAGTGACGGCATGCAAAAGCATGAACCACAACGGGCACGACGAACACAACGAAAACCAGGAAATATGAGAACACTCCTCACCCTATTGAACGCAGCATCAATGTTTTTTTGCCTTGCCTCTCGTTGTGCCCGTTGTGTTCGTTGTGGTTAATTGAAGTCTTTAAGGAATGACATGAGCACTACCCAAAAATATGGAAAACTGATCGGCGCCTCGCTCGGACCCGGCGACCCTGAATTGATTACCCGCCGCAGCTGGGCCGTCTTGCAGTCCGGCGCGCGCTGGCTGTACCCGGTGAAGAAATCGCAGGAAATCTCCTACGCGCTGTCGATCGTTGAACGCGGCGGCTTGCCCCGACCCGCCGATGCCGTCGAGCTGGTCTTTCCGATGACGCGCGATGCGGAAATTCTGGGCAAGGCCTGGGTGCGCGCGGCGCAGCAGACCGTCGAAATTCTAGCCGAAGGCCGCGATCTGGCCTTTCTCGTCGAAGGCGATGCCTCGACCTTTGCCACTTTTGCCCATCTGGCCCGCGTCGTGCGCGAGCTGGTGCCCGAAATCGAAGTCGAAACCATCCCCGGCGTGTCGTCATTCACCGCTGCCGCCGCGACCACTGGCATCTCGCTGGCCGAGGAAGACGAAACGCTGGCGATCATCCCGACTGCCTATGGCATCGGCGTCATCGATCACATGCTCGATGAATTCGACACGCTGATCCTGCTCAAGGTCAAACCACTGCTCGATGACGTCATTGACCTCCTTGAGCGCCGCGGTCTGCTGGCCACCAGCTGCTTCATCGAAAAGGTCGGTTCGCCGGAAGAGCGCGTGGTGCGCGACATCGCCACGCTCAAGGGCGAGAAGGTCAATTATCTGTCGCTGCTGCTGGTGCAGAACCCCAAGCGCCAGCGCGGCGAACTGCGCCGCGGATGCCGCCAGCGCAAGGAAGCCCAGGAAGCCGCCGCGGCATGAAAATCGCCGTGATTTCGATCACCCGCCACGGCGTCGCGCTGGGAGGCCGTGTCGTCGCGGCCCTGCCCGGCGCACAGCTCTTCGCGCCGGAAAAATTCAGCGCCGAAGCCAAGGCTGCGGCCCCGGGGGCGTCGAAATGCTATGCCGGCAAGACCGGTGATCAGCTCGGTGAATTGTTTGCCGAGTACGATGGCATCGTCGCCATCTTCTCGCTCGGCGCCATGGTCCGCCTGATCGCGCCGTACCTGAAAAGCAAGGAAGCCGATCCGGCCATCGTCGTCCTCGACGAGGGCGGAAAATTTGCCATCCCGATGCTGTCCGGCCATCTCGGCGGCGCCAACGCGCTGGCCGGCCACCTGGCGACAGCACTCGGCGCCACCGCGGTACTGACCACAGCTTCGGATTCGCGCGAAACCATCGGTGTCGATCTGCTCGGCCGCGAGCTGGGCTGGACGCTGGAAGCCAACCACGACACGCTGGTTCGCGCCAGCGCCGCCGTGGTCAACGACGAACCGGTGGCGCTGGTCCAGGAAGCCGGCAGCAACGACTGGTGGACACGGCATGCCAACGGGCGCAATGGCCCGCTGCCAGCCAATATCACGCAGTTTTCCCGGCTCGAAGATGTGGACCCGCAGCGTTTCTCCACCGTGCTGTGGATCAGCCAGCGCACTATGCCCACCGACTATGCCGCGCAGCTGGCCGGTCGCTGCGTCACCTATCGCCCGCCCAACATCAAGGGAGAGGCCGAATGAAAATCGCACTCGGCCTGGGTTGTGATCGCAATACGTCGCTGGCAACTTTGCGCACGGCGATCGACGACGCCTTGCTCGCCTGCCACGCGCAATTGGCCGACGTCAGCGCCGTCGCCAGCATTGACCTCAAGGCCGACGAGCCGGCCATGCTGCAACTGGCCATCGAACAGGGCTGGCAGATCCGTTTTTACACCGCGCCTGAACTGGCGACGGTTGCAGTGCCCAATCCGTCGGAAACCGTGCGCAAACATACGGGGACACCGTCTGTATCGGAAGCGGCTGCGCTACTTTCGGCAGGCACCGACAAATCTCAGTTACTCATCGAAAAACACCGACATCGCGGCCCCGACGGCCGTAATGCCACCGTCTCCATTGCAAGGATTTCAGAATGACTCAAGCCACCAAATCCCCCGCCACCGGAAAAATAATGCTCGTCGGTCTTGGCCCGGGCAACCAGGAACACCTGACCGGCCGGGCACGTGCTGCAATTCTCGAAGCCGATACGGTGATCGGCTATGCCACCTACATTCGCCTGATCGCCGACCTGGTCACCGGTAAGGAAGTCGTCAAGAAAGCGATGACCGAAGAACTCGACCGCGCCATTGAAGCCTATGATCGCGCCAAGCTGGGTAAGAAAGTGGCCATTGTTTCTTCTGGCGATGCCGGCGTCTATGGCATGGCCGGCCCGACCTTCGAGGTACTATTCCAGGCGGGTTGGACACCGGACTCGGGTATAGAAGTCGAAATCATTCCCGGCGCTTCGGCACTCAACACCTGCGCCTCGCTGGTCGGTGCGCCGCTGACCCATGACTTCTGTGCGATTTCGCTGTCCGACCTGCTGACGCCGTGGCCGACCATTGCTCGCCGTCTCAATGCGGTCGCCTACGCCGATTTCGTCGTCGCCCTCTACAACCCGAAGAGCGGTCGCCGCACCGGACAGATCCAGCAGGCACAGCACATTTTCCTGCAGTTCCGCGACCCGCAAACGCCGGTGGCCATCGTCAAGTCAGCCTTTCGCCCCAAGCAGGCCATCCAGTTCACCACCCTCGAGAAACTGCACGAGGCTGACATCACCATGCTGACCACGGTGCTGATCGGCAACTCGAACACCTTCATCAAGCACGGCCTGATGATCACGCCACGGGGCTACTCGAACAAGTACGACGTCGAAATCGGCAACAGCGCCGCCCGCGACGGCGAGAAGCGCGGCATCTCCTTATCCACCGGCCTCAACGGCTGGCTGGCGGCGATCCACGCCAGCGGCAAGAGTGCAGCCGAACTCGCCCAGGACTACCGCCTGCCCGAAGCCTACATCGCCGCCGTGCTGAGCGAGCCGCTGGAAGCCGAGGAAGAGGGCGACGAGGAAGTTTCGGAGTAAAGAACAAGCTCACCACAACGGGCACAACGAACACAACGAAAGAACGGGCAATACTCGGATATGAATTTACGTTGTGCCCGTTGTGTACGTTGTGGTTAATGAATTGTATTTTCGCTTTTCAGGAGAAGTATCGTGAGTCAATCCAAGCCAATTAAAACCGGTCGTGTCGCACTCGTCGGCGCCGGCCCCGGTGACCCCGAGCTGATTACGCTCAAGGGTGCCCGCCTGCTGCGCGAAGCCGAGGTCCTGATTTATGACAATCTGGTCAGCGACGGCGTGCTCAACCTGGCCTCGCCGAGCGCCGAGAAAATCTTCGTCGGCAAGATGGCCGGCAACCACACGCTGCCGCAGGACGACATCTGCGCGCTGCTGCGCGACAAGGCTCTGAGCGGGAAATTCGTCGTTCGCCTCAAGGGTGGCGACCCGTTCGTTTTCGGGCGCGGCGGTGAGGAAATGGACGTACTGCTCGAAGCCGGAATCGAAGTCGAGATCGTTGCTGGCGTCACCGCGGCTCTCGGTGCCGCCGCCAGCTTCGGCTTCCCGCTCACGCATCGCGATCACGCGCAAAGCTGCGTCTTCGTCACCGGCCACCTCAAGGATCACACCGTCGACCTCAACTGGCAGGCGCTGGCCCAGAGCAACCAGACAATCGTCATTTACATGGGCATCACCGGGCTGGAAACCATTTCCACCCAGTTGCAGGCCGCCGGACTTCCTGGCGACACGCCTGCCGCGCTGATCTACCGCGCCACCTGGGAAAACCAGAAAATTTATCCGGCAACCCTGGCCACCCTGCCGGAAACGGCACGCAGCAACAAGGTCAGGCCGCCGGCACTGATTGTCATTGGCAGCGTCGTCAGCCTGATGCCCGCGGACCGCGGCTGAAAGTCATCAGCAACAGCCACGACGGCAAAGGGCGCTTCTCAGGAAGC
This sequence comes from Betaproteobacteria bacterium, assembly GCA_037139055.1. Lineage (GTDB taxonomy): Bacteria > Pseudomonadota > Gammaproteobacteria > Burkholderiales > Rhodocyclaceae > Propionivibrio. Next base: position 35,485 of record JBAXHE010000004.1, on the reverse strand, counting down.
GCCCTTTGCCTTTTTACACTCGCTACACCGAGCCCATCCAACGGACTCGCCGACATACTCGTCAATTACCTGCCTATGCAGCCGTCAAACAATGCTTCCTTTTTGCACGTGAAGATGGCTTGAACAGGCTGACAGCCGCCGGGACCGAGGCTACTGACTGAATCCTTACTTCAGGCACGGCGAGTTCTTTCAGCGCTGCCTGCGCCGCAGCGAGGCGAGCGATCGGCACCCGGAAAGGTGAACAACTGACGTAATCGAGTCCCGCCTGATGGAAAAACTCGATCGACGCCGGATCACCACCGTGCTCACCACATACACCCAGCTTGATCCCCGGCCGCACCGAGCGACCTTTGTCTGCAGACATTTTCACCAGCAAGCCGACGCCCTTCTGATCGATGGTTTGGAAAGGATCCTGGTCATAAATACCCTCTTCAAGATAGCAGGGAAGGAAGCGGCCGAAATCGTCACGCGAAAAGCCGAGTGTCATTTGGGTCAGATCATTCGTGCCGAAAGAGAAGAACTCGGCTTGCTGCCCGATACTTTCCGAAACCAGTGCGCCGCGGGGAGTTTCGATCATGGTCCCAAGCAGATAAGCAATCTCGGCTTGGCGTTCGGCAAAAACTTCGGTCGCCACGCCACGGATCACTTTGGCTTGCGCATTGAATTCGCGAACGGTCCCCACCAGCGGCACCATGATTTCCACCTTGACGTCAAAACCCTTGGCTTGCATGTTCAAAGCCGCCTCAAAGATGGCCCGCGTCTGTACTTCGGTGATTTCCGGATAGCTTATCCCGAGGCGACAACCGCGGTGCCCCATCATCGGATTGGCTTCGCGAAGATCCTCAACGCGATTCCTGATGGCTTCGAAGGAAACATTCATTTCCTCGGCCATCGCATGTTGGCTGGCCTCGTCATGCGGCAAGAATTCATGCAACGGAGGATCCAGCAGCCGGATGGTGACCGGCAAACCGTTCATTTCGACAAAGAGCCTTTCAAAGTCGCCGCGCTGCATCGGCAGCAACTTGTCCAGCGCCTTGCGACGACCGGCCTCATCTTCTGCAAGAATCATCTCGCGTATGGATTTGATTCGATCCCCTTCAAAAAACATATGTTCGGTGCGGCAAAGACCAATCCCAACCGCCCCAAAATTTCTCGCCACATGGGCCTCTTCCGGCGTATCGGCATTAGCACGAACCGCCAGGCGTTTGTAACGATCAGTCAACAGCATCAGTTTGCCGAAATCGCCCGAGAGCTCGGGATCCTGGGTTGGCACCCGGCCTTCGTAAAACTTGCCCGTCGATCCGTCAAGCGAGACCCAGTCGCCTTCCTGGTAGACCTTCTTGCCCACCGTCATGGTTCGCATTTTTGGATCGACGCGTACCGCGCTGGCCCCTGATATGCAGCACTTGCCCATACCCCGGGCGACGACCGCCGCATGCGAGGTCATTCCTCCGCGCGCGGTCAGAATGCCTTTGGCCACAGCCATGCCGCGCAAGTCTTCCGGTGAGGTTTCCTGACGCACCAGAATGACCTCCTTACCCTGCTTAACCCAATCCTCAGCTTCGTCAGCAAAAAAGACGATCTGGCCGGTCGCCGCGCCAGGGGAGGCGGGCAGCCCGCGAGCGACAAATAGCGCCTTCTGGATGGCCTGCGGGTCAAAAACTGGATGCAGGAGTTCATTCAGCCGATCCGGCGTAATCCGCAGCAAAGCCGTCTTTTCATCGATCAAGCCCTGCTGCAGCATTTCCATCGAGGCGCGCACCATCGCCGCACCGGTGCGCTTTGCCGATCGGGTTTGCAGCATCCACAGCTTGCCTTCCTGAATCGTGAACTCGATATCCTGCATGTCCTTGTAGTGATTTTCCAGCGCCGTCTCTGTCTTCAGCAGCTGCTGATAGATTTCCGGCATCAACTCTTCCAGCGAGGGATACTGGGTTCGCCTATCCTCTTCTGACACCTCGGCCAATTCAGCCCAGCGTTGCGAGCCACTGAGAGTGATCTGCTGTGGTGTTCGAATACCCGCGACCACATCCTCCCCTTGCGCATTGACCAGAAACTCGCCATTAAAGACATCCTCTCCGGACGCTGCGTCACGGGTAAAAGCTACGCCCGTTCCGCTGAGGTTGCCAAGGTTGCCAAAGACCATCGACTGGACATTCACGGCGGTTCCCCAGGAGTCAGGGATATCGTTCATCTTCCGGTAGAAGATGGCGCGTTCATTGTTCCAGCTCTGAAAAACGGCCATTACCGCCCCCCAGAGTTGCTCCCAGGGGTCGGTTGGAAATTCGCGCCCAAGACGAAGCTTGATCAGCTCCTTGAACTCACCCACCAGTCGCTTGAGATCATCGACACCGAGATCGGTATCCAGATCGACCCCATTGCGCTTTTTCATCTCGTCAATGATGACTTCAAAGGGGTCGTGATCCTCCTTTGACTCCGGTTTCAGGCCCATGACCACGTCGCCGTACATTTGTATGAAGCGGCGGTAAGAATCCCAGGCAAAGCGTTCGTTACCTGATTTTCTGGCCAATCCTTGAACCGCCTGATCGTTAAGGCCGAGGTTAAGAATCGTGTCCATCATTCCGGGCATGGAGGCGCGCGACCCGGAGCGAACGGAAACCAGCAGGGGATCGGCGGCGTCACCAAAGGTCTTGCCCATCTCTTTTTCGACGAAATGCACGCCTTGCCTGACTTCCTTTTCAATCAATTCTCGAACCTTAGCGACACCCTGCTCGGCAGACACCGTACAGGCCTCTGAACTTATCGTGAAGCCCGGGGGAACCGCGATACCCAGGCTGCACATTTCAGCAAGGTTGGCTCCTTTGCCCCCCAAAATATCCTTCATGTTCGCCCTGCCATCGGTTTTCGATGGGCCAAAAACATAAATCAGTTTGTTTTTCATATCGACACTCCTAAGCAATAATTGATCGTAATTTCAATACCTACTATCAAAATAACCGCTGCTAGAAATCTGACTGTCATCATGTTTCAAGGAAGGAATAAACTGAATATATGCTTGGCCTTAATGCAAATATGCGCGGTGGTCACGCTATTCAACCGGTCGGTGGGTGGTGATTCAGAATTGATTGCGCAGGAAGAACCGCGCCTGGAGTTGCATTCGTCATTCCGATAACTGCCGGAATGAGCAATTACAGAACAGTACGCAGGCTGCGGTTTTCGCACTTTCTGGTTCCGATCACAGTCATTAACCGACCAAAGGCAGACGGACAAACGACACTAACCAGAATGACTGCTTCTGGCTGCTTGTACCGCAAGTCAAATCCCTTGACCTGCTACTACGACTGGCGCCAAGCGCACCACGATCGCGCATGCAACATGCATCGGATGTGATCAACGCCCTGTCGCTTGCTGGTTAGCTAGCTAACTGAAATGCGGTAGTAGTCACTTGAGAGGAAGGTTTAATCGCCAGCAGAACCGACGATTCCGCAGTCGGCATAGATACGCTCCATGGCGCATTCGATAGCGACACTGTGTTGCTCAGATGGCGGCACGGAGAGGATGCGATGGATGAAACCCTCATCGGCCATATTAACCACCCCGCCATCTTCGGTCGCTCGCGCCAGTTCCAATAGCCAGTTGACCTCGTTTTCCTTACCTTCTTCCATAATCTCCTCAATAACCACCATGGCATCAGCCAAACTCTCGAAATTGCTACCAATAACGCCATTCACTTGGTCTACGACACAATATGACATTGCGATCTCCTGGGGTTAACAAAAATCAGACTGTTTGGTGTCGGAAGTCCCTTAATGCGGAGAAAAATTATTAGAGACTCTTCAAATTAATATTTACCCGAAAGCAGCGTTCCTGCATGCGGAGCAACCGTCTTCAAGCCGAGTTTCGACAACATCTGGTAAGTCGTGCAAACGGCGCTGGACACTACCGGCAGGCCACTGGCCGCCTCGATCATCGGAATCGACGCCAGTGACGGCATCTGCACACAGGCCGACGCGACAATGGCATCAACGTTGGCAACGTTGAGCTTGCGCCACAGGTCCGCCGGTGCGAGCGGATCACGAGCGCCTACTTCGAGGTTATCCGGGATTTCCAGCGAAATGCTGTCGACCACCTCGATACCCTCGTTCTCGATGTAGTCGATCACCAGTTGCGTCAGCGGTTTCATGTAAGGGGTCATGATCGACACTTTCTTGGCGCCGATCACTTTCAAGCCATCAACCAGCGCTCCGGCGCTAGTCACTACCGGTGCCGGGCCGCCGTTATCGACAGTACGCTGATGCAGGCGCGCCTCGGAAACGCGGTGGTAACCCAGGCCCATGCTCATGATCGCCACCAGGCAGGCATAGCCGAGCACATCGACACGAGCATCCGACAGTTCGAGGGCGCAGCGATCGGAGTCATGATCCATCGCAGCAAGCTCTTCCTTGGTCACTTTCTTCATGCGCATGCGACTGGAATGAAATGTAAAACGTTCAGACTCGATGGTTTCACGCGCACGCAACATCGCAGGAATTTCTGTTTCCATGGTGGTGTTTGAACTGGGAACGATCTGTCCGATACGGTAAATCAGTTTCATCTCAACTCCTTGTGGCGATTAAGGGTAAACGTCTAGCTTGAGCTGCCAGTTTGGCCTTTACCATGAAGGGCGAATTGGCATATTGTTGACACATCCTTAACCATTAGTTAAAGATCGTCGAATGAATGCGCCAATCAACCTCAATCGCTTTGACCTCGTTTCGCTGCGCTTGTTTGTCGCCGTTATTGATGGTGGCAGCCTGACGGCAGGCGCCGAACAATTCGCCATCAGCACTGCCGCGGCCAGCAAGCGCATCTCGGAACTTGAGGCTCACGTCGGCTCGTCGCTGCTGGTGCGCAGCAAGCGTGGCGTGACACTGACTGCGGCCGGTCAAACGCTTTTGCAGCATGCCTTCGAGATTGTCGCTGGCGTCGAACAACTCGCTCTGGCCATGGATGACTTCCGCCGAGGAGCCGGCGGGCATTTGCGCCTGTGGGCCAATCCTTCGGCATTCGCCGGCTTTCTGCCGAAGCTGCTGGCTGATTTTCTGGAGGCCTACCCCACCGTCGAGATTGACCTCGAGGAAACCCTCAGCCACGACGCCGTGCACGCCTTGTTACGCGGCGGCACTGAACTGGCCATCATTGGTGAGAACACTCCCATCGAAGGTCTCGAAGCCTTTGTCTGCAACGTTGATGAGCTGGTCCTGCTGCTCCCTCTCGGCCACCCGCTGGCCAAATCACCGTCGGTCAGCATCACCGAAGCGGCGGCGCTCGATCTGGTCGGGCTCAGCCGGGCCACTTCGGTGATGCGGCAAATTGCCACCGAGGCACGTGCCGTTGGGCAGACACTCAAGATCCGGATGCAGGTGCGCAACTTCGACGCGGTCTGCCGCATGGTTGCCACCGGCATCGGCGCGGCCATCGTCCCGCGTGCGGCCGGCGCGCCGCATGTCAAATCGATGGGTTTGGCCATGATCCGCCTGACCGACATGGTCACCGAAAGACGACTGCTCATGGCCATGCGCCACCGCTCCCGACTTTCGCCCCCGGCACTGGCCTTTGTCGAGCTGGCCGAGCGGCAGGTGGCTGCCCGCTAGCTCTTACTCACCCACTGGGTATAGGTGATACGCGGAATGTCGAAACGGTCCGTCGTCCGGCAATAGACGGACGGCGAGCCCATGCGCCCAATCGGCGCAAAACCATTGACGTGCAAACGTTCGCCCATCAAACGATCGGCGACATGGAACATCACCACTTCGCCGATAAACAGAGTGTACGAGCCCAGCGATTGCGAGCTGAACAGCTTGCATTCCAGACTGGCCTGAGCTTCGGCCACGCGCGGAGTACTGATGCAAACCGAGGGAGCGGTATGCATTTGCGCAGCCTCGAGTTCGCTCTGATCGGGCGGAAAATCGGCGGCCGAAATATTCATCGCGTCAAAAACGTCTTCGGTCACCATATTCACGACAAACTCGCCGTTTTCCAGGATATTTTTGGCCGTATCCTTGAGCTTCCCGGCGTCGGTCTGGCCAATACTGACCATGATGTATAACGGGTTGCTGCCGACGGCATTGAAAAAACTGAAGGGAGCAAGGTTAATCACGCCGTTCGGATTCTGGCTGGTGACCCAGGCGATCGGACGCGGCACGACCAGGTTGGTCAGGAGTTTGTAGCTGTCAGCAGTTGAATGCTGGCGCGGGTCGATTTGCATGGAAGGCTCCAAAAACGACAGTCATCAAAGAGTGGAATTCGTCTGCGTGACGGTACTCTCGGAAATTCCTACTGGCAAGTTGTCGCGATTTCGGCAAGCCGAGCCTGAAAGTCATTCGATGCCACGTATCCGTACCCGCCACTTTACGGGATAATTCAGTATCGAATGCAAACCACCGCATGCCGTCAACCTGAACTGTTGTGACAGGCCCATCATGCTCGGCAAAAAACTGACTCGCTCGATTCGTCTTTACCTGATTGGCACCGCCATCCTGCTGGCTGGACTGCTGGGAGCGGGCAGCATCTACCTGACGGCAACAGACGATCAGGGTGATGCCCTAGGCTATGAGTTCATCGATGGTCAGGCCTATGCGATCAATGCCAGTGACTCCAAGATGTACCGGCGGGAACTCGAGCGCTTTGGCGGCAAGGCGGCGATTTTTGCGGACGATCTGAATCGCTGGTTTTCCAGCCTGTGGCACGGGAAGCGTCTGGCCACCACGGTGGCCGCACTGGCAACGTTGCTGGCGCTATTTTTCTTTCGCGCAGGAATGAACTGCAAGGAAGGTCCCAACAATGAGCATCGATCTTGAATCCCTGAGAGTCCGTTGTATTCAGCTGACCCTGGTCAGTGCTCTAGTATTTGCACCGCTGGCGGGACAGGCCCAGAGTCTCAACACGCTCAATGCCATTGCTTCGTTCTCGGAGGAAGCACGACAGGTCTTCCTTGACGCCGAAGCGGCGCGCGCGGCAGGCGACCCCGAAAAAGAAGTCGTGCTGCTGGAAGAGACACTCGGGCGGGTCGGCGCAAGCAGCCAGAATGCTTACCCAGTGTATGAGCGCCTCCGCCACAACTACGCCGACCGGGGATTATTTGCCCAGGCCCTCGAAGTTGGCCAGCGACAACTGCAAGTCGCCGGCGGCCCGGGGCAGGAACACAGCGTCCTGGTCAGTATGGTCGGCATGTACTCCGCTCTGCATCAAATGGAGAAGGCCAGCGCAGCGGCAAACCGGATCGAGCAACTCATGCCCCGCTTGCGCACATCGAGGAACTGGGCGAGTCGCGGAAACTGGTGGCAGTCCGGTCTGGCGCAGGCCAAAGCTCATATTCATATGCGCTCAGGGCATCTGGCCGAAGCCGAAGAGGCACTGAAAACCTGTATCAGTTCAAGCCTGGCGGCCATCCGTGACGATCCGGTTTTCGATGGCAGCGTCCAGTATTTGGGGTGCATTCAGGGCTTGATGGATATCCAGATCATGACCGGCCAACTGGCCGCCGCCGGTGAGTTGGCCGACCAGTTGCGCCTCGCCGCCGAGCGCACGCTGGCGCTCAAAAAACGACCGGCCATTCACCTTCGCGTCAAACAGATCACCGGACGACTGGCGCTGGAACAGGGCAAAACCGAATTATCCCGGCAGATTCTGACCGACGGTATCGCTTCTCTGCAGGCCAGCAATTCAGCCGATCTTTCGCTGCGTGCAGCTGACCTGCGCGCCCAACTGGCGCGCATCGAGATGCTTCTGGGCCATTGGGACAAGGCGCTGGACTGGCATCAGCAACGCGCCGCCGCGCTGGAAGGTTCCGGCGAAGCGCGTGGTCGCGTTCCGAGCGGTTCCGTCGAATACGCCTATACCCTGCTGCGCCTTGGGCAAGCGACACAAGCATTGGAGATGCTGGAGAAGATCACCGCGATGCGGATCAAGTCGCAGGACGACAACTCCTTGTTCCGCTGGGAAAGCGAGGCTTTTCTTGGAGTCGCACTGGCCGCTGCCGGACGACGCGATGAAGCCATGCAAAAGTTGCGCCTCGCCATTCCCAGATATCTCGACATCTCCAAGAGTGAGCGTTCTTCGGCCGAGGCCGGCGTCATGCGCACCGCACGACTGAACTGGCTGCTCGACGGTTATCTGGCCCTGCTTTCTGACTACGCCAGTGGAATGATTCCCGGCCAGACGGATGCAGCGATGGACGAAGCCTTCCGTATGGCCGATCTGGCCCGCGGCAGCACCGTACAGCGCGCGCTGTCCATCTCGGCATCGCGCGCCAGCATCAGCGATCCGGCCTTGGCTGACCTGGCACGCCGCGAGCAGGACCTGCAACGCGAGATCAGCGCCCTGGCCGAATCGATCGGCAACCTGCTGTCGCGCGGCCGAGTCGCCGAGCAGGACAAGGTGGTGAGTGAAATGCGTGCCACGCTGGCCCGACTGAGCGGCGAGCACAACACGGCACAAAGCGAAATTGAGCGACGCTTTCCCGGCTACGCCGCGTTGCTGAATCCGAAACCCGTCGGTATAGCGGCGGTGCAAAAGCTGCTGAAGCCAAGCGAAGCGCTGATTTCGATTTACGCCGGAAGTGAGCACACGCTGATTTGGGCGATTCCCGGCACAGGCCCAGCACATTTTGCCATCGCACCGCTGACCCGCGAGCAGTTGGATCTCAAGGTTGCCACGCTGCGCAAAGCCCTGGACCCCAACGCCGAAGCCGCCGGGCGCTTGCCACGATTCAACTTCGACGTCGCCTACGAGCTGTATTCCCGTCTGCTGGCACCGGTTGAATTCGGCTGGAAAGGTGCGCAGGAACTGATCGTGATACCCCACGGCAAACTCGGGCAACTGCCGTTTGGTGTGCTAATCACACAGCCGTGGAAGGCCCCGGCGGCCCGTCTGGCGTATGCCGAACTGGCCGATGCGCCCTGGCTGATCAAGCAGGTCGCGCTATCTCAACTGCCGGCAGCCATTGCCCTGCCCGCCTTGCGCGCGCAAGGCAAAGTCCTGCGTGGCGACAGACCCTTCATCGGGTTTGGCGACCCGCTGTTTGTCGCCACGGCGGCCAGCACTACGACACCCGTCGCTCAATCCACTCGCGGAATCAAGCGGCGTAATCTGGTCGTTGCCGGCGTCACGCCAACGCCTTCTTCACCAGCAGCGTCGACCGATCTGGGTTCGTCGATCAATTTCAAACTCTTGCCGCAGCTGCCGGATACGGCACAAGAGATCGAAGAGGTTGCCGCGGTGCTTGCCGCAGACCAAACGCGGGACGTCTTCCTGCACAGCCGCGCCAGCGAGGCGCAGGTTAAACACACCGATCTGTCGCCATACCGCGTCGTCATGTTTGCCACGCACGGACTGATGAACGGTGAAATGCCGGGCCTCTATCAACCCGCACTGGCGCTCTCTAACCCAGCCCTTTCCGGAGATGGCGAGGATGGCATGCTGACCATGGAGGAAATCCTCAGCCTCAAGCTGCGTGCCGACTGGGTCGTGCTGTCGGCGTGCAATACCGCAGCGGCAGGCGGCCAATCCAATGAATCGGTCTCCGGACTGGGGCGCGCTTTTTTCTACGCTGGCGCCCGCTCATTGCTGGTCACCAACTGGGCGGTCGAAACCGAATCAGCGCGCATGCTCACTACCGAAACTTTCCGCCTCCAATCGGCGCATCCGGAGCTGCCCCGTGCGCAGGCCTTGCAACAGTCTTCGCTGACCTTGATGAAAAAATCAGCCGGCAAGGATTACAGCTATGCCCACCCGATGTTCTGGGCGCCGTATTCGCTGGTCGGTGATGGCGGCCAATAATCCTTGGCCGCCGGACATCCAAAAACGGATCAGGCGTAGTCATCAAGACGACTCCCGATGCTATGATCTTGCGGTAAAGGTCTGGGAGCCAAAGTGCTCTCGCTGTTCCTGCTTTCGGCAGTAGGCGCGTGACCCAGCGCAGAGCCAGGACCGGCCGACTGATTGACCACTTCGGCCGCATTCTGGCGCTGCTTGATTTCACTGATCTTGCTCGTCAGTTCAGTAATCTTGGCTTTCCCTTCGGGGGTCTTGCAGGAAGGACAGCTTTTCCAGTCGGCCAACTGGGACTCATACTGAGCCAGACGGACATCGAGACTGGTCTGCGAATCTCCTGTCCGAACATAACCGGAATAGTTCGACAACCCAATGGCATTGACCATATCGGTCTCCAAAGGTCCTACTGATAGAGTTCGGGAAACTGTTTTCGCAGCTGTTCTAGCTTAGGCAGATCGTGGTACACGATATAAGGGGCATTCGGGTGCAGAGCCAGGTAGTTCTGGTGATATTTTTCCGCCGGATAGAATTCCTGCAGCGGAGCAATCTGCGTGACAACCGGCTTGGAAAACGTTCCCGCCGAAGTGAGTTTCTGAATGTATTCCTCGACGGCCTTCTGCTGCCCGACATCAGTGTAGAAAATCGCTGAGCGATACTGGCTGCCGACATCCGGGCCTTGACGATTGAGTTGCGTCGGGTCGTGCGCCACCCGGAAAAATACCATCAGCAGTTTCTGATAGCTGACCTGATCGGGATTGAAGCGGACACGGACAGCCTCGGCATGGCCTGTTGCCCCCCCACTGACCTTGCCATACTGTGCTGTGGCCGCGGCTCCGCCAGCATATCCGGACTCCACTTCGGAAACGCCTTTGAGATGTTTGAAGACCGCATCGACGCCCCAGAAACAGCCGCCGGCAAAAACCGCTGTCTCTGTATTAGCCCCCCTTGAGGTTTGTGGAGTTGCCGCCAACACAGGAAATATTAAAAATAGCGACAATGAACTGACAACAATTCTGGCAATCATGCTCTCACCCCGATAGAAAGTTTAGCGGTGGGGTTACGGGCGTAAGCAGACACACTTTGCAGGCCCGCCCGCACCCCATCCGACGTTGTTACTTCTTCATTTCGTCCTTGCCCATGGTGTCCTTCTTCATGCCGTCTTTGGCCATGTGATCCTTGGCCATGGTGTCCTTTTTCATGCCGTCCTTAGCCATGGAATCTTTGCCCATGGTGTCTTTCTTCATACCGTCCTTGGCCATGCTATCTTTGCCCATGCTGCTTTTTCCCATCTCATCCTTCTTCATCTCGTCCATGGCGAATGCCGAGCTTCCGGCAATCATCAGGGACAGTGAAAGGACGGTCGCGGCGATGGTGTTGGTTTTCATGATTTAAGCTCCTTACGTGCTGTTAATTGGCAATATTGCCGGGACTTCAGGGTAGTTGAGCGAGGACGCTCAACTACCTCCGAACCAGTTGTACCCCTGATCTTCCCAGTAGCCTCCGGGGTAGGTATTGGTGACGAAAATGGCTTGAATGTGTTTCGGGTTCTTGTAGCCGAGCTTGGTCGGCATGCGCAGCTTCATCGGGAAGCCGTAGCGTGGCGGTAGCGGCTGGCTGTCGTAGGTCAGCGTCAGCAGCGTTTGCGGATGCAGCGCCGTCGCCATGTCGATGCTGGTGTAATAATCGTCGGAACATTTGAAGCCCACGTAGCGGGCACTCGTATCCACACCAACGCGGCGCAAAAATGTGGCGAACGGGATGCCACCCCACTTGCCGATGGCGCTCCAGCCTTCGACACAGATGTGCCGGGTCACCTGATCGATCTGCGGCATGGCCCGTAATTCGGCCAACGACCAGGTCTTTCGGTCAGCGACCAGACCGCTCACTTCCAGGCGATATCCGGATTCATCGACCACGGGGATTTCGTTTTCGCCGTAGAACGCATTGAACGGGAATGGGCGGGTGATCATCGAATCCGGATAGGTCGGAGCCAGTTGTCTGGGGTCGAACAGCCAACCCTGCGCCTTGTCGTTGAAGCGCGAGATTTTCGATAAGGCGGTTTCAATGCTGTCCTCGTCAACCAGCGCACAGCCGCTGAGCAGCGAGAGCCCGCCCAGAGTCAGCGAACGCTGCAAGAAGGCGCGGCGTGACGGCTGCTCGACGACGCGACCGACTTCCTGACGCGCATCCTTAAGGATGGTATTGGCATTTTCAACCAACCAGCGCGAATGTGGTGTGTTGTTCATGGTGAGGACTCCTTAGCGTCCGCGAATCATCGCGAGTAATGTGCGAGGCACCAGGGCCACCATGATCAGATGAATACCGACGAAGGCCACCAAGGCAGACATGGAAAGGAAATGAATCCTGCGTGCTGCTTCGTAGCCGCCGAGCAGTTCGCGCAGGATCGGAAACTGCACCGACTTCCACAGCACCAGACCGGACAGCACCAGCAGCACCGTATCGACAATCACGAAGAGATAGGCGGCGCGCTGTACGGCGTTGTAGTGCGACAGGTCGGCGTGCGCCAACTGGCCTTTCAAGGCAGAATGTATGTCGTCAAGAATGGCACGAGGCGACAGGGGAAAGAACTTGTCCAGCAAGCGGCCGGACATGACATTACACACGAGATAAATGAGGCCATTGGCCGCCAGCAGCCACATCGCGGCGAAATGCCATTGCAGCGCGCCACCCAGCCACCCCCCTAGCGTGATCTCCTTGGGAATGACAAAATTGTAGAATGGCGCGGCGTTGTAGATGCGCCAGCCACTCGTGACCAGAATGGTCACCGCCACGACGTTAAGCCAATGAGTGAGGCGTAGCCAAAGCGGGTGAATCAGTTTCGTTCTTTCAGCGCTCACAATGTACACTCCTGGCTATTGGCTTTTGTCCGCATTTCCGGACACTCTGCAAGGTAGTTCGACAGGACGTGACGATCGGTTACACACCGGCGAAAATAATTCTCAGCGCCGACATGAACTATTTTTTCAATCCACTGTAACCAAAGGCTCGGAATCAACGAATGAATGTAAAGGACGGATTTCTGGCGAAGGAGCAACGTCTCAGGAGTCTGCTATTGGGCGGGCTTTCCGGTGACGCCGTCGCCTATGAATCGTTCCTCAAGGAGTTGAGCGCGCACCTGCGGAATTTCCTGCGCAGGCGACTCGTCAGCTTGCCGGATGACGTGGAGGATCTGGTGCAAGAGTCTCTTCTGGCGGTGCATAACCAACGCCACACTTACGACCCGGGACAACCGATATCGTCCTGGGTGCAGGCCATCGCCCGCTACAAGCTGGTCGACCTGTTGCGCCGCCGCGCGAGCCGGGATCTTCTGACCGAGCCGCTGGACGAGGAATCCGAGCTCTTTGCCGCCGCTGACTCGGAGGCCGCCGAGGCGCAGCGCGACTTGAGCCGGCTGCTCGACGAACTGCCCGACAAGCAGCGGCTACCGATTGTTCACGTCAAGCTGGAAGGATTGTCGGTGAGAGAAGCCGCACAGAAAACTGGGATGTCGGAATCAGCAATCAAGGTCGGCATCCATCGCGGACTGAAATTTCTCGCCGCCAAGATGAGGAGTACGAGATGAAAACAGAAGAATTGATCCACCTGCTGGCCACCGGCGTTGAAGCGGTTGACCCGCACATCGCCGAGCGGCGCTACACCTGGGCCATTGCCTTGGGCGCAAGCGGCGCGGCCTTAATGATGATCGTGCTGCTGCGTGTACGCGCCGACCTCGCCGAAGCAGCCCTGCTGCCGATGTTCTGGGTCAAACTGGGCTTTGTGAGCAGCCTGCTGGTGGCTGGCGTTTTTGCCTCGCTGCGCTTGTCGAGGCCAGGTGCCCGTCTTGACAGCATTCCTGTCTTTCTTGCTCTGCCCGTTATGCTCGTCTGGGCATTGGCGACCTATGTACTGCTCACCGCTGAGCCCAGCCTGCGCCAGACTTTGCTGCTGGGGGAAACCTGGAGTTCCTGCCCGTTGCTGATTGCCTTGCTGTCCCTGCCGGTCTTTGTCGCCGTCATCTGGGCAATGCGGGGACTGGCACCGACGCAGCCACGCTTTGCCGGTTTTGCCGCCGGGCTGCTCTCTGGAGCTACGGCCGCTCTGGTCTATTGCTTTCATTGCCCCGAATCGGCGGCGCCTTTTGTCGGGCTGTGGTACACCCTGGGCATGCTGATTCCCGCAGTCGCTGGAGCCGGACTTGGGCCCAGGTTGCTGCGCTGGTGATTCGGGAGTAAAATTCGCCCCGTTTTGGGTTCCCTCCTCCACTTTCGTGGAATGGGTGAAACGGGAAGCCGGTGGTTCTGGACACTCCAGACATTCCGGCGCAGCCCCCCGCTGCTGTAGGCCTGACGATTCAGCATGATGCCACTGTGTTCGCGCACGGGAAGGCGCTGAGGAGAATGAAGGCAAGCCAGAAGACCGGCCCAAAACTGTGGTTTGGTAGTCTCCGGGGTGGGGTGCGGCCGGCCGTCCGGCGCTGGGTTGTTTTGTTCGTCCGCTGCCAGACTACCTGCTTGTTGTATGCGTGCGCTCACCTCGCGGCCCTGCCAGATATTTTTTGGTTTCATCGAGGGAGAGAGCAATGCAAATCAAACAATGCTCGCAGAAAATGTATCTAGGCACCACCCCGGTCAGCTCTGAGCGAGAAAACACGACCATTAAAAACTCATTCAATCCCATATTCGCCCTTTCGCTGCTGGCCGCCCTTCTGGGTTCGCCATACTGTCTGGCCGAGGAAGACGACACCGACTTCCACTTCCGCCCATTCTGGGTTGAACCTGCAGATCGGGTCGAGTTAGGCAGCGGCCACCTAGTTGGAGGCATCGACCATCAGACGCACCCAGCCAAGGGAGAGCTTCGTCGCACAGCCGCTCCCTTGGAACTGACCACGGGCCTGGGCTTGGGATTCAGCGCTGTCGTTGCGACAGAAGGGGGCGCTCGCAGTGTCTTCGACAACAATACGAACAGCAGTTCGGCCAATCGCGAGATGAAATTGCGCTATTCATTTCCCGAGTGGAAGGGGATTAACTTTCTCGTCATGACCGGGGTTGTTCGCCCAACCGGTAACGGAGAATCAACGCATTCGAATGGATTTTCGTTAGCCATTGACACCCCCATTGGAACCGTGGGTATCGGCCAGCTGTGGAACCGCAAACGCGCTGAGGATGTGCGAGGCGGAGAAGAAACCGCGATTAACCTGTTTCGCACCGGGCTGGGTTCAGACCAGAAATGGGCGCTGGGTGGCGAAATGCGCTACGCGCGAGCAGCCGACAATCAGAACTACAGTCGTTGGCTGCTTGGGGTCGGCCGCGTCGTGGGTAAAGGTTTGATGGCCGACTTTGCCTTCGGCGGCACTCAGCAACAGCATGACTCGCATCGCCTCACGGCCGGCCTGAGCTGGTTCTTCTAAGTTCCCAAGGGGTTTTAAATGCACCTGAGTTGGCAAGGGGCCTCCTTGCCAACTCAGGTTCTCGGCCTATTTTTTGGCTACGGCCACCAGTTCGATTCTTGCTCCCTTGGCCAAGGCAGCAACACCCACAGCCGCCCGGCTGGGATAGACCGTCCCCTCAAAATACGAACCATACACCTTGTTGATATTGGCAAATTCCTGCATGTCCGTCGTGTAGATCGTGACGATGACGAGATCGTCCATCGTCATATTGGCGGCAGCAAGAATTGCTTTCATGTTGCGCATGCACTGGTGCATCTGCTCTTCCAGATCATGGCTGACGAGATCTCCGCTTCCGGGAAGAAAGGGCATCAGACCCGAGGTGTGAAGAAAGCCGTCCTTGATCACCGCCTGAGAAAAAGGGCCAAATGCCGGTGACGATTTGTCGGTCGTAATGATGGTGTTATTCATGCAGACACTCTCCTATCAGGCTTCGCTAAAGTAGGATTCAGGTCAGAGTAGATCAACGGGTCGTGGTCATTTCCGCACTTCAACCTTGGCCAGCTTCTCGTAATGACGAACGATAGCGCTGTGGTCATTGACGCCCATGTCGTCGTTTTTGAGGGCCTGCATGGTCTCCATGATGTTGGCCGTGAGCGGTACCGGCACGTTGAGGGCGTGAGCGGTATCGAGAGCGTTCTGCAAATCCTTAATGTGTAAATCAATGCGGAATCCGGGCTTGAAGTTGCCGTCCAGAATCATCGGAAGCTTGGCATTCATGACCGTGGATCCGGCCAACCCACCCTTGATGGCATTGAATACCGACTCCGGATTGACCCCGGCTTTTGTCGCCAGCACAAAGGCTTCAGAAACTGCCGCAATGTTGAGCGCAACGATGATCTGATTGGCCAGCTTGGTGACATTGCCGGCACCGATATCGCCGACAAGAATCACTGAAGCCCCCATTTTTTCCAGAATCGGTTTGACCGTTTCGAAGGTCTTGCTATCACCACCGACCATGATCGCCAGGGTGCCATCAATGGCTTTGGGTTCACCACCGGAGACCGGGGCGTCTAGCATGACAATGCCTTTCTCCTTGACGGCAGCGCAAATTTCCTGCGCGGCTCCCGGAGCGATAGAACTCATGTCCAACAGGATGGTTCCGGCTTTCGCGCCCTCCAGTACGCCGTCCTTGCCGAGAACGGCTTCTTTGACGTTTGGCGAGTTGGGCAGCATGGTGATGATCACGTCACTCTGCGCGGCAACGTCCTTGTTGGAAGCACCGGCCTTGGCGCCGAGCGCAACCAGATCATCGCATTTTGCGAATTTGTCATACACCGTCAGTGAGTAGCCTGCTTTGAGCAGGTTCTTGGCCATAGGGCGGCCCATGATACCCAGTCCGATAAATCCAATTTTCATTTCCTGCTCCTTGTGGTGTTGTATCAAGTATTTTTTTGACTAAATGCAGCCATCATGTCGGCAATGGCCTGGTCTTCCGGGGGCGTCAAGCCGCTGACGCCCGCCGCGCCGACGACGGCGCCGGATGAGTTTTTCAAAACCACGCCGCCGGCCAACCCAGTCAACTGCTCATCACAGAAAAAGCTGGCTGGAACGTTTTCGCGTTTCAGCCTTTCCGCAAAGGCGAGCGTATCGATCCCCATAAAGGCGGCTGTATAGGCTTTCCTTTGGGCTATGGGAACGCTCCTCAGCGTGGCCCCCGGCATGCGGATGAAGGCGACAAGCAATCCATGGTTGTCGCATAACGCCACGCAAACCGGGCGTTTGAACTCGCTATTGGCTTGTTCAATGGCTTTGGCAATCAGGTTTTGAACCATCTCCAGACTCATTTCCATGGGGCACGCTCTCTTTTCTTTGTGCATTTCAACATCAGGCCACGCGGTCGCCGGCTTCCTTACCGGCAAAAATGGCATCCAGATTGTCGATGGCCCGGAAGCCCATGGCGACGCGCGTCTCCTTGGTCGCGCTGCCGATGTGCGGCATAAGGAAGGTATTGGGCAAGTCACGGTACCCAGGGTGGATATTGGGTTCGTTGTTATAAACGTCGAGACCGGCAGCGGTCAGTTTTCCCGACTTCAGCGCGGCGATCAGTGCCTCGTCGTCGATGATCGCGCCACGGCTGGCATTGACGACAATGGCGCCGTCTGGCAACAGGGCAATCCGTTCCGCGTTGAGCAGTTTGAAGGTTTCTGGCGTCGAAACGCAGTGCAGCGCGAGAAAATCGCAATGCGGCAGCATGTCTTCGATGCTCTGGTGATAGATAGCCCCGGCCTCGATTGCCGGCGACTTTTGCTGCCTGCCGCAATAGTGGATCTCCATGTCAAAGCCGCGCGCGCGCTTGGCCACAACCTGGCCGATGCGACCAAAGCCAATGATGCCCAAGCGTTTTCCGGTGACCTGGGTGCCGACCATGAAACGCGGACTCCAGTCTTTCCACTCGCGCGTGCGCACCAGATGTTCGCCTTCACCGGCGCGGCGTGCCGCACCGAGCATCAGCATCATGGTCAGTTCCGCCGTGGCGTCGTTAAGCACTTCCGGGGTATTGGTGACAATCAGCCCTCGGGCTTTGGCCGCCTGGGTGTCAACGTGGTCGTAGCCGACCGAGAAATTGCAGATGGCGCGAATGCTCTTGGGCAGACGGGCAATCACTTCTGCGGTAAATTTCTCGGTGTGGCAGGGCAGGATGGCATCGGCGCCTTCAGCGCGCTGGATCAGCTCATCACTGGTGTAAAGATCATCCGCCGGATTAAAGCGCGGCTCGTAATCCCGACGGAGACGATCCTCAACAGGATCAGGCAGCTTGCGGGTAACCAGAATCACAGGTTTCATTTTTGCTCCTTTTAAGCGGTCGCATTACTTCAAATAAGGCCTGAGCCAACTCAGCCCACCGCTCGTTGTTGCGACCGGTTTGTATTCACAACCGATCCATCCTTCATAGCCGAGGGAGTCGACGAGGTCGAACAGATAGGGATAATTTATTTCGCCGCTTCCCGGTTCGTGGCGCCCCGGGTTGTCGGCCAACTGCATGTGCGCGATGCGCGGCAGGTTCTTTCTGATGGTGGCTGCCAACTCGCCTTCCATCCGCTGCATGTGATAGATGTCGTACTGGTAATAGATGTTGTCGCCGCCACAGGCCTCAATCAGTTCCAGTGTTTGCTGTGTTCTTGACAGATAGAAACCGGGCATGTCAAAGGTGTTGATCGCTTCAAGCAGAAACTTGATGCCCTGCGCTTTCATCTGCTGACTGGCGAAACGGATGTTGGCGATGAAAGTCTCGCGCAGCTTGTCCGGATCGCTTCCTGTCGGCGCGATCCCGGCCAGGCAGTTAAGCTGTTTGCAACCGAGCGCCTTGGCGTACTCGATGGCCTTGCCCACGCCGTCCTGAAATTCGCCGATACGCTCAGGGAAGATGGCAATCCCGCGCTCGCCCTTGGCCCAGTCTCCCGCCGGCAGGTTATGCAGGATCTGGCTCAATCCATGCTGATCGAGCTGTTCGCGCAACTGTTCCTTCGGGTAGGCGTAAGGAAACAGATACTCGACCCCTTTGAAACCCGCTTCACTGGCCGCCTTGAAGCGTTCCAGAAAGTCGACTTCGTTAAACAGCATGGTCAGGTTGGCAGCAAATTTCGGCATGGGGTACTCCTTGAATAGCGGCATCGCTGTCGCCATTCGACATTAAATGCTCAGACGCTTTATGCGCTCGACACTTCGTTGCTCCCACCCTGGGCGGGAGCAACGAAAATGGCTTTAGGCCTTGACCGCCTCAACGGCAGGCGGAGCCCCTTCGTAGACTTCCCCTCGCGCTTCAGCCTCAGCGGCACGCTTTGCCTGCACGCGCTTGTACATCCAGGTGGTCAGCAGCGGCGTCAGAATGGCGGTGACGATGACCGACGCGGCAACCTGAACCGTGGCGATAGGGGCGATTGCGGCATAGGTTGGATCAGCCAGGGCGACGGCTTTAGGCGTCCCCGCCGCATTTCCCGCCGTACTCGATGCGGCAGCTCCGGCAATACCCGAACCACCCAGCCAGATGTCGGCAAAAATACAGCAGATGCCGGTAATGACCAGAACAGCAATGCCCAGAAGAATTCCGGGAATGCCGGCGGTAAGCACCGACTTCAGGTTGATGCCTTGCCCCAGGGTAAAGGCCATAAACGGAATGATGAGCGGTTCATGCGAGCCAAAGAATTTGCGCAGATCCTCGTCCAGATTCCCTAACAGCGCGCCCATGGCAATCGGAGCAATCACCGAAACCATGGTCAGCCAGGGGATATTGGCCAGGCCGGCACCAACCAGAATCAGCATGGTCAGGAAGGGACCGGTTTCGATACTCTGCGCCACATAGGTTCCCGCATCTTCCTTGTCACCCATGGTGCTGGTCAGCGCCAGGAACATTCCTCCATTGGTATCGTTCATCGCCGCCAGAATGGCCAAGGTACTCAGCCCGATCAGGTCACCGTCGAAAAACTTAGCGACCGCCATCGAGACCACGATGGCAATACCCACCTTGGCGCTCATGATTCCGAAGCCGCGCTTGAGCATCCGGGGTGCCGCTTTAAGCGTCATCTTGGTGCCGACGACGAAAAGATACATACCCAGAATGGTCGGAAAGCCGACGTTGGTTAAAGCCTCAGTAAAACCACCGATTTTCAAAAGATTCGGTGTGAACGTGGTAATCAGCATCCCGAGAAATAGCGGGACGACCATCATGCCGCCGGGAACCTTGTTGACTGCTTGATAAATTTTCATTTTTCACCCTTCCTGATAGGTTTTCCATGCTCAAGCTGAAAACACCTCACCGATTTTGCATGCAATGGAATCATGCATCACGGATCAGCGCCTTATGAATTGAAGCCCGATACCGCCCCGATAAATAATTGTTCTTTGTATTCACCGCGCAGCTTCAGGCCAGCAGAAATTGAGCGGTCGATGATTAACTTAAGGCGGTGGTCTATAAGCAATAAGCTTTCCAGCACGCTCGCACAGCACTTAAGTCGCTGATTGTGTGGATGATGCAGTCGATGCCAAAGGCGCAGCGCAAACGCCGACGGTTGCGTTATGCAACCTTGTGTTTTAATTTGCAACACACGAATGCATCAGCCTAGAATGCGAATGGGCAACTGTGCCCGAATCGATCAAGCCGTTTTCTGGAGTGTCGCATGAAAGAAATTGTCGTCGTTGCCCCCTTTGACTCGATGACCGAAGTCACCCGCAGCGTCGTTGCCGAGAATGGTTACAGCAACGTTGACCTGCTCGAAGGCAACCTCTGGGACGGCGTCGAATCGGCCAAGCGGGCCGTCAGTGGCGGAGCCAAGGTGATCATTTCCCGTGGCGGAACCTTTGAACTGATCAAGGCCGAACTCGACATTCCCGTTGTCGAGGTCAAAGTCACCGCCTTTGACCTGATTGACAGCTTTAAAACCGTCAAACAGTTTGGCGAAAACGAACTCATCGGCGTGGTCGGCTATCGCAACGTCATTGCCGGCGCCAACCTCATTGCCGACGTCATGGGACTGCAAACACTGTGCTTTGAAATCACCCGCCAGAGCGACATCGCCGTCGAAGTCGAAAGGATGATCAAGCAAGGGGTACGAACATTCCTCGGCGACGGCAATGTTGCAGGCGCGGTGGCCAAACACCACTGCCACTCGGTTCTGGTCAAGTCAGGAAAGCAGGCGATGGAACACGCCATTCAGCACGCCAAAGGCATTCTTTACGCCGCCCGACAGGAGAAGGAAAAGGCGCAGCAGTTCGCCACCATCATCGATTTCGTGCATGACGGAATCATTGCCATCGACAATCAGGGGATTATCACGGTGTTCAACAGCGCCTCGGCGAAGATCACCGGATTCAGCCAGCAGGAAGCGGTCGGGCGAAAAATAACCGAGATTATTCCGGACACCCGCCTGCTCACCATTCTCGAAACCGTCCGCCCTGAAATCGGCTACATACAGCGCCTGGACGACCAGACGGTCATTGCCACCAACCGCATCCCGGTGGTCGTCGACGGCGAAGTCCGGGGCGCCGTGGCCACTTACCAGGACATCACCGAGGTTCAAAAACTCGAACAAACCATCCGTATCAAACTTTCGGAAAAGGGCTTTATCGCCCAGCACTATTTCTCCGATATCGTTCATCGCAGTAGCGCGGTGTCGGAGTGCATCAAGGCGGCGCATAAATTTGCCCAATATGACTCATCGGTGCTGATTTGCGGCCCTTCGGGCGTTGGCAAGGAGCTCTTTGCGCAGGGCATCCACAACAGCAGTACGCGCAAGAACTCGCCCTTTGTGGCGATCAACTGCGCCGCCCTGCCGGACACGCTGATTGAAAGCGAACTCTTCGGTTATGTCGAAGGTTCCTTTACCGGAGCTACAAAAAAAGGCAAGGCCGGATTGTTCGAACTAGCCCACGGCGGGACCATTTTTCTCGATGAAATCAGCGAGCTGCCGATTCTTTTACAAGGAAGACTGTTGCGCGTGCTGCAGGAAAAGCAGGTCATGCGCATCGGCGACAACAAACTGATTCCTGTGGATGTCCGGGTGATCTGCGCGACCAATCGAGATTTGCGCAGCCTGGTCAGCCACAACCAGTTCCGCGGCGATCTCTATTTCAGAATTGCCATTCTCAACCTGTACATCCCGCCGCTAAATGAACGGGCAGATGACATCGAGCTGCTGGCCACGCACTTCGTTGAAGAATTCCGTTACCGCTACCGCAAGCCTCAAATCACCCTGGCCTCGGAGGCCGTCGAGTATTTGCGTAGCTATGTCTACGAAGGCAACGTGCGCGAACTTCAGGGCATGATCGAACGCGCGGTGGTGATTTGCGAAGGAAAAACCATCAATGTCGGCGACCTGGCGACGACGCCACGCCCTGAAAAACCACGCCCGGCTGACGCCAGCCCGTCATCCTTTGTCGAGGGGCAAAGCCTGAAAGAGATGGAGGAATGCTACATCAACCATGTTTTCAGTAAGACCAACGGCTCAATCAAGGAATCCAGCGCCATTTTAGGCATTGACCGTTCGACGCTGTGGCGCCGGATCAAGAAAACCCAGGCGCCGATGGCGCGCTAAACGATTCATCAGCGACTTTAATCCACGGAGAGCGGACGGCCATTATCCCGGGCGCTCAGCGCAAGCAGGAAGGGCACCGCCTTTGTCGCCCAATCCTCAGGAGAAAGATCCATACCGGGGGAACCGCCCAAAACAGCGCTCACCCTGATCAGCATGTCTGTCGCTATGGTTCCCGGATCGAGCGGAATGGCCGCCATGCCTTTGGGCAATTCCTTGGCCAACGCCCGCGTCACCCCTTCGATCGCCCACTTGCTGGCGCAATAAGGTGCAACTCCGGCACAGGTGCCACGCCCCCAGCCGGAACTGAAATTCACGATTACGCCGCTTTGCGCCGCCACCATGGCCGGAACAACGTGCCGAATGACGTTGGCCACGCCCTTGATATTGGTGTCGATGAGCGCATCGAATTCGCTCGCCGCGATAGTCCATAAGGGTGCCGGAGTATTCATCAGCGCCGCGCAGTTGATCAGCAGATCGGGCGCACCGTGTGTTTGCAGGAGTTCTCGGGCCCAGTCGGCGACCTGCATATCGTCTGCGACGTCGACCACATCGAAGCGATGCGGTGCGCCATGGCTGGTTTTCAGGTCAGCCATGGCCTGGGCGCTGCGGCCACAACCAATGACGGTGTGTCCCAGCTTGATGAAGCCGTCAGTCATGGCTCGTCCGAGGCCGCGACTGACTCCGGTGATCAGAATATTTCGGCGGGATGAGGCGCTTATAGAAGTCATCGCTCAACTCCTTTTCAGGGGGTAACTTGATCCCAGGGGTAGGCCAGCCACTTCTCGAGCAGCTTTGAGAAAACATTACTGGCGATCGTCTGATGCAGCCATTGGTCGACAAAAGCCTTCCACAGGACATCCCTGGGCAAAAGATAGGCCTTTTCGGAGAAATCGAAAGGCGCCTCCGGATGCAGCGCGCACAGCGTTGGCTTGAGTTTCTGCTGCAAGCGCGTTTCGATGGCATCAGTAATCATCAGATCGGCTTGTCCCGCAACGATCTGGTCAAAAATACTGACGTTGTCGGGATAAACGGCAATCGACGCCTGACGAATGTGGGCGCGGGCGAAACGCTCGTTGGTGCCGCCGGGGTTGACGACCAGGCGCACCCCGGGCTGGTCAATCTGGGCCAGCGTCTGGAATCGATCCTGGTTCTCGCAGCGGGTGATTGGGGTCTTACCATCATTGAGGAAGGGAATCGAGTACAGCGTTTTTTTCTGCCGCTCAAGACTGATCGACACCCCGCTCATCGCGATGTCGAAACGATCATCCTCAAGATCTTTCATCAGGGCCGACCAACTGGTCGCAACCAGTTCCAAGCGCACTCCCAGAGCCTTGGCCAACTGCCCGGCCAGTTCAACATCCAATCCGACGAAGCTCGCTGTCGGCGATGGGCGAAAACTGAAAGGCTTGTAATCGCCGGTAGTACCGACGCGAAGAACACCGCGAGCAACGATCTCGTCGAGTCGGTTAGTTTGTGCGGCCCCCTGAAAACTCAGGCAGAGACCGAGCAGTAAAAAAATTAAACAGCGAAATTTCAGCATTACAGCACTCTCAAAAATCGGTCATGGGGGGAGAGTATCGATTGTAGGCGACCTGATGCGCTTAAGGAACTCGGCGGATCTCAACCTGATCGAGTCGGACAAAAACAAATCCCTGGCGCAGCAATTGGGTCAGCGCCGTGGCCAGACCCTCCGCCGAGTCGGAATCCGGCTTGTTCATGTGGGCAATAATGATGTCGCCGGCCACGACGTGCTTAAGCCGCTGCTCGATGGCTTTACGCCCCAGCGTCGCCCCGGCATCGGCATTGATCGAGAATCCGGCAATCTTGAAGCCCAGCTTCCCAATTTCATCGATCGCTTGGTCATCGTATTCAGCAGTGGCGCCGCGGTACCAGTGCGGCGCCACTCCGGTGGCGGCTTCAATGGCCCGCGCGCCCTCAATGACCTCGCGGCGCAGGTGCACCACATCCGGCTGACTGGGGATTCCGTAGACCTTTTTTCCGACACCAATCACCGCCGGGATGTGGTTTTCCCCGTGGTCCTCGACGTCAAACAGGTCGAGGTTGGCCTTGATCACCGAAAGTCCGAGCGGATTCCGCTCCAGCCATTTCTTTGTCACGAAAATCGTCGCCGGTATGCGGTTGCTTATCAGGTACTGGATCAGATCGTCGTCGTAGCGTCCCGAACAGGCATCGAGCGTCAGCGCCAGAGGTTTGCTGGCCGAGTTGAAGAGCCGCAGTTGATCGTGGATTTCCTGCGGGCGTTCAGCCCATGCTGTCAGCGGGCAAGCAAGAATCCAGAGCAAAGACCAGCAGCCGATTCTCAGGCGCAGGATTTGCGGCCAGTGCTTAAGCAGGTTTATGCTATCCATCGGCATATGCTATCTTAAATCATTCGGTCGATCCCTCTGGAATAACCATGGCCCACTTATTCGCTCCGCTCAGCTTACGTGACATCACGCTCTCCAACCGTATCGGTATTCCGTCGATGTGCCAATACTCGGCGCACGCGGGCGCCGCATCTGACTGGCATTTTGTCCATTACGGCAGCCATGCCGTAGGCGGCGCGGCGCTGATGATTCTCGAAGCGACGGCAGTCACCGCCGAAGGGCGCATCACCCCGGGCGACCTCGGACTGTGGAATGACCATCAGATCGAACCCCTGGCGCGCATCGCCCGTTTTGCCCGCGAACAGGGGAGCGTCGTTGGCGTGCAATTGGCGCATTCCGGACGCAAAGGCAGCATCGACCTCGGCTGGCAAGAGCAGAAATCCCTACGCGGCAGCGAGGGGGGCTGGCAGACGGTAGCTCCGTCAGCCATTTCCTTTGGTGACGGCTATGACGTACCGAAAGAACTCGATGCGTCGGCGATCCAGCAGATTGTCGCCGACTTTTCCCTCGCCGCCCGACGCGCCTGCGAAGCGGGCTTCGACATCATCGAGATCCATGCTGCACATGGTTATCTGCTGCACCAGTTTCTCTCGCCGCTGGCCAATCGGCGCAACGATGCCTACGGCGGAAGCTTCGACAACCGCACCCGGCTGGTCAGAGAGGTCGTTTCCTGCGTGCGTGCCGAGTGGCCGGAACGGCTGCCCCTGCTGATTCGCTTGTCGGCAACCGACTGGGTCGAGGGCGGCTGGAACGTCGAGGAAACCGTCGCCCTCTGCCGAATACTCAAGGACCTGGGCGTCGATCTGATTGACGTCTCAACGGGCGGCCTGCTCCCCACCGCGGTCATCCCTGCCGGCCCCGGATTCCAGACTGAATTTGCTGCGCGGGTGCGCCACGAGGTCGGCCTTCCCACCTCCGCCGTCGGGCTGATCACCTCCCCGGCACAAGCCGATCACATCATCCGTACCGGCCAGGCCGATCTGGTCATGCTCGGTCGGGAAACCCTGCGCGACCCCTACTGGCCTTTGCATGCCGCTCAGGCTCTGGGGCAGGCCGCAACCTGGCCGAAACAATATTTACGCGCCGCCCCCGGCGGATCGAAGGCCCGCTGAACCGTCCGGCCTACTTTTTTGCCCAGTTTTACCCCTCACGACCGAATACATCACCCACACTGGAGAGAATAATGATTGTCCTGATTACCGGAGCGAGTTCCGGATTTGGTGAAGCCATGGCCCGCAAGTTTGTCCGTCACGGACACCGGGTCATTGCCGCCGCTCGACGCACCGAGCGCCTGAAAAAACTGCAGCAGGAACTCGGCGCAGCAGTGCTGGCAGTAACCCTGGACGTTACCGACAAAGCCTCGATCAACGCCGCACTCGCCGGATTACCGACGGAATGGAAGCCGATTGATTTACTGATCAACAACGCCGGTCTGGCACTTGGGACTGAGCCCGCCCACCTAGCCTCTCTAGACGAATGGGAAACGATGATCGACACCAACGCCAAGGGTCTGGTCACCATGACCCGTGCCATTCTGCCGGAAATGGTCGCGCGTGACAGTGGCATGATCATCAATATTGGCTCGACCGCTGGTGAAACCCCTTATCCCGGAGGTAATGTATACGGCGCAACCAAGGCCTTTGTCGATCAATTCACCCGCAACCTGAGAGCCGACCTGGTGGGTACCGGGGTACGCTCAACCACGCTGGCGCCAGGATTATGCGGCGGCACCGAATTTTCGAATGTCCGGCTGCGCGGCAATGACGAATCTGCGGCAAAGGTCTATGAAGGCACGGTGCCACTGACAGCAGCCGATGTTGCTGAAGCCGCCTATTGGGTCGCATCACTCCCCCCGCATGTCAACATTACCCATCTGGAAATGATGCCAACCTGTCAGGGATACGGCGCCTTCAATATCAAACGCAAAGCAGGTGGCTAATACGCAATGAAGCAAGCTTGCAGTCTGACCTGCCTTCGGGCTGCAAGCTTGCCTTTCTCTCCATTCCAAACAACCGCGGTGAGAAACCACTGAAGGATTATCGGCTTGTCCTTACAGCCTTGACGATCCGGCACAACCGCGTCGCTCCCGACTCGATCAGCGAGCTACCTGCGGCCATGCACTCTTCCAGAGTCATGGGCATATCGCAGATACTTATCACGGCATCAATTCCGTGTTTCAGGACATCATCCGCACCCTCACCCAACCCGCCAGACAAGCAAAACACGGGAACTTCGAACTGCTTCGCGACCTTGGCCACACCGACCGGCGCCTTGCCAAACGCGGTCTGAAAATCCGTTCGTCCTTCTCCGGTAATCACGAACGCAGCGTCCTTAACCACCTCAGCAAAGCCCACGGCATCGAGAACGATTTCAACGCCTGGCCGTAGCTTCGCACGGGTAAAGAACATCATTCCGGCACCCAACCCACCCGCCGCTCCGGCTCCGGGCAATTCGGCCACATCCCGACCAGTGGCTTGTCTCGCACAGATCGCAAAGTGCAACAACGCCGCATCCAGCTGCTTCACGATTTCCGGCGTCGCTCCTTTTTGCGGACCAAAAACCGCCGATGCGCCACGCGAGCCGCAAAGTGGGTTGTCTACGTCACAAGCCACCGTGATTTCGGTATCCAGCAAGCGGGCATCAAGACCCGAAAGATCAATATGCGCCAATTCGGCCAGTGCGGCGCCGCCATCCGGCAATCCCAGACCGTTGCCTGACACAAAGCGCACACCCAACGCACGCGCCATCCCGGAGCCGCCATCGTTGGTCGCACTGCCACCGATACCGATGATGATCTTGCGCAGCCCCGCATCAAGCGCTGCGCGGATCAGTTCCCCCGTGCCATAGGTGGAAGTGATCCGCGGATTTCTTTTTTCGGGAGGAACCAGAGGAAGACCCGAAGCAGCGGCCATCTCAATTACCGCAGTTTTGCCATCTCCGAGAATCCCCCATTGCGCATTAATTCGGTTGCCCAAAGGATCGGTCACTGTAGTCGTGTGCAGCCTCCCTCCCGTCGCACTAACCAGAGCTTCGACTGTTCCCTCGCCACCATCAGCAATGGGGATTTTCCTAACCTCCGCCTCGGGAAATACCTGCAACACCCCACGCTCCATGGCGCGCGCAACCTCCAGTGCGGACACAGTGCCTTTATAGGAATCCGGCGCCACAACAATAATCAATTTGATCACCCAAAAAAATTCTCTTGCCTGACGAAATCCAGGCATCAGGATATGTTTATCTGCCTATCGGCATGGATAGCGAGCGACAGAAGGAGAAATCCATCAGGCATTCTCCTTCTGTCCTGCAGCCCTTTTAACGATTAACGACTTTTGCGGGCACACTCAACACCAGCATGGCACCGCAGAATAAAACTCCTGAAAGGATGTAAAGCGCCACATCCGTGCTGCCTGTCGTATCTTTGATCCAGCCGACGAAGAAGGGGCTGACAAATCCGGCAATCTGGCCGAGTGAATTGATCAGCGCAAGACCACCCGCAGCCGCAGCACTTCCAAGAAAAGCAGCAGGCAGTGGCCAGAACATGGGAAGCCCGGAAAGCGCGCCCATGGTCGCCATCGAAAGGCCAATGATCGCCACCACCGTATTACCCCCGGCTTGCGTGGCCAGCATCAAGCCACACAACCCCATCAGCAAGGGGCCACTAAGATGCCAGCGCCGTTCTTTCCTGGCATCGGCAGAGCGGCCAATCCAGATCATGAATATACTGGCGCAAAGATAAGGAATCGCACTGACCCAGCCGATAGCCACAGTACTCTGGAAGCCCAGGGACTTAACGATGGTCGGCAACCAGAAATTAATCGCATAAACACCCATCTGGATGCAGAAATAAACCAACCCCAGCATCCACACGGTTTTGTTACGCAATACACTGGCGAATGTTTCCGAGGTCACGGCGGCTTCGCGACGCTTTTTCTCATCCTCATCCAGCGCATTTTGCAACAGCGATTTTTCTTCATCGCTGAGCCACTTGGCGGTTGATATACCATCGTTAAGGATGAAATAAACAATGACGCCCAGCACGACCGTCGGCAAACCCTGAAGCAAGAACATCCACTGCCAGCCGGCAAGACCGCTCTGGCCAGCAAAATACTGCATCATCCAGCCCGAGAGGGGACTACCAAGAACGCCGGAAATTGGAATGGCCGACATGAACAGGCCCATGATCCGGCCCCGACGAGCGGCTGGATACCAATGCGTAAAATAGAGAACAATCCCCGGGAAAAATCCCGCCTCAAAAACACCGGTAACAAAACGTAAAACGTAAAATTCCATCGGTGACGTAACAAACATCAGCGCCGCAGAAGCCGCACCCCAAGCCAGCATGAGCGTACCCAGCACTCGCCGGGCACCCAGTTTATGCAGCAGCAAGTTGCTGGGAACACCACTCAGAACATAACCGATAAAGAATATTCCGGCACCCAGTCCATAGACCGTTTCGCTCCATTTGAGGGCATCGAGCATTTGGAGCTTAGCAAAGCCCACATTGACACGATCAAGATAATTAAACAGGTAACAGACAAAAATGAACGGGATAAGGTGCATCGTCACCTTGCGGTAAGCCCCCTCTACTATGTCCTGACCGGGTTCGTCGAGGACGCCCTGAATCGTACTCATACCAATCTCCTTATTTATATTGGGAATGACCTTCCGGATCGGATACTAAACATCAAACCTGGAAAATACATCGTGCATTTGCACATAAAAAAGAGAAATTCAGGCATTATTATTGGAAATATGCCAACTCCCTTGTCACCACTTCATTCAAGCTGCAGGGCGATATAGAGCATCATGCAATCATCCGTATTATTCAGATCAAGGCCGGTGAGTTCACTGATTTGCCGCAGACGGTAATCGAGCGTATTACGATGTATTTTCAATGCCTTGGCCGTTGCAACGGGATGTTTATTCTGAGCAAACCAAACTTCTATTGTTCGGCGTAGCGTTCCTTTGTTTTTATCAAACCATTTAAGTCGCTGGATGGGCTGGCGCAACCAGTCGGCCTGCCACCCTGAATCAAGACTGGAAAGCAAGACCGGCAGGCTGAGATCGTAAAACGAAAAAACCGTTTCCTCTGGATTACGCACTCGCCCAACACGATAGGTTTTACGTGCACTCTGATAAGACAATGCAACGTTTTCTATTCCGGCCAGAGCAACGCCTAAGGATATTGCCGAAGGCGACTTCAACGTTTTCCGGATGATCAAATTCAGCGCTGACAGGTGCTGACGAACAGACGCAGGTCCGGGCGGCTTATTACCAGTCGTATCGAGTCGATCAAGAAAAACCAGTTCGCTGGGTGAAATGGTGGTCACCAACATATCGGGGTAATGCATCAGCAGTTGAGCCTGACAACGATGCAAGTCAGCCATGGCCATATCAGGTCGAGTTTCATCCGTCAGTTGAAGCACAACAACCGAACGCGGGCTAGAAAAATCTATGCCAAGACGCGTAGCCCAGGCTTCAAGATCCGATCGTGAGGTACTTTCTTGCTTGACGAGCTGAAATACAAACTCTTCCCGATAACGCTTTTCACGCTGCAATTCATTGATCAATTGCGATTGCTCAAGAATCATCTCGGCGGTAATGCGGACCAGTTCACCGAATTGGCGCACAGCAGACGGATGACCTGTCAGCCCGACCACACCGCAAATCTGCCCCCGGACGGTTAAGGGAAGATTGACTCCTGGCTTGACGCCCTGAAGCCTGCGCGTCGCTACCGCATCAATTTCCAAAGCACAGTGCTGGGAAAGGACGAGAAGCGCGCCGTCATGCACCGTTCCAATCCTAGAAGGCTCGCCACTGCCGATGATAATGCCCCGCGTATTCATCACATTGATATTGAACGGTATGATTTTCATCGTCCGCTCAACTATTTCTTGCGCCAACTTGGGTTCGATACCGATCATAAAACCTCACTAAAGAAAAAACAGAATTCCCTCTTCATGACAAGCTCTTAGTCAATTTCGTGCTTTCATGCTGGCTCTGCAATGTCATTACCCATCTGAAAATGCCATATCCTGACAGTATCGCCAATCCGCCCCCTCTATATCAACGCCCAAGGGCATAAAACTCGTTTTACATCGATGAATGCGTAATAAGGCGGGCTTTCAGCCTAATCGGCAGAGAGATGTAAGCGATAATCACGAGCTATTGATCCGATGCTTTAGTTCATGAAGACAGCACTCGCACAAACAACGACACTCCTTCAGACAGACCCAACCGTATGAGCGGCACACAAATTCTCTTTGCGGTCCGCGTGGAACCCCTTGAGCCGACATGGGCTGATCACGCCAAAGCCTGGGCTGAACGCCTGCAACTCCCAACGGCAGGCGAAGCCGAGTTTGCCCTGCAAATCGGCGCAGCGGGCTTACAGCTTGTCGAACTGTGCGCTGATGCCGCAGGGCCGATCCGCGTCGATTTTGTCAGCGGGCCGGTTGCGCACCGGCGTCAGTATGGCGGCGGCAGTGGGCAGATGATCGCCAAGGCCGTCGGCCTTCAGCCCGGCATCCGGCCGACGGTTCTCGACGCCACCGCTGGACTCGGGCGCGACGCTTTC
The DNA here is from genome assembly GCA_037139055.1 of Betaproteobacteria bacterium. Taxonomy (GTDB): domain Bacteria; phylum Pseudomonadota; class Gammaproteobacteria; order Burkholderiales; family Rhodocyclaceae; genus Propionivibrio. The sequence continues at coordinate 4,273 of JBAXHE010000004.1, read as the reverse complement.
GTACTGGCGCAACTGGGATGCACGACAACGCTCATCGAGCGCCAGCCGATCATCGCCGCCCTGCTCGAAGACGGCATGCAGCGCGCCCTGGCCGACGCTGAAGTGGCGACTATCATCGCACACATGCGCCTGCTTTGCGGCAACGCTATTGTCATGATGCGCGCTTGGGATGACGAGGCGCCACAGGTCATCTATCTGGACCCGATGTTTCCGCACCGCGAAAAAAGTGCGCAGGTGAAGAAGGAAATGCGCTTGTTTCGCCCGCTCGCCGGCGATGACGACGACGCGCCGGAACTACTGGCCGCCGCGCTGTCTTTGGCGACGCACAGGGTGGTGGTAAAGCGCCCGCGCAAGGCGCCGGCGATTGCCGGTGACGCCCCGGGCTACACGCTTGAAGGAAAATCCAGCCGCTTCGACATCTACCCGAAGAAGTCGCTGAAGGCGAAACCGGCCTAGTGTAAAACCTGATAGCCGCTCGGGTGACCTCCCGGCTTTATTGAATCCGCCTAAACCCTGAAGCGCGCCACGGATTGCCGCAGTTCATTGGCCAGCTTCTCCAGCTCATGGACATTGACATTGGCATCCTGAACCGAACTGACCGAGGCTTCGATCATGGTCGATATCTGTTCGACATTTCGCGCCACGCTGGCACTGGCCTCGCTCTGTTCGCTCGTCGCCGCGGCCACTTCGCCGACATTGCTGCGCGCCACTGCCGAGGCTTCGCTAATCTGCCGCAGTGCATCACCGGCCTGACCGATGATTTCAACCCCCAGAGCCACCTGCGGACCGACCGCCTGCATCCCTTGCACCACATTGCTCGTGTCGACCTGGATGGCGTTGATCATCCCGGTAATCTGGTCGGTGGCCTGACTGGTGCGTTCAGCGAGCTTGCGCACTTCATCTGCGACAACGGCAAAACCTCGCCCCTGCTCGCCGGCACGAGCGGCTTCAATCGCTGCATTGAGCGCCAGAAGATTGGTCTGATCGGCAATTTCCTTGATCACACGAGCAATGCCGCCGATCTCCCGTGAACGCTCGACCAAGCCCCCAATGAGCCCAGACGCCTCAGTAACTTGATGCGACACCCGCTGGATCTCGTCACTGGCGTTCTGAACCAGACTTTCGCCCTGACCGGATAGCTGGTGAGCGGTGGTTGCATTGGATTCGGTTTCGCGGGCACTTTGTGAAATGTGATCGACACTGACGGCCATTTCCTCAATCGCCGCTGCGGTCGATGAAACGGCGTCGAAAGACTGTTTCGACGCAATATTGATCTGCTCCATCTGCCCGGAAAGGCTGTTTGAGGCGACTCCTAGCTTGTTGGCATTGCTCTGAATTGTTTCGATAATGCCATGCAGACTGCTTTGCATGAGCTGGATCGATTCCATCAGGCTACCCGGCGCGCCCGTGCGATTTATGCTTTGCGACAAGTCCCCACCGGCGATGGCTTTGGCCATCTCTGCGGCATACTCCGGTTCCCCGCCCAGTGCCCGGTAGATCTTGCGCGACATAACGAAAGCCAGGGTGATCACCGCGCCCAGAACGACCAGTCCGATCAGGAGAAAACGAATGGCATTGGTCCGGTACGCCTGATCGATATCATCGAGAAAGAGGCCATAGCCGATCATCCAGCTCCATTCCGGAATTCTGACCACCCCATTGAGCTTTGGCACTGTCTCCTTAACGCCAGGGCGTGGGGTCATGATTTCGACCAAAGCGAGATCGCTGGTTTTCAGGGCGTCGATATAGACCTGAAGCGTCGTGCGGCCATCAGGCACTTTGGCTCCCGGATCGACCGTGCCGACGCGTTTGGGATCGGGGTGAACCAGCATCGTGCCAATAAAATCGCGGGCAAAAATATAATCAGCCCCGTCTTTCAAACCGCTCAAGGCTTGCTTGGCCCGGGCTTGCGCTTCACTCTGTGAGAGCGTTCCGGCCTTTTCCAGAGCGACATAAACCGCCACCTGCTTGCTGACCAGATTCAACATTGATTTGATCTGGGTCTGCCGATCTTCTAGCATCGAAGTACGGATGTTCTGCAGTGCGACGAGCACCAGAACCACAGTTCCTAGCGTTGCACAGGCAACGATCAGACCAAGACGTGTTGAAAGTTTCATGCGACCCCCAGTGATTCGACCGACGATTCATTGAATAGAAATTTGATCCCCGCATTCGCAAGGACGACGACTTATTCTGGGGCCCCCTAAGCGGTGTGCCGGTGCCTCGGAGGCGGTTAATTTCCCGCAGAGGAGAATACTTCTTTTCAGGACCCGGTGGAATACCCATCAATACCATCTATAACAGCAGGCAGTCCCCGGGAACCTGTATCGTTTGCCTCTTAACCAAACATCTTGATTGCAAAAATTGCCACCACGACCATTAATGCGCCACCGATACGCGTAGAAATCTGGGCAAACGGCATCAGCCCCATTCGTTCGCAGGCGGAGAGAATAGCAACATCGCCGGTCCCGCCCAGACCACTGTGGCAGGCCGTTACGGCAGCCGATTCCACTGGATACATATTCAGGAAGCGCCCGACAAACCAGCCCGAGGCCACCATGGACATCACCGAGGAAGCACAAATACAGAAATAGCCGAAGGTAAACGCGCTGATCAGATCATTCCACGGAACATAGAGTACGCCCAGACCGACGAGTAGCGGATAGGTCAGATTACCGGCAATGAACTTGTACATCTGGTAGGCGCCGAGCTCAATACGTTCCGGAACGACCTTGAGCACCTTGGCCAGCGCAGCCCCCAGAATCATCAGGATCGGGCCGGGAATACCCGCATATGGGGCGAGAACACCACCCAGAATCCAGAAGCTGCAGGCCATCAACATGCCACAACCCATGATCGACAACTCGACCGGCCTTTCCGCGCCCATTTCCTTGAGCAATTCATTGTCGTTTCCGGTACGTACCAGCAAGCCCTTGCCACTGTATTGCTCGTAGGTCTTGCCAATACGATTGAGCAGGCCGGCCATGACAATTGCCACGACATTGCCGATCAGTGCAGCCGGAATCAGCAGGGCAATCAAATCCCCCTGTGACTTGTCCAGAACACCCAGTTCTGAATATCCCAGAGATAACGGCAGGATACCTTCCCCAATGCCTCCACCCATGATCGGGATGAGGATGAAGAAGAAGGTATGAAACGGCGTGTAGCCGAATAGTAGGCCTACGGAGATACCAACGACAGTCGCGGCAAAGGTGCCGACAACGAGCGGGATGAACATGCGCATGAATCCCTGAATGAGAACCTTGCGATTCATTCCCAGCATGCTTCCACACACCAGGCAGGAGATATAGAAGTACAGGAAATTCGACGTCTTCATGATCGCTATGGTCGCCGCTTTCATGGCCGGATTAAAGTAGCCATAGGCCAGCATCGCCGAGGGAACGAACAGAGAAAGAATGGCCGGCCCACCGATTTCCTTAAGCACGGGGATTCGCGCCCCAATATGGCCGAGCAACCAACCCATCACCATGATCACGGCAAATCCGCCAAGCATGTCAGCGGGCAATGCGGAGACGACACTTGATCCTTTCTTGATTTCGATCAGCGAAGCGCCAAACACAATGCACGCAATGGCGGCAAAGGCCGGAAGCGGCATAGCCCCGATCTTGTAGTGATTCAACCGGTAGATCAGGTTTTCCTGGACCGCATAGAGGTTTGCGCCTGGATTTTCAAGAACTGCTTCGTTATCGGATTCTGAATTGTGACTCACTTGCATCTCCTCACTAACCGTTGGAAATATTGACGTCGCTGGAAAGACTATTGCCGCACCTTTTATGCATATCTGATACACATATTTCGGTTATTTTCGGCGCGTAATTTATTCTGCGCACATCCATCACCGACAAAAATGAAACGCATTAAAATCCATATAATCAAGCGCAAACAGACCATTTACATGCCGTGCTTGAGCGCTGTGAATCCTATTCGAAAATAGGAAATATGCGACTACCTTCTCGAGTAGTCGGTCTTGTAAATGCAGTTCATTTGTTTAAAGTGCCGCTGGTTAATTTCGATAAGCCCCCCTGAGCCACCATGAAAATGGATCTGTGTGAAGCGACCTCGCGCGCCAATCTATTCGGTGTAGCGACCCACACGGAAACGCCACGCAATGTTTCTCTGATCCGTGAGTCTGCTCGCAGCACACCTCGTTTTTTCCAATAGGAGTTTTATATGAACGCCGTATTCAAGATCACCAATCGCCTGATTCCATGGGAAGGTTTTGTGGATGGCAGATGGCGCGCCGAAGTTGATG
>JBAXHE010000003.1:0-113646 GCA_037139055.1 Betaproteobacteria bacterium | reverse complement strand
GTCATCAACCACCATGACCTTGATTTCTTTTCCCATGATTCTGCTCTCCGTCAGGCCAGGCTATCACCTTCTACTGCACTTGCGGCCGGGGTGGCTCCATCCGGAACATCGTAAATTCGATATTCCCGTACGCGGACAAGCACACTCCGCGCCTTACTGCTCATCTCCTCTGGCCACCGATTTGATCGCCGCCATTTCCTCAATCGACAGTACCCGTGCAATGTCCAGCAGGATGACAAAACGACCATTGACCCGCGCCATGCCGGAGATGAATTCGGTATTGACTCGGGTGCCGAACGCCGGCGCCGGCTCGATGCTGTCGGCGCCAATCTCCATCACCGCGTTGACCCCGTCCACCAGCAAGCCGAGGATGTGGTCAGCACCGGCATGTTCGACTTCGACAATGACAATGCAGGTGCGCTTGCCGACCCCGGTCGCTTCCCGGCCAAAGCGCACCGAGAGATCGATCACCGGCACCACTGCGCCACGCAGGTTGATGACGCCGCGCACCGACGGCGGCATCATCGGAACACTGGTCGGCACGGTGTATTCGAGAATTTCCCGGATGCGCAGAATATCGATGGCATAGACCTCGTCGCCCAAGCGAAAGGCCAGATAAAGCGACCCGGCATCGCTAACACCCTGCGCACTCTTGCCGACTGCGGCCAGCGACTGCCGGGCCGCTGCCGGAACCACCATTTCGCTGTTCATCGCCCGCTCCTAGAAATGTTCAAAGTCATTCGCCTCAATCACCTTGGGCGCCTTGCTCTTGGGCTTGACGGGTTTGACCACGCGGGCCACGGAAACCCCACTTTCAGCCAGCTGGAACTGCGCCATCAATTCTTTGAGGTTCTCAGCCTGCGCGTTCATTTCTTCGGCGGTCGCCGAGAGCTGCTCAGCCGACGAGGCATTCTGCTGCGTGACGCTATTCATCTGCGTCATCGCCTGGCTGATCTGGCTGGAGCCCGAGCTCTGCTCTTCCGATGCCGCAGTGATTTCGCGCACCAGATCGGCGGTTTTACGGATCGACGGGAGCATGGTTTCGAGCAGGGTACCAGCACGTTCTGCCGTCTCGACGCTGTTGCTCGCCAGTTCGCCGATTTCCTGCGCGGCGATCTGGCTGCGCTCGGCCAGCTTGCGCACTTCCGCAGCGACCACGGCAAAGCCCTTGCCATGCTCACCGGCCCGTGCCGCTTCAATCGCCGCATTCAGGGCCAGGAGATCGGTGCGGTAGGCAATGTCGTCAATGATCGAGATCTTGTCGGCAATCGACTTCATCGCCGCCACCGTCGAACGCACTGCCTCGCCGCCGGCCAGCGCGTCTTCCGAGGACTTGCGCGCGATGCCGTCGGTAGTCTTGGCGTTGTCGGTGTTTTGCGCAATCGAGGCCGACATCTGCTCGATCGCCGAGGTCGTCTCTTCCAGGCTCGCCGCCTGCTCCGAGGTCGCTTGCGATAGTTCCTGCGAGGTTGAAGAAACCTGTGACGACGCACTGGTCAGTTCGTTGGCCGAAGTACTGACCTGTTCCATGGTCATCGACAGTTTGCTCATGGTGTTGTTCACACTCGACTGCAGGGCAGCAAAATCGCCCTGGTAGTCAGCGTCGATGCTCTGCGTCAGATCACCTTGCTCGACCGCCGCCATAATGCGCCTGACATCATTGATCGGTCGGGCCACAGCATCCATGGTGGCGTTGATGCCGTCGATGATGGTGCGAAATTCGCCCTGGTGTTTTGCAACATCAACCCGCGTGTCCAGTTTGCCTTGCAAGGCGGCTGCAGACAAGGTATTGACATCGGTCGAGACCGCCAGCAGGCACTCCATCGTGCTGTTGACACTTTTTTGCAGCGCACCGAAATCCCCGAGATAGTTGGTATCGATTTGCTGCGCCAGATCTCCGCATTCAACCGCCTGCATCACCCGTTTGACATCTTCGATCGGTTTGGCCACCGCACTCATGGTGTCATTAATGCCTTCGATGATGACGCGGAATTCGCCCAGGTGTTTGGTAGCATCGACCCGCGTTTCCAGCTTGCCTTGCGTTGCGGCCGCCGACAGGGCATTGGCATCCGCAATCATAGTCTGAACCGCCTCCTTGACCAGCATGACGGCTCTGAACACGGCGCCGGGTTCATCTTTCAAGCTCGTATCCAGTTCGAAATTGAAATCCCCTGCAGCCATGCGATTGGAGACTTCGACCACCGAATTCAAGGGTTTTGAAATCGAACGGGAAATGACCCACCCCATGGCGACCAATAGCGTCAGCACAGTCAGCGAGATCAATCCGAGATGGATCGCCGCTCGGCGAAAAACCACATCGACGTCGTCAATGTAAATCCCCGTCCCGATCACCATATTCCAGGGCTTAAACAGTGCCGCATATCCCAGTTTTGGCGAGGGCAATTGGGCACCGGGTTTGAGAAAATCGTACTCGACGTAGCCTCCGCCGGCCTTGGCCGCACTGCTCAGTTCGCGGATCAGGTATTTTCCGTTCGCATCCTTGAGATCAAACTTGTTGGTTCCCTCAAAGGCACGGTTGGCCGGCATGAGAAAGTAGTTCCCGTCGGGATCAAAGCCGAAAAGATAATTTCCATCCTCAAAGCGCATGTAGCGCAGCGCTTCAAGAGCCGCCTCCTTGGCAATTTTTTCGGGCATCTTTCCGGCGACCGAAAGTTGCTGATAGTGATCAATGACCCCGATGCCGGCTTCGACCAGGCTCTTGATCCGCTGTTTGCGATCCTCGAACATGTTGTCACGGATCGTCAGCAGGGAAACAGCACTGAATACCAGCAGACCAATCGCCGCCAGAGCAGCCAAAATCTGGGTTCTCGTCCCAACTTTCATTAAACGTAGCCAGTTCATATCCCACCTCCATATGGTAAACAACCGATTTTCAGCACACCCCTAATTCACCTGTCAGCGCACTGCATGTGCCGCTGGAAAAGACTGCTCTCACTTTTCCTATTCACCAGCCACCGACTTGATCTCCACCATTTTTACGATCGACAACGCTTAAGAAAAAATGAGCTCTATGAAACAAATCAACGCCAACTAAGCTTCCGCCCCAATAGTTCAGTGCGCCAGCAAGGCAGGCTGTGTTCCCTTGCTATTGCTATTCCGCGACGCACTAACGCAATGCCTGACCAGCGCCGGCACATCGAGAATCATGCCGATTTCGCCGTTGCCGATGATGGTCGAACCGGACACCGCCGGAACTTCGGCAAACAGCGGGCCGAGGGGTTTGATCACGGTCTGGCATTTGCCGTAGATGCGATCTACGACCAGCCCTGCACGGCGGCTGCCAAAGCGGACCACGATGACCCGCGGTCGAGCATGCCCTGGCCCGAACTCGCCAAAGACTTCACGCAGGCGGACAAAGGGCAGTGCCACGCCGCGCTGTTCGAGATATTCCATATCGCCGACATCGGGAGGCAACTCGATGCACTCATCAACCATGTCGAGCGGAATGATGAAGTGCGAACTGCCAACGCCAACATGGAAACCGTCAATGATCGCCAGCGTCAGCGGCAAACACAGGCGCATCGTGGTTCCCTGTCCCGGTACGGATTCGATATCCAGTGTGCCGCGCAAGGCCTCGATATTGCTGCGCACGACGTCCATGCCGACCCCGCGCCCGGAAAGGTTGGTGACTATTTCTGCCGTGGAAAAACCGGGGGCCAGAATCAGCCGGTAGATATCCTGATCGCTGAGCGTCGCATCCGCAGCAATAAGCCCCTTCTCGACAGCCTTCCTGAAAATGCGCTCGCGATCCAGGCCGCCACCGTCGTCCTTGACTTCGATATTGATGCTACCGGACTCATGATAGGCATTGAGTTCGACCGTTCCACGCGCGGACTTGCCACGTGCCATACGGATCTCCGCCGCCTCGATGCCGTGGTCCATCGAGTTGCGCACCAGGTGCATCAGCGGGTCGCCGATCTTGTCGACCATCGACTTGTCGAGCTCGGATTCGGCTCCGCTGATGCGCAGTTCGATATCCTTGCCGATTTCCTTGGACACATCTCGGACAACGCGCGGGAAACGTGAAAAGACTTCGCCAATGGCCACCATGCGCAGGCGCAGGGCCATGTCGCGGATATCCTCAACCAGCGAAAGCAGAATTTCAGCCGATTCCATCAGCGCGGGACGCTTGATGTGACTGATCTGCAGATGCGTTCCCACGCCAGCGATCACCAGCTCTCCGACCCGGTCAATCAGCGCGTCGAGACGGTCGGCCGGCACCTTGACGATCTTCGACTCACCGCTGCGCTTGTCCTCGCCGCGCTTCTGTTTGTCGGCGGCGGCCTCGACCACCACCGCGGGTACGGCACCTTGCTCAATCAGGATATCGCCGAGGCGTGCTCCTTGCGGCTGAGCCTGCTGGGCTGACAAGGCCTGTGCCAGTTCGTTGGCGGTTACCGACCCACAGGCCACCAACATCTCGCCGATGCGCTCGTCGTTTTCATTCAGCGACTCGATCAGCTGCAGGTATTCGGAAATCTGGCTTTGCGGTGGCAGGATGTGAATCTGCGAGCATTCCTGGACAAACTCGAAAACCCCCTCAATGTCGGCCTTACTGGCCGTACTCTGCAGCGCGATCTCGAATCCGAGGTAACACAGCTCAGGGTCGGCTTCGGAAAATTCGGGCACGGCATCGACCAAGGTTTCGACATGGATGATCTTGCCGTACTGGTTCAGGTAGTTAATGAAGGACATGGGGTCCATCCCGTCCTGCAACACCTGCTTGCCAAAACGCAAAGACAGGTGCCAATGGTCTGAGCCCAGCGATCCGCCTCCGCTTGAGGTCATTTCAGGCTCTGGCGCCTGCGCACCGGAGGCCTTGGTCGCAGCCAGGGCGCTGCCCTCAATGCCGAGAACCGCCTGCAGCCGGAGCAGTAGCTCATCACTACGCGCGAACGGGACGGCGGTCTTTTCTGCGACAGCGGCAATCAGGTTGGAAATATGATCCTGGCACTCAAGCAGCAGACTGATCAGCTCGCTGTCGAAATGCATTTTCCCGTTGCGCAGACGATCCAGCACGTTTTCGACGACATGGGTAAACCGCACGACTTCATCGAGGCCGAACAGGCCACCCGACCCCTTGATCGTATGCGCACAACGAAATAGGGCATTGAGGTCATCTTCAAGGCTGGTGCCTTCTTCGGCGCGCAGCAGGATCGCCTCCATCTGTTCGAGCAGCTCACTGGCCTCCTGCATGAAGGTATCAAGAGCCTGCATAAGATCGTTGGCTGCATGGTCATTGCTCATGGCGCACCTCTCAGGGTCGGATCGCAGAAATAAACAGCGGGTCACCGAATACGCCAGCGAGATTAGCCAGATCAACGAGACGCAGGACGGACTGTGGATGATTGACAAAGCTCACGTTTTTGCCCGGGTTGCGCTTGGCAATCAGCATCAGCTGCAAACCGGCCGTATCCATCTCGGTGATTCCGGCAAGGTCGACTTCGATATCATTGGCGTCATTCATCGCCGCGGCCAGACCAGCCTTGATTTCGGCAACGCTATAGATGGTCAGTTCACCGGATAGAGCCACCCGTGCTCTTTTTCCTTCATGGCTGATTTCGATACTCATGACGGTTCCTCACATCAGTAGTTTGGCAACCACGGCCAGTATCTGCGCCGGCTGAAAAGGCTTGACCACCCAGGCTTTGGCGCCAGCCTCCTGTCCGGCCTTCTTTTTTTCTTCACTACCTTCAGTGGTCAGCATGACCACCGGAACGAACTTGTAAGCCGGAAGTTTCTTCATTTCCCGAACAAAAGTGATCCCGTCCATGTTCGGCATATTGACGTCGCTGATCACCAGATGAATCTTCTGGCCGCCCAGCTTGGTCAAGGCATCTTTTCCGTCACAGGCCTCGATGACTTCATAATCGTTGCCCTTGAGGGCCATGCCGACCACCTGACGCATCGAGGCGGAATCGTCAACCACCAGTATTGTTTTACCCATGTCAATATTCTCCTTAGTCCAAATCAGAAGAAGGTCACTTCGCTTGTCACTACCTGGCCTTTGGCCGCCGGATGCTGCGCGTCGTGCTGCTCGAGAGTGGTGTAGGTTCGTTCAAGCTCGGCGACCCACACACTGACGTCAAAAGGTTCCAGCGTTTCGCCCTGCGTAAGGCGTCCTTCCTGCTCATGCAGACGCGCCAGCAGTCGGCCGATGTCGGCACATACGGCTTGCAGGATCTGACTCATGCGATCCTGGAACTGCAGATGAACGAGAACCGTCTCGACCTTTTCACGCACACTTTGACTGCCTTCGGTCATGTGCTGTGAATCCTCGCTCAGACCTTGAACGACGCCGCTGAAGCGCTCAAGAACGTGGTGAATCGTGGTGTCAGAAGTCGACAGCAACGACTCGTTCTGGATCGCCAGCTTGCCTGCTGTAGCCAACGCGAGGTGCGTTGCCGAGTTAACGGCGTCGACCTTTTCCTGGATTTGCGTGGCCAGCTTTCCGGACTGGTCAGAGAGCTTGCGCACCTCATCGGCGACTACCGCAAAACCGCGTCCGGCCTCGCCGGCCCGGGCGGCCTCGATCGCTGCGTTGAGTGCGAGCAGGTTGGTCTGTTTGGCAATGTCAGCAACACCACCAGCCATGCGCTTGAGATTGGCAGTGACTTCCTCGAGGCTCTCGAATTCGTGCAGCAGCGGCTTCTGGGCTTCGAAGGCCTGATTCAGGCGTTCCAGCATGCCGCCCAGGTCGACGCGCGACTGCTCGATGACGGCAACGACGCCATGCGCCGAATCATTATCGTGAGTATCAAGCATGGCCCGCAGCTGGCTGAGGATGGCATCAAAATCCGACGTCAGCTCACTTCCGGCACATTCGGTCTGCAAGCGTGCGATATCGATATGCCGGGACCAGCGCTCCATCGAGGCGTGAGCCACTTCATGCAGGCTCAGCGTATAGGGCACAACTTGCGGTTTGGCCTGCTCGCTGGCTGTACGCTCGAGGAGAATCTGTGCAAGTACCACATTGATGCCACGACGCTCCCACCACGATGCAGCGATGGCGAGTATCAGCAAAGCGGCAGCCAGCGCCAGACCGACCAGCAGAGAAAGCCCCGACCAGATCAGCAGGCCACCACCGACGGCGCCCACCAGCAAAGGTCCAGGCCCGATGGGCGAGATGCCAGGGGAAGCTTTATGCATAATCATCTCCAATCGTGGGTGATGCCGAAACGAATCGGTACGAATTCACATGCCTTCAGGTTTGCTCAACAGACGCATTCACCCGACTCAAGCTGACCAGCAGGTCGTTGAACGCGTCGATATTCATCGACTTGTCGAAAAAATAATCTGCCCCCAGGGCCATGCAGGTATCTCGGTATTCGGGCTGCCCGTAGTTGGTCAGCACAATCGTGAGCATTGCCGGATACACCGCCTTGATATGCTCAAGTAATGAGAGGCCGCTACCCGTACTGAGCCGCAGATCGATGACGGCGACATCAGGCTGATATTTCTCCAGGCAGGAACGCGCATCGATTTCACTCCCGGTTTCGGCCACCAGAACGGCCCTGGGAATCTCTCCGATCATGCCCCGAATCCGCTCACGCAAGACCCGTGAATCTTCGACCAGCAGAATCTTCATCATCGCTCCTGCACCTCTGATCACCATGGCACTCATCGTGCGCTGATCAATGCCACTGAACTATCAGCGAAGCGCCTGTTAATTCGTCGGAGGATGAGAAACGCCCTGTAGGATTCGTCCTACAGGGCGTTCAGTACTCAAGAACTTCCGGGGGGCTTCAGTTTCTGGCCGACTCTTCGAGCAATCCGTGCTTCAAGGCGTAGCGAATCAGTTCGGCAGGGCTGGACATTTGCATCTTCTGCAGGATGCGTGTCTTGTAGGTGCTCACGGTCTTGACACTGAGATTGAGGCGCTGGGCGATTTCGGTGATCCCGCTCCCGGCAGCGACCAGAAGAAAAATCTGGAACTCCCGGTCCGAAAGCAAGGTATGCGCAGGTCGGTCATCCTGCATGATCAATCCAAACGCCAGATCGCCAGCCATCTCAGGGCTGATGAAATGCCCCCCGGCTGCAATCTTGCGGATGGCGGTCAATAGCTGCTGCGAGGCACTGTCCTTACACAGGTAACCGGCCGCTCCGGCGCGTATGCTGCGTACGGCGTACTCGTCCTCCTTGTGCATGCTGAGTACCAGAATCGGAAGCCGGGGTTTTTCGGCCTTGATCTGCTTGATCAGCTCGATGCCGCTGCGTCCGGGCATCGACATGTCGAGCAGGAGGATGTCCCACTCGCCGTTGCGCACCAGCGCCAGCGTCTGCAGGCCATCACTGGCCTCCCCAGCGACCGTCATGTCACCACTGCCGGCCAGAATCTGCTTCAGCCCCTCGCGCATCAGGGTATGGTCATCGGCGATGAGAACGCGAATCATAATCCACCTTCCTGATGCCGGGGAATGCTCACCTCGATATGCGTTCCGCGACCGGGTTCACTGTCGATACTCATCTGACCACCGAGCATGCTGACGCGTTCGCGCATGCCAAGCAGGCCATAGGTCTTTCGCTCACCGCTCAATTCAGCCGATAGACCGCAACCGTCATCAGCAATCGTCAACAACAGATCGTCACCACGATCTTCCAGCGAAACCAAGGCATGCGCAGCCCGCGCATGGCGGGCAATGTTGGTCAGCGACTCCTGAACAATACGGAAGATTGCCGTGGATATGGGCTCGTTCAGTCCGTAATCCTCTCGATCCAGCGACAGATCGCAGGCCACGCCAAACTGCCGGCTAAAACGATGGCAATAACTCGACAGAGCAGCTTCCAGCCCCAGATCGTCAAGCATTCCCGGACGCAACTCTTCGCAAATCCGCCTGACCGCGTCAACCGTACTGTCAATCAGTTGATCGATAGCCGAGAGCCGAACGCTCAACGACGATTTATTTTCACCAAGAACAGCGGCCAGCCCGTTGAAGTCGATCCGCAACGCGGTCAGGTTCTGCCCCAGATCATCATGCAACTCACGGGCAAAATGGGCCCGGTCCTCCTCGCGCACCCGTTGCAGAAAAATTGAAAGCTGTGCCAGACTACGTTCCCTATCCGCCAGATCCTGGTTATTTTTGATCAGCGCTTCTTCGATGTTCTTGCGCTGGGATATATCCATTTCAATGCCCAACATGCGCAGCGGCCTGCCTTCAGGATCGCGCTTGATCACGCTGCCTTGAGCCATCAGCCAGGCACGCATCCCGGAGGCATTACGAATCCGGTATTCCACCCTGTAAAGCGGTGTATTACCAGCGAAATGGTCGGCTAGAGCCTGCATAACACTGGGGGTATCATCGGGAAAAAGCTCGTTCTGCCACGAACTGACGTGAGGGTTGATGTCCTCGACCCTGAGCCCGCGCATTGACGCCCATCGCTCACTAAATACAACATGGCCGGTTTCAATATTCCAATCCCATGTCGCCAGATCGGCACAGCTCATAGCGAGCCTTAACCGCGCCTCGTTGTCGTCGCACTCGGCCGTTCGTGTTGAAAGCAGCACCTTCAGTTGCTGCGTACTTCGGTAGAGTTGAATATGGGTACGTACCCGCGCCAGAATTTCTTCTTCAAAAAAGGGTTTACTCACGTAATCAACCCCCCCGGCGGCAAAGGCCGCCGTTCGATCTGCCAAATCCAGCATGGCGCTGACGAAAATAACCGGTATATCCCGGCTAAGCGGGTCAGCTTTCAGCGCTCGACATACCTCAAAACCATCCATTTCTGGCATGCAAATGTCGAGCAGGATTAAATCGGGCTTTCTTGCTGCCACGGCTCTTAACGCCAATTCACCAAAGAGTGCCGGCTGCACCTTAAACCCCGATTGCTCCAATAATTCGCTGAGCACCGCCAGATTATCGGCTTTGTCGTCGACAATGAGGATATTGCCGTGGTCTTCTGTGCGCATATTCATGAGCCGGGAATAAGATCCAGGTGAGAAATGTTTATTTCATATACCGATCATACACGCCGTCAAGCCTAAAGTATTAACTTTGCCTAAGAGCCCCGTGGGTTTATCGAGGTGACCTTAGAAAACCAATACTGACTTATGTGTTTTTCTGTACATACAACCGTTGTAGCTGAACTATGTTTTGGGTAAACAATGAACCTGAAATAGGTTTGAAAGGTCTACTCTTAAGAGTGGGCTAATTATTCTTTGTTCATTTGATTTGGAAATAATCAATGAAAATTCTCCTCGTCGATGATTCTCGTTCTGCCTCAGCATTATTTGAGAATCATCTTCACGCTCTCGGCCACGAAGTCTGCCTAGCCGAAAATGGGGCAGTGGCTGTCGCAAAGTTTTGCGAATTTGCTCCCGATCTGGTGCTGATGGACATTGAAATGCCCGTTATGAACGGATTCGAAGCCACCCGCCATATTCGTGAGTTTGAGACGTCACAAAAATGGGCATGGACTCCCATTCTCTTTCTGACTTCTGCCGGGACCACTGACAATTTTGTTGCGTCAGTTGAGGTCGGTGGCGATGACCTCATTCCAAAAAACGTGGCTGAACCTGTCTTGCGCGCAAAACTGAAAGCGATGTCTCGCATTGCTTCCCTGCGCCAAAGACTACTGGATGCCAATTACCAGATGGAAGAGGATCTTCGGCGAAGGGAAGCCGCCGAAACAGAACTATCGAGCCGTTGCGCAGAACTCACAGAACTGAATCTCAAACTATCAGAGATGCAAGCACAACTCATCCAGAAAGAAAAACTCGCCTCCATTGGGCAACTTGCCGCAGGGGTTGCGCACGAAATCAATACGCCGCTCGGCTTTATCCTCTCCAACGTAGGCACTCTCGGGAAATACCTAGTCAATCTCATAAAACTCCTGAATGCCTATGAGTCGCTTGAGCCATTGAGTCCTGACGAAAAACGCAATTCGATCCAGGCGCTGTGGCGGGAACTCGATATCGACTATTTGCAGGAAGATGCTCAGTTGCTGATCAATGAGACGAAACAGGGTGTTGAAAGAGTCAAGAGGATCGTTCAGAGTCTCAAGGACTTTTCAAACATCAACGATATCCAAGACTGGCAATTTGCCGATCTGCACCACGGGGTCGATTGCACACTGAGCCTACTGGCCAGCAAGTTGCAAGACAAAGTCGAAATAATCAAGGAATACGGTGATTTACCGCTGGTCGAGTGTTTGCCATGGCAACTTAATCAGGTCTTCATGAATCTGTTGGAAAATGCGGCTCACGCCGTAGATAAAGAGCATGGAGGCATCACGATCCGTTCTGGAACAATTAATAACTCTGTTTGGGTAGAATTTCAGGATAATGGGTGTGGCATACCTAGTGAGATTCAGTCAAAAATATTTGATCCATTTTTTACCACGAAACCTATTGGTAGCGGCTCAGGGTTAGGACTCTCCATTTCTTACGGCATTATTCAGGGGCACAGCGGTCGTATCGAAGTTAAAAGTGAAGTCGGAAAAGGGTCGTGCTTCCGGGTCATTCTTCCGGTCAAACGATAGAGACAAAAACAGCAATTATTAGTTGCTGCATTTCAAATACAGCACCCCTCGCCTGTCTTCTCAAATGGCATCTCGGCCGTTCAAACCATGCTGAGGCGAAGCCGTTACCCCGGTAAAGCGGATGCGGACAATCGACTTGGCGCTCTTGAATCCGTATTTCCACGGTACCACGAGACGCACCGGCGCACCGTTCTGCTTCGGCAGCACTTCGCCATAAGCCAGGAGCGACAGCGGGTGCATCGCCTCACCCAGACGCAAGCCTTCGACATAAGGCCACTGCAGCACGGAAGAGGATAGTCCGGGCATCTGCTTGCAGTCGGCCAGCGTGGTGAATTCAACGTATTTCGCGCTACCAGTCGGTTCGATACAGCGCATCCGATAGATACGCTCTTCGAGCGGTGCCAGCTTGAGCAACTCATCGATATCGTAAATTTTGGGCTTCTTGACCAGCCCGTCGACGGTCACCGTCCACGGCCGGGTGATCAGGCTGTCGGCTCATTTTCCCGGGTCGGCCTTGTCAGTACCGAATTCGTAGTAATTGTTGTAGGTCGTGATGTCCTTGTACGACGTGGGATTCTCCATCACCACGAACTGCGGATTGATTTTCGCCGGAAGCCTGACGCTACCGGAATTGGGCGAGGCGGTTTCGGCAAAGGCGCTGCGGGTAAACAAGGGGGCCAAAGCGACCCCAAAGGTACCCGCTGCCGCCGCACGAATCAATGCTCGACGCTGCTCGAAAACCTCGCGCGGGGCGATCTCACTGGGGTCCAACGGGGATCCGGGTACTGAAGAACGACGCATGCAACACCTCCATTCAATCCTCAGGACAATCTGGAACGCCAAAACTGGGTTCAAACAGGTTCCGGTCATAGTGTCGCCGCTTCATTGACGCCTCGCCGATCATCCCCTAGCATGCCACAGCCTCTGGACTAACCGGAAAATCCGCCATGCCCCCCAAATACGCTCTGAGACTCCTTCTCCTCCCCATTACCCTTGCCGCGCTGATCTCTTCGGCCAGCGCCGGGGATATCGGTTGTGTTACCACCGAATGGAAACTACTGGGCGCCAATCACAAGGTCTGCGTCGAATCCTTCGCCGATCCCAAAGTACCCGGCGTGACCTGTCACGTCAGCCAGGCGCGTACCGGCGGAATCAGCGGCACCCTCGGTCTGGCACAGGACCCTTCGCAATTCTCGTTGGCCTGCCGACAGACTGGCCCGATCACCCTGCCGGAGAAGCTGCCCAAGGAGTCGACGGTGTTTTCCGAAGACACCTCGATCTTCTTCAAGGAAACGCGGGTTGTCCGCCTGTGGGATGAAGCCAACCGGACCCTCGTTTATCTGGCGATCAGCCGCAAGCTGATCGACGGCGCTCCGGCCAACAGTATTTCGACCGTCCCGGTCATGCCCTGGGCTACTCGATAGCCCGACCCTGCCTGAAGTTGCAGCCTCATTTCAAAGCCCACGACAGGCTTCTGTTCGCAAATCTGTCACATTCTGAACGTACACTCCCCTCATGTTGACATGTTTTCCGATGGGCTGATGAAATCCTTTTTTTGGGCCATGCTGCCGGGCTTGCTCATGCCTCTTTTGTCTCACGCGGGAGAAACCCCGAAGCAACTCGCCGCGCGGCATCAGTGCTTTGGCTGCCATGCAGTAAACGAATTCCGTGTGGGACCGGCCTTCCAGCAGGTAGCCGAACGCTACGGCGTGCGTAAAGACGCGATCACGTATCTGTTCAATGAGGTCAAGGCAGGCTCGGTTGGCAAATGGGGAAGCACCCCCATGCCACCGGAAACCGTTCCCGATCCGGAACTGAAAAACATTCTTGTATGGGTCATGCAGCAATGACCGGCCATCAAGGTTTCCTGAACTTCACTCAGAGAAAGATAGTCATGAATCTGAAACAGCTCGCAATTTCCTGCACCCTGGCCAGCGCAATTCTTTCAGGTTGCGCCAGCATGGTCCCTGTATCGACCCAAACGCCGAACAATTCGGCCCCCCCGTATCTGATCGGCAAGAACGGCTGGACCACCACCGCCCTGCTGACGGTGGGAGAAGGGACAGAAAATTACAAAATGACCGGAATTCCCGACGGACTGGGCGCCTACCTGAATGAGAAGAATGAGTTGGTGGTACTGATGAACCACGAACTGGGTAGCAATTCCGGGGCAGTACATGCCCATGGAGACAAAGGGGCCTTTGTCTCCAAATGGCGTTTTGACCCGGCGACGCTTCAAGTTCTCGGCGGGCGCGATCTGATCCGCAACCCCATCCTGAAAACCGGGAGCAAGGCTTTCGGCCGCTTCTGTTCGGCGGACTTGCCGGCGGTAACGGCCTTTTACAACCCGGTCAGCGGACTCGGAACGCAGAATCGCATTTTCATGAACGGCGAGGAAAACGGCCCGAATGGCCGGGCGTTTGCCCATGTCGCTACCGGACCGGAAGCGGGTACCTCGTACGAACTCACGAAGATGTTGCAAGCGTCGTGGGAAAACATCGTCGCCAATCCATTGGCACAGGACCAGACGGTGGTCATCGGACTCGACGATACACACCCGAAGGCCAACGCGAAGAGCAAACATGACAAGGACGCCGGCAAGCTCTATGTCTATATCGGCACCAAGCAAAAGAACGGCAACGAAATCGAGAAAGCCGGCCTGTCCAATGGCCAGACATTCAACATCCAGGTCGCCCAGAGCGGACTGGAGAACCGGCTAACCCCCCTCTCCGGCCGCTTTGATCTGGTCAGCGAAGGCGGAACCAACTTTTTGCGCCCGGAAGACGGTGCATGGGATCCGAAGAACCCCAATGTTTTTTATTTCCTGACCACGGATCGAATGACCACCGTGAAAGATGCCGACGGTGATGGCCGTTCGCGCCTGTACAGACTCGCCTTTGACGACATTCGCAATCCGATGGCCGGTGGCCGGATCGAGGCCTTGCTCATGGGCACCGAAGGCTACGAGATGCTCGACAACCTGACGGTATTTGGTAACGGCCACCTGATCCTCCAGGAAGATGTGGGCAACAATCCGCGCCTTGGGAAGGTCTGGCAATTTGATCCCTCCAGCAACACGCTGAGTGAAATTGCCGAACATGATCCCGCTCGTTTTGCCAAAGGCAGCGCTGGTTTCCTGACTGAAGATGAAGAAAGCTCAGGCGTGATTGATGTCACCGATCTGCTCGCCAAAGCGCATCCCCGTTTTGCTGATGGTCGCCATTACTTCCTGTTGACCGATCAGGCGCACTTTGCCACGACGCCTGAACTGGTTGAGGGCGGGCAACTGCTACTTCTTGCTTCACCTGCCAGCACCAAACAAAGTTCTGTAAAAGCGCTGCATTGATATGCAGCCTAGGTTGTCCTGCCCCATGAACACTGCAACTTACAAAATATTACAAATTGTTCTTGCCAGACTTGGGGGCATATCGCATACACTTCAGTGGCGACTAGATCGCAGCAGTTTTCGCTAATCAACACTGGAGGACTTATCATGGCCAAGAAAAAATCCAAGGGCAAAAAACCCGCCCCGAAGTAATCCCGATCAGGCCCAGCCTGATTCGCGAACAATAAAAAAGCAGGCTCGCGTCTGCTTTTTTATTTTCCCAACAATGTCATCAACATGACTTATGAATTCAGCGACGACGCCTAGCACTGAACCTGAAGAATTTCGCCCTCGCGACTTTCTGCGCTTCATCATCGGCACAGCGATGTTCGCCATGCTTGGGCTGATTCTGCTGCAGGAATTCTGTAGCGCCGCGACTACCTGGCTGGTCATCCGTATCGCCCGGGACATCACTCAGGAAAGCGTTTCGGCGGGTAATTTCGGCTGGATCATCGTGGCGCAAACCGTGTCTTATCTGGCCGGAGCGGTGAGCTGGATTTATGCCGAGCGTGCCGGGTTTGGCGCTTACTCCCGCTACATGCTGCACTTTGCCCGCCAGAATCGTTTCAAGACCGCCCTGCTCAACGACAGTACGGCGCGTGAGCAGAGCGAACCCTTTCTCACCAACGAAACCTTCCATGTCTGCTTCGAGCTGATCTTCACCCTGCAGTTTCACCTGCGCCTGTTCTTTCAGCTGCTGTTCAATTCACTGGTCCTGGGTTTTGAAATCGACGCCGGACTGCCAGCGGCCTTTGCCGTCGCCTTTGTCGTTCTGGCCGCACTGCAGTGGTTTCTGCGCAAACCCTTGGCCGAGGCTTACCTGCACAACCAGCATATGACCAACCGCATGACGGCACGGACCTACAACGCCTGGGACAATATCTTCAGCGGTAACCGCTACAACTTCTCTTTCTGGCACCGCGATTTCCGGCAACGTCTGCGCGACGCGCTGGCCGCCCAGATCCGCGCCATCCTGCTGCGCGAAGGCTGGAGCGCCGTCAGCGGCCTGATAGCACTGCTGCTGGTCTTATCGACCACGGCCTGGATTGCCCTCCAAGCTGCCGGCAATCTCGCCCTGCTGATCGCTCTTGCCGCCACCCTGCCGCGACAGATCGAGATGACCCTGGACATGCACCAGCTGACCGTCGGCTTTACCGACCTGATCGCCGTCTGGACGCGCATCAAAGGGGTATGCAAACACATCATCCCGTTACCCGACCCACAATTTGTCGACCGCATCGGTTTCGGCCATGTCGTCCTCAAAGAAGGCGAGCATGAGCGACACTGTTCCTCGCTCAGCGAAGCCATGCAAACAGTGCTGGCCCTCCCGACGGGACTGATCGCCGTGCGCGGCGGCAATGGCAGCGGCAAATCAACGCTGCTCGCTGCACTCAAGGCCCAGCTTCGCGGCTCGGCCTACTACTGGCCGACCCAAGATCGACTGGCCTTCGCTTTTAATTCCGGCATGGCCATTCCCGTCGAAGTAGCTATGGATATCGACGACCCTGAGGCCATCAGTGCCAGCGAAGACGCCGAGCAAAAAAAAGGGTATTCTTCAGGAGAGCGGCAAGTGCAGGTCTTGCGTGAAATCGTCAGCCACACCCGCTACCCGGTTTATCTTCTGGACGAATGGGATGCCAACCTGGACACGGCGAATCGTGCAACCGCCATCGCGCTGGTCGAGACACTTGCCCGGCGAGCGCGGGTCATTGAAGTGTCGCATCGGGACACAGTGTGATTGGCTCATGCTTAATTTCCAACGCTTTGCCGCGAGTCTTTTGCTCATTCTGAGCTGTAGTGCTATCGCCGAAGAAGTAGAACTGGTTGTGGCTGTCGAAAAAAACGGGGACGGGTTTACCGTCAGCGCCAGTGCCACCGTACAAGCGCCTGTACCCGTGACCTGGGCGGTGCTGACAGATTTTAATCACATGGCCAGCATCCTGAGCAATCTAACAACCAGCAAGGTGCTCCAGCACAACGGCAATTCCTTGCGCATTCTGCAGGAGGGGAGAGCCTGGTACGGCCCGTTTTTTTATACTTTCAGTTCCGAGCGCGACGTTCGGCTGGAACCGATGAAACGGATTCTTTCGCAACAGCTCACCGGCACGACCAAACACTTTGCCAGCCAGATGGAGCTTTCCCCGAAGGGTACCGGCACGCAGTTGCGCTATCACGCAGAAATCATTCCGGGCTCTTCCATGGCCCGAACCTTCGGCAGAACCTTCGTCCAACACGAGGTGGAAGAACAACTGAGCGCCATGCTCGCTGAAATCTCCCGGCAGAACGCCCTTTAGCGCAATAGTCAGAAGCCTCCGACACCACGAGGAAGGAACACCGGCAGCATTGGCCGGGGGTTGCATCTGCGACGGATCGGTTCAGAATAGGCTCTAATCACAGGTTCGACCAATTGTCACGCCGGGACTCACTTCCGAGCTAGGCCAACGAACCATTTCGGGAGAAAAGCCATGCTGCGATCAAGTAATGAGTCGCCCGACAAGAATGGAATCCACAACAGATTCTTCAGAAACATGTCCCTCAAGGTTCGTCTTTCTGTTCTCTCGCTGATCGTCTCGATTCCTCTTCTGATCGTCATCACCACGCTTATCACGCAAATCGCCGCGACCCAGATTCGCCAGGATGCCAATGAGAAGCTGCAGATGCTCAATCAGAAGCTGGCCGATACCGCCCAAATATGGCTAGACTTTCACCTGCGGACGCTCGCCGACACCACCAATCATCCTGACATCGTGGGCATGGAAGCGCAGCGTCAGAAACCCCACCTTGAACGCATCGCGGCGATTAACGACCATATCTACCTGGTCAGCACGACGAATCTCAATGGTAAAAATATTGCCCGCAACGACGACGCTCCTCTCGCCGACTATCACGACCGGCAATGGTTCATTGAGGCCAAATCTGGTCAGACCGCTTTTCAAAGCCTGATTGGTCGTTCCCGAGGCCAGCCGGCGCTGGTCGTGGCCATGCCGATCAAGAATACCCAGGGCAAGGTTCTGGGCGTCAGTATGTTCGCCAGTTACCTGACCAAGCTGAGTCAGGATGTGCACTCGATGCAGGTCGGGAAGACCGGATACGCTTATGTTGTAGACGCCCAGAACAGAGTCATCGCCCACCCCGACCCGGCCTACACTTCAGTGCTCCGGAATTTCAGCAATGCCCCTGCTATCACTGCCTTACGGCAGAGTCATCAGGGCGCTCTGGAGTACACAGACGACAATGGCATTGTCTGGGGAGCTTACGTATCGACCCTGGAAAACGGCTGGGGAATCATCGTCCAGCAGCAACGTCAAGAGATCCTGCTCCCGCTCAAAGCCTTCCAGAGCATTTCCAAGATCATTCTCGTCTGCGGCTCGATGATCCTGTTAATCATGTCCATCGTCCTGATTCGCAACGCGCTCAAGCCGGTCTCGCACCTCACCGACACCGCGACGGCGATCGCTTCAGGCGACCTGACCCGCCGGGTCACCATCAAGAATGAAGATGAAATTGGCTTGTTGTCGAAAGCCTTCAACAGCATGACCGGCAAGCTGCAAAGCATTATCCTGAGCCAGCAAGACCAGACAGTTCATCTGGAAAAAATGAATACCGTGCTGGAAGGCGAAATTGCCAGCCGCAAGCTGATTGAGGCTCAGCTGCGCGATCTGGCGGAAATTGATTCACTCACACATATCTCCAACCGCAGAAAACTTGATCAATTCCTGGATAACGAAATGCACCGAGCAAATCGTTTCGGGCATCCGCTTTCGCTGATCATGCTTGACCTTGATCACTTCAAACAGGTCAACGATCGCCACGGGCACGGCGTCGGCGATGAGGTATTAAAGTCCGTCGCCCGACTGGTCAGCGACAGCGTCAGGGACGTCGACCTTTTTGCCCGCTACGGCGGCGAGGAATTTGTCATCGTCTGCACGGAAACCGATCTCAAAGGGGCCTGCGTTCTGGCAGAAAAAATCAGACAAACGGTCGAGAACCATGCCTTCAACCCGGTGGAGCAGGTCACCATCAGCCTGGGGGTAGCCGAGTTTATGCCGGGCGAGTCGATGGACAGTGTGTTGAAGCGCGCTGACGAAGGCCTTTACGAGGCGAAAAACAAAGGGCGCAACCGTGTAGCAACAACAGGGTAATTATCAGGCTGTTTCCGCTTCATTTCGGGCCAGCGCTCATCGCATGAGGCCAAAGATGGGCTGCCCTAGGTTTTTCCCTATCGCGAATGGAACGCGGCAACGTTTATCAGGAAAAAACTCCTGGAAAGTACCGGTTTCCATCACATCCACTTCGATTTCATTGAAAGATGATGTCGAAAGGGTGACAAGTTGACGGAATGGAATTCCGTAAAAATCTCTAAAGCAGTGCGCGACGCATTCGCCCTTGGACTGAAATTCATTAAAAATAGTGTCCATTACTGTGCGCGCCTCCCTGTAGGCAGCTTCTGGCTCCATACTTGTAACAAAATAGCGGTGACGTTTATCAAAACCAGCATGAACCATTCGAGCCTCCACGAGACTAAAAAGCTCTTTGCATTTAACCGCAGGTGTATTTTCGTAATCCAGATTAATAACAATAGCTGCTTTAGGTATTGACACAATAAAGCCTTTCAACATGCAGCAACCAACATGAATACATGTTACACAGCAAAGACAATTAACACAACATGTGTTTTAACACATCAATTCCGGAACGAGGACAAAGTGAACTACAGAGCAAACACAACAAGAACAAGCAGACAGGAAACTTGGCGCCGAATCACCGGCAGTAGCGCTTGCACGCCCTTCACCGTCTAGACCAAACCGGCCCCACAGGCCGCCCGACGCAAGCGGTCAGCAACGGCCGCCCAGCCCGCCTCTTGGGGAATGGCCTCGACGATGATCAGCGCGTTGCCGGCCTGATCGAGTTCGCGCAGCGCGGCGTACAGGCCACGTGCATAAGCTTCCGGCTCATCCGGCAAGCAGCGCAATGAGTGCTGCGGGACATGCGCCGAAAGCACTGAGACAGGGAAACGGCTGAGGACCGCCAGCGGCGTTCCACTGCTTTGGTATTGATTGATCGTTGCCAGCAACTGCGCCGAATCCACGAGCCGCATCGGCGTCAGCGGCGCGTAGTGCGCATCGAGCGAACCGGAAACCCGCGGAGCATTTTCGTCCGAACACATTTCGGATGACTCCGGCAGCACGCCGGTCACCGCCTCGATCTGCTCGGGTGTAATGTGCCCCGGACGCAGCAGACGGGGGGGAAAATCAGCCCCACGCGAAAGATCGATGATTGTCGACTCGATTCCCACCTGGCATGCGCCACCGTCGAGGATCAGCGAAACCGCATCACCCAATTCTTCGTGCACATGCGCGGCATCGGTCGGACTGATGCGGCCAAAGCGGTTGGCCGACGGCGCGGCAATACCGCACATCCCGCTACGACCGCCTCCGGCCTGCGCGTAGGCGCGCAGCAACTCCAGCGCCACCGGATGCGACGGGACACGCACACCGACGGTCTCCTGACCGCCGGTCACGGCGTAGGGTACTTCCGGGGCACGTTTGAGAATCAAGGTCAGCGGCCCTGGCCAGAAAGCTTCAGCCAACTCCCAGGCCAGCGCCGGAATATCCCGCGCCCAACGTTCAAGATGCGCCGCACCGGGTAAATGGACAATCAGCGGGTGATCTGCCGGGCGCCCCTTGGCGGCAAAGATTTTTGCCACCGCCTCCGGGTTGGCCGCATCGGCGCCCAGACCATAAACCGTCTCGGTCGGAAAGGCGACGAGCTCGCCGGCCTGCAACAGGCGGACGGCTTCGGAAAGGTCGTGGGTCATTGGGAGGGATGAATTAAAGTCCACCGCAAAGGCGCAAAGAGGCAAAGGCATCGCAAAGAAAATCGAAAGGCTGATTTCAATTGGTTCTCTTTGCGTAAACTTTGCCCCTTTGCGCCTTTGCGGTAGGTGTTTTCAGACATGAATTCAAGGCAGATCGGGAAGCGACTTCGACAACACTTTATCGGTCTGCTCGGCGCGGAATTCGGAAAGCTTTTTCGCCAGACCGGCATCATTCAGCGCCAGCATCGCCACGGTAAACAGCGCCGCATTGACCGCCCCGGCATCGCCGATGGCGAAGGTGGCCACCGGAATTCCACCGGGCATTTGCACCATCGCCAGCAGCGAGTCCAGGCCCTGCAAATGTTTGGATGGCATCGGCACGGCCAGCACCGGCAGTTCGCTCTTGGCCGCCAGCACGCCAGCCAGGTGCGCCGCACCGCCTGCTGCACCGATCAGTACCTTGATACCACGACTCTGGGCGGTCGACGCGTAATCCAGCGCCGCATCGGGAGTGCGATGTGCCGACAGCACCTTGGCTTCGTAAGCAATGCCGAAGCGCTTGAAGGTTTCGGCGCAATGCTTCATCACCGGCCAGTCACTGTCCGATCCCATCACGATACCGACTAAAGGTTGATTGGTCATGGTCATCTCCTCAAGCATTCAGCGCCCGTTCGGCGCTCTCCAGTGTATTGGCCAGCAGCATGGTGATGGTCATCGGGCCGACGCCTCCCGGAACCGGGGTGATGAACGAAGCGACTTCGCTGGCTGAATCATAATCAACGTCGCCGCACAACTTGCCATCGGGCAAACGGTTGATGCCGACGTCAATGACCACGGCGCCCGGTTTGATCATGTCGCCGGTTATCATTTTCGGCCGGCCGATCGCCGCGACCAGAATGTCGGCACGCAGGCAATGCGCCTTGAGATCCTTGGTTTGCGAGTGACAGACCGTGACCGTCGCTCCGGCGTGCATCAGCAGCATGGCCATCGGCTTGCCGACGATATTCGAACGCCCGACCACCACCGCTTCCTTGCCGCTCAGGCTGATCCCGGCGTCCTCGAAAAATTTCATCGCGCCATACGGCGTACACGGAATAAAGCACGGCTGACCCTGCATCAGCGCACCGACGTTCTCGGCGCGGAAACCATCGACATCCTTCTCGGCGGCAATCGCCTCCAGAATGGCGTCGGCATCAAAGTGCTTGGGCAAGGGCAGCTGCACCAGAATGCCGTGAATATTCGGATCGGCGTTGAGCTCGGCAATCTTGGCGAACACTTCCGCAGGCGAGACATCAGGCGCAAAGACGTATTTCTCGGAATGGAACCCGGCCTGGGCGCAGGCATTGACCTTGTTGCGCACATAGACCTGCGAGGCCGCGTCTTCGCCGACGAGGATCACCGCCAAGCCGGGACGAACACCCTGCGCGGCAAGTTCTTCTGCTTTTTCCTTGAAACCGGCACGCAGTTTCTGCCCCAGTGCGTTACCGTCGAGTCGTTGTGCTGTCATGTTCTCTTTCAGTGATACGTGGTGAATATTTAGGGGTACTCAGGCGGTTTGTGCCGCCTGGGCTGCCGCGGCGCGGCCGGCAGCAAAAGCCTTGCGGTTCATTTCGATCACTTCCGGTTTTTTGCTGGCAAAGCGCTTGAGAATGCACTGCTCGAGAACTTCCGCCGAAAACGGCAGGTGATCGGAAATCGCTCCGAGCATCACCGTATTGCCTAGGCGGATGTCACCGAGCTCCTTGGCGATCGCCGAAGCGTCAAAGGAATACACCTTAGTTCCGGCGGCACGTACTTCGGCCACCGGATCAGCGGGATACTCGTACAGACCGATATCGACCACCGGCGGCACCAGCCGGCCGGTATTCATCAAAGCCAGGCCTTCGGGGCGCAGCATATGACGCCAGCGCATGCCTTCGGCAGCTTCAAAGCCGAGCAGCACATCGGCCGTTCCCGGCGTGATTTGTGGCGACAGCACCTTGGGGCCAAAGCGCAGGTGCGACGAGACCACCCCGCCGCGTTGCGCCATGCCGGCAACCTCGGTTTTTTTGACGTCGTGGCCAAAGGCAATTGCCGCTTCGGCGAGAATTTCGGTCGCCGTCATGACGCCCTGACCACCGGTGCCGACCACAAGAATATTGGTTATATCAGACATTTTATGGTTTCCGTCAGCTCGGTTTGATGACTTTAATCGGCATCGATAACACCTCGACCGGTACGATGGCATCGGGCGCGCAAGGCTGCAGGCACAGCCCGCAGCCGGTACAGGCCTGGCTTTCAATGCGCACGAAGGAACGATCGACTTCCTTGCCACTACCCTTGACCACCTTGTCGCGGCGCGTCACGTGAATCGCCGGACAGCCGACATCGATACAGTTGCCACAGCCGGTACATTTATCCTCGATGACCATGAACGGCTTGCGCGGCTGATAATGCTCGACCAGCACGCACGGCTGATTGGTAATGATCACCGACGGTTCGGCAATCTTGGTCTCTTCGCGCAATGTCTTGAACAGTTTGGGCAACTCGTACGGGTCGAGCACATGTACCCGCTCTTCGCGAACGCCCAGCGCCTTGACCAGCGTGGCGAAATCGACGCGCGGTACTTCCTGGCCATGGAGGTTGCGCCCGGTCCCCGGGTTGCTCTGTCCGCCGGTCATGCCGACGGCGCGATTGTCGAGCAGCAGCACGGTGACGTTGCCCTGGTTGTAGACGATGTCGAGCAGACCCTGCATACCCATGTGCATGAAGGTCGAATCACCGATCACAGCAACGATCTTCTTGTCCTTCTCGGAGTCGGCGCGTCCCTTGTCAAGACCCAGTGCCATGCCCATCGACGCGCCCATCGAGATGCAGGCATCAAGCGCATTCCACGGCTGACCGAAACCCAGGGTGTAGCAGCCGATGTCGCCGGAAATGGTGACATTGCGCATCTGCGCCAGCGTGTAATAGACCCCGAGGTGCGGGCACGCCGCACACATCGTCGGCGGACGCGGGAAAACCTGCATCGGCGCGACCTTGGCCACTTCGGGTAAGGGTTCGCCGAGGAGTTTGGCAATCGCCGGTTTCAGGATGCTGGGGGAAAGCTCGCCACTGCGCGGCAGAATATCCTTGCCATGAACGCTTATCCCGTGAGCCTTGACCTCGGCTTCGATCAGCGGCTCGACTTCTTCGACGACAACCAGCTGATCGCACTGGGCGGCAAATTTCCGCACCAGCTCGACCGGCACCGGACACGAGAACCCCAGCTTGAGCACCGGCGCATCGGGGAAGCTCTCACGCACGTGCATGTAAGCCGGCCCCGAGGTAACAAAACCGACGCGGCGATCTGTCTTTGTCCCCACTCCCGGCTCGATAAAATTCAGCGGCGACACTTCGGCTTCGGCGCGCAGCTGGTTCTCGCGCTCGAACATCAACGGCAGGCGACGCCCGGCTGCGCCCGGTACCATCACCCAGCGCGACACATCCTTGGTAAAACCGGCGACCGGCCGCTCACGGCGCTCGCCGACGGTCACCAGCGCCTTGACGTGACAGATGCGCGTGGTCATGCGCAGGATCACCGGCGTCAGGAAGCGCTCCGAGAGCTCAAAAGCCGCCAGCGTCAAATCGTAGGCTTCCTGCGAATCGGCAGGCTCGAGCACCGGCACATGGGCGAATCGGCCCCAGTAGCGTGAATCCTGTTCGTTCTGCGACGACGACAGGCCGACGTCGTCGGCGATGGCAATCACCAGCCCGCCGGCCACCCCGGTCAGCGTCATGGTCATCAGCGCATCGGAGGCGACATTCATGCCCACATGCTTCATCGCGCAGAACGCTCGCGAACCGGCCATGGCGGCGCCGAAAGCCACCTCCAGCGAAACCTTCTCATTGACCGACCATTCGGCATAGAGATCCGGATAGGTCGAAATCACCTCAAGCATCTCGGTCGCTGGCGTTCCCGGATAAGCCGCGGCCACCCGCACCCCGGCTTCCCAGACGGCACGCGACACGGCATCGTTGCCTGACATCAAGAGCCGGCTGTTCGCCGGCGCTGGTTGTACTGCTCCCTTTGCTGCTGCCGCCATTACGTCTCCCTAACCGGCTGGAATGACCGAAAAAACAAGAAATCAAACTGTTTGCAAACCCGACTCAAAAAGCTGGGGCACAAAAGGGCGACAGTATACCGCAGTCGTTTTCTCTCGTGTCCGTGAAACACGCATTGCTGCAGGCAACTGGCATTCCACAGCCGAATGTATATGGCCGACTCGCCCAACCCCCGGAATTCAAATCATTTTTTGCTCGAGACACTGGGTTAGATTTCTGCACTTAACGCAACTTCATTCCGTTTAAGAATATTGTATTGACGATTAATTGATTTAAAAATAAATAACATGCTGTTAAATTGGAGTTATTAATTAATCAACTGCATTTTTTATAAATTTAATTTCCAATTTTGCACCAACTTGGATTCTACAGCGAAAGGTTTTAGCACGGCATGGATGCTCTCACTGTTGTTCTCGGCGTCATCGGCTCCGACTGCCACGCAGTCGGCAACAAAATCATCGAACACGCAATGGATCGCGAAGGGATCAAGGTCGTCAATCTCGGCGTCATGGTCAGCCAGGACGAATTCATCGATGCCGCCATCGAAACCGGCGCCCAGGCGATTCTGGTCGCCTCGATCTATGGTCACGGCGAAATCGACTGTGACGGCCTACGTGGTCGCTGCCTGGAGCGCGGCCTCGACTCGGTTCTGCTCTACGTCGGCGGCAATCTGGTGATTGGCAAGCGTGATTTCACTGAAGTCGAGGCGCTTTTCAAGAGCATGGGTTTCGACCGTGTTTTCCCGCCAACGGTGGATCTGCAGCAGGTTGCTGAATTCCTCAAACAGGATGTGGCCAAGCGCCCATGATCGTCGCTGCCATCGACATCGGATCAACCTGGACCAAGGGCGCAACATTCCGCGTCGACGGCGATGAGGTTCAAGTCATCGCGCGCGCCGCACAGCCGACCACAGTGAACAATCTGGCCGATGGATTTTTCGCCGTTCTTAACGAATGCGCCCCGTCCGATCCCCTGCCGCTGATCCGCTCGGGAGAACTGCAATTACAGTACTCGTCTTCGGCCAAAGGCGGACTTGCCGTCGCGGCAATTGGCCTGGTTCCGGACGTGACCCTGGAAATCGGCAAGATCGCTGCTCAATCCGCCGGTGCCAAGCTGACGCAGGTCTTTTCCTACCAGCTCACGCGCCAGGACATCGCCAGCCTCGAATCCTCGCCGCCGGACATCCTGCTCTTCGCTGGCGGTACCGATGGCGGTAACACCCGCTACGTACTCGATAACGCCTACGCCATCGGGCGCTCGAACATTGACTGTGAAATTATTTACGCCGGAAACCGCAGCGTCGCCGACGTCGTGGCCGAGTTGTTGCGCAGCAAGAAACTGCGCGTTGTCGACAACCTGCTCCCCAATTTCGACGAACCCAACCCGGAACCGGCGCGTGATGCGATACGCGCCATTTTTCTCGACACCATCGTCAAGGGCAAGGGGCTCGATGTGATCATGGACGCGACCGGCGCGGCCCCCGCACCAACCCCGTTCGCCGTCCTTGAATACACCCGCGCCATCCGCGAGCACGTTCCCGGCTGGGAAAGCTTCATGCTCTTTGACATGGGTGGCGCGACCACCGACGTCTATTCAGTGCACCAGGAAGCCCCGGAACCGGGAACAATCCTTCGCGGCCTGCCCGAACCCGAAGTCAAACGCACCGTCGAGGGCGATCTTGGCATGCGCGTTTCGGCACAAGCGACCATCCGCGTCAGCGGCACAGCGATGAAGAAGGCGATGGCAAGGGCATCCGCAAGTGAGGAAGTACTCACCCAATTCGCCGACCGGCTGGCCGCACAGCCCGACCTCCTGCCCACCTCGGCGCCAGAACAAGGCCTGGACACGCTGCTCGCCGGACTCTGCGTTGGTCACGCCTGCGCCCGTCATGTCGGTCGCTGCTCGCCGGTTTATACACCGGAAGGCGAAGTGCAAATTCAGACCGGTCGAGACCTTCGCCGCATCAGCAAGGTTATCGGCTCCGGCGGCTGGCTGTCGCGCGCCACAGAATTCAACCCGTCACCGTGGTTTACCGACCACAGCATCGATCATCGAGGGCGAAGCGTACTGGTACCCCAGAACTTCGCCTATTACCGCGACGAAGACACCCTCTTCCCGCTGCTAGCCAATCTGGCGCGCGCCTTTCCGCGCGCCGCGGCCCTTGCCGGCATCCAACGACTGTCCGGCACCCCAACGCAGACAACGAATCCAACGAACACCCCATAGGAGACTCCATGCAACTACGCAATCAGAAACTGGAAATGGATGACTTTCTGCGCGAACGCGACGAGGTCATGCTGACCTGGCCGACCGGCCAGGGCGTCGATTTTGAAGACGGCGTCCGCTATCAACTGGCGCTGCCCGACAGCAAGCGCTTTTCCAGTGCGCTGGCCAAGGCCGAGCGCGACGGCAAAACGCTGTGCCAGCCGCGTGCCGGCGTCGCGCTGGTCGACGAGCACATCAAGCTGCTGCAATTCCTCGAGCAGTCGTGCGACCTCCTGCCATCGACCATCGACGCCTACACCCGGCTCAACCATTACGAAAAGGCCGCCGAAGGCATCGCCCGTTCGGTCGCTGCCGGCACCTCGCTGCTCAACGGCTTTCCTGCGGTCAACCACGGTTTGCATGAATGCCGGCGTGTCGTCGAGGCGCTGAACAAGCCGGTGCAGGTGCGACACGGTACGCCGGACGCCCGCCTGCTCGGAGAAATCACGCTGGCTGCGGGATTTACCGCCTATGAAGGCGGCGGCATCTCTTACAACATCCCCTATGCCAAGAAGGTACCGCTCGAGCGCTCGATCCGTCACTGGCAGTATTGCGACCGTCTGGTCGGCCTGTACGAGGAACGCGGCGTGCGCATCAACCGCGAACCTTTCGGACCGCTCTCCGGCACCCTGGTCCCGCCTTTCGTCTCGCACTGCGTGGCGATCATCGAGGGCCTGCTGGCGCTGCAACAGGGCTGCAAATGCATCACCCTGGGTTACGGCCAGGCCGGCAATATCGTGCAGGACATCGCGGCGATCCGCTCGTTGCGCGAGTTAGGTCACGAATATTTCCGCGCTGCTGGCTTTGACGACTACGCGCTGTCTACCGTCTTCCACCAGTGGATGGGCGGCTTTCCGGAAAATGAATCGATGGCCTATGCCGTCATCAGCTGGGGCAGCGCCATGGCTGCGCTGTCCGGCGCTACCAAGGTGATCGTCAAGACACCGCACGAAGCGTCCGGCATCCCGACCATGCAAGCCAACAAGCAAGGCCTCGACGCCACCACACAAATGCTTAACATGGTGCGCGAACAGGTCTTCCCCGCCAGCCCGGTGGTCGACCAGGAAGTCGAACTGATCAAGCGCGAAGTCCGCGCCGTCCTCGACAAGGTGTTCGAATTGGGCAACGGCGATGTCGCTGTCGGCGCCGTGCGCGCCTTCGAAGCCGGCGTCATCGACGTTCCCTTTGCCCCGGCCATGTGCAACGCCGGCAAGCTGCTGCCGGTCCGTGACAACGAAGGCGCCGTGCGCATCTTCGAAGTCGGCCGCGTCCCACTGCCGGACGATGTGCTCGCCTATCACAAGGAAAAAATCGCTGAACGCGCCAAAGCCGAAAACCGTGCGCCCGCCTTCCAGATGGTGGTGGACGACATCTATGCTATTTCCAAGAGCAAACTAATCGGGAGACCACGATGAGAATTACCCAGGCCCACTTTGTTTCGGGCTATTCCTCTTTCTACTTCGACGACCAGAAAGCGATCAAGACCGGCGCTGGACAGGACGGTTTTGTTTATCTCGGCCAGCCGGTCACCGAAGGTTTCCGCGATATACGCCAGGCCGGCGAATGCGTCTCGGTGTTGCTGGTACTGGAGAACGGATCGGTCGCCGTCGGTGATTGCGCCGCCGTGCAATATTCCGGAGCCGGCGGACGTGACCCGCTGTTTCTCGGCAGCCATTTCGTCCCCTTCCTCGAAAAGCACCTCAAGCCGCTGCTCGAAGGCCGTTCGGTCAATACCTTTGTCGACAACGCCCGCTTCTTCGACCGACTGGAGATTGAAGGCATCCGCCTGCACACAGCGATCCGCTATGGTCTGACGCAGGCGCTGCTCGACGCGACGGCGCTGGCACGCAAACTGACCAAGACCGAAGTCATCCTCGACGAATACCAGCTGCCGCTGATTGCCGAAGCGATTCCGCTCTTTGGCCAGAGCGGCGACGACCGGTACACGGCCGTCGACAAGATGCTGCTCAAGGGCGTCGATGCCCTGCCGCACGGGCTGATCAACAACGTCCCGGACAAGCTGGGGTATAAAGGCGAGAAGCTCGAAGAGTACATCCGCTGGCTGGTCGCCCGCGTTGAGAAATTGCGCACCTCGCCCGACTACAAGCCGTGTCTGCACATTGACGTCTACGGCACCATCGGCCTGATCTTCGACCAGGACGCCAACCGCGTCGCCGACTACATCGCCGGACTGCAAAAGGCCGCCGGCCCACTCGAGCTGTACATCGAAGGCCCGGTCGATGCTGGCGGCAAGGACGCGCAGATTGAGGAATTGGGCAAGATCACGCGCCGCCTGCAACAGCTCGGCTCGCCGGTCAAACTGGTCGCCGACGAATGGTGCAATACCTACGAGGACATCGTCGACTTCACCGACGCTGAATGCTGTCACATGGTGCAGATCAAGACGCCGGATCTCGGCGGCATCCACAACATCGTCGAGTCGGTGCTGTACTGCAACCGCAACGAGATGGAAGCCTATCAGGGCGGCACCTGCAACGAAACCGACGTCTCGGCGCGCACCTGTGTGCATCTGGCGCTGGCTGCACGTCCGATGCGCATGCTGGTCAAACCTGGAATGGGCTTCGACGAAGGCATGAACATCGTCTATAACGAAATGCACCGCACACTGGCCTTGCTCAAGGCACGAGGAGTTCACGCATGAAACCCGAATTCAAGATTCTGTCACCCACCGCCATTCTCGGCTACGGCTTCCCGGAAGCCAGTTTCCTGCGCGGCATGGCCGAGAAGCCCGACCTCATTGCTGTCGACGGCGGCTCGACCGATCCTGGCCCGTATTACCTCGGCGCTGGCAAGGCCTTCACCGACCGCACCGGCGTCAAACGCGACCTGCGCTACATGATCAGCGCCGGCGTCAAGGCCGGCATCCCGGTGGTCGTCGGCACCGCCGGTGGCTCGGGCGCCGCCCCGCACCTCGAATGGTGCCGCCAGATCGTCCTCGAAATCGCCCGTGAAGAAAAACTCAGCTTCAAGCTGGCGGTGATCCCGACCGACGTCGACAAGGCGACGATTCATGCCGCCCTCGACGCCGGCGACATCGAACCGCTCGATCTGGTGCCGCCATTGACCCACGCAGCCATCGACGCCAGCCCGTATATCGTCGCCCAGTGCGGCGTCGAGCCTTTCATCCGTGCACTTGAAGCCGGTGCGCAAGTCGTTCTCGCCGGGCGCGCCTACGACCCGGCGTGCTTTGCCGCGCTGCCCATCATGAAAGGTTATGACGAAGGCCTGGCCCTGCATTGCGGCAAGATCCTCGAATGCGCAGCCATCGCCGCGTCTCCCGGCTCCGGCTCGGATTGCGCGATGGGCATCCTGCGCGAGGATTCGTTCGTGCTGAAAGCACTCTCCGACGACCGCAAATTCACCGCTGAATCCGCTGCCGCGCACACCCTGTACGAGAAATCCGACCCCTATTTCCTGCCCGGCCCCGGCGGCATTCTCGACCTGACCGCCTGCACCTTCACCGAAATCGGCGACGGCACCGTCGAAGTGCGCGGCTCGAAGCACGTGCATACGCCGTACAAGATCAAGCTCGAAGGTTCGGCACCGGTCGGCTATCGCACACTCTCAATCGCCGGCACCCGCGACCCGATCATGATCGCCTCGATCGATTCGATTCTCGAAGCGGTCAAGGCCCGCGTCTCTATCATCCTCGGCGACGAGGCCAAGGCCAAAGTGTTCTTCCACATCTACGGCAAGAACGGCGTCATGGGTGATCTCGAACCGCTGAAGAACACCACCTCGCATGAGCTGGGCATCGTCATCGAAGTCCTCGCCGATTCGCAGGATGAGGCCAATACCGTCTGCTCGCTGACGCGCTCGACGTTGTTGCATTACGGCTACCCCGGACGCGTGGCCACCGCCGGCAATCTGGCCTTCCCCTTCTCGCCCTCGGACGTGCAGGCCGGAACCGTTTTTGAATTCGCCCTTTACCATCTGCTTCCGGTTGATCAGCACACGATCTTCCCGTTCCACATGGAAATGGTCGGCCAACAGGAGGTTGCCGCATGAAAAACATACTCGACATCGCCCGCGTGGTGCGCTCGAAAAACTCCGGTCCTTACGAACTGGTGCTCGACATCATGCTCAAGGATCGAAAACTCTTTGACGCCCTGCGCGCCAGCGGACAATTCACCCCGGAACGGCTGGCCGCCGTCTATGGCGTAGAGCTCGCTGAAATCCGCCGCATCGTCTGGTTCGAACCGGCCAACGCCGTCAAGGTCGTCATGCCCCGGCGCATCGTCTCCGGCGCTCCAGGCGATTCCGACGTCTACGGTGCGCAGCAGCATGCGCCGTTGCTCGGAATGGAGTTTGATTTGTAAGCGGGAAAAGGCGATTTACCACAACGTACACAACGAACACGACGCGAAGCGATAGCCAACAAAATTGTGGCTACCTACAATGAAAACTCGGATTCTCCGTTGTGCCCGTCGTGTTCGTTGTGGTTAATAATGTAGTTTGTCTATCAGCGATAGGTATCGGCCATGGTCGTCATGCAGGAAACACTGATTTACGCCGTGTATTACGCGCCGCGCGGTCGGCTGCGCCTGTACAACCTCGGGCGTGACATTGCCAGTCGCCACCTGTTCCCGACCGATCTTTTGGTCGGCATCATTGGCGCTGAAGGCGCCGGAAAATCGACGCTGATCCACGGCATTTTCCCCGGCCTGGAACTCACCAACGACGACGAAGGCATCAACCTGCGTTCGGCGCCGATTTTTGACTTCAACGAAAGCGACCGTTTCGGCCCGCACACCTATCACATTGACGTACGCTTCGAGCAGGCCTTCCATCAGCTCTGGGAAATCGCCGAAGTCGTCACCGAAGCGATCAAGCACCGCCGCCGCGTCGTCGTCGAACACTTCGACCTGCTCTACCCGCATCTGAATTTCAATGCCCAGATCATTCTCGGCATCGGCGAGGAAGTGGTGGTCGCCCGCCCGAACGTTTTCGGCCCCGACCCCGGCGCCATCCGTGACATCGTGCACCGCACCGTCAAGTACCGCAAAATGGCGCATTCAGCCGAGGACATCACCAGCCTGATCCTGTCCAAACAATACGGCTACCCGATCCCTGACCTGCATTCCGACGTCAAGCACGGTTTCGTGATTGGCTTCAACGAGCCACCGGCGATCGACCTGAAAAAGCTGGAGCAGGACATCAAGGACGTCATCGCCCTGGACTTGCCGATTACTCCGGCCGACGAGGAGCATATCCGCATCGGCGAAGATGTCATGGAATGTACTGGGATACGCACGCATATGAAGTCTTCCGGCCAGATAGAATCCTTCCGCCTGCTGCCCGAACTGCGCTTCAACCCGATCGATAAAAAGCACCTGCTGGTCGGCATTGTGGGGGATCAGCAGGAAGAGGTCGGCTTCGACCGGATTCTCAAAATCGTCGGCTAGATTCTTTGGCAATTGCCGCGCTGAACAACAGCCTTTACCATTACGGGTGCTTGCCCTCGGCGGCAATCCCGGCGTTGATGCGCCGCAAGACATCATCACCCACCTTTTGACTGCAGAGGATATAGCGCTTCAAGCCGGGAGGCATGTCCGGGTATTTCAACTGCACCAGACCATCCGCACCAAAATCGGAATTCGATTCCTTCAGGTAGTCGAAATCTTCCTGATCGATGAACATGAAATCAGCGCGTTTTGCGAGCATTTTCTTGACCAGTTGCAACGGTGGCTGGAGCGTGCTGTCAATCGTCCCGGGGAAGGTCGTGATCATCAAATCGAGTTCCGGACCATAGGAAAACCCCTCGGAAGTCACTAACACCAGAGTCCGGTCAGACATCAAACTCTTCAATGTGCCATGCCGACGAACACCTTCGAGGGATCGAGGCCCAACAAGTACCAGATGCGGCCGATCCTCATGTATGGACACAGAAAATCGGGCATAGGCCTCGCGCTCAGCGTTCTTGTACCAACCTAAAGAGCAGAGTGCCTGCTTATTATTCTTGACTTCAAGGAGTACCCGTTTCGCTGACATTTCCTGGAAGCGGACGTCAAGCCCGGCGCGGCTCATCACCCGTCGAGAACGCTCAAGTAAAAAACCTTTAGCAACCCCGTTGTCGGAATAGGAATAGGGCGGTTTGTTTATATAGGCCATCAGCAGGGTGTCAGCGATCGCCGAAGACGACAGGAACAGTGTCGTAAAAATCGCCAAACTCAAACGCACGACAAAAACCATCGGCATTCCCCTTTCAAATACCATTCCAGCCTCCAATCCACTATAGTAGCGTTGACCAATGTAACTGATCGATTGTTCGCTTTCAACTCAAGAAGCCTCCGATGCGCCCTCTTCTGGCCCACCTTTCCAAATTTGCCGCATGTTGCAAATTCAGCCGCCTGAGCTCCGGCATCGTAGTCGCCATGTGCGCTGGCCTTCTGCTACCCGCATTAATCGGCGGCATGGTGCTCTCCAACCTGCGCCATGAGCAAATGAACAAAGACGCGGAGGCGCATCTTAACGATACGATACGATTGCTCGCCAACAGTCTGGTTGAGCCAGTGTGGAATGTGGATACCCGGAGCGCAAAAGCCATCGCCGAGTCTTCACTCCTTGACCCGCAAATCGTCCGCATCTCGATCACCGACCCCAATCTTTACAGCTTTCTGCAACTGGAAAGGCCGGAACACCGACTAGGCAAATCTCGGGTATCACAACTTAAAATATTTCGGAATGACGAGTGGGTCGGCACCCTCGAAGTCGAGACCGACGACGGACTCAGGCAACTTGAGTTGAAGAACGATCGCTACGCCTTTTCCCTCGTCTTGCTCGGCCAGTTCCTGGCCGCACTGGTTCTGATTATTCTGGCCATACGTTTCTGGGTACTGCGTCCACTGACCCGCCTGACCAAGTTCTCTAATCAACTGGCTGGAGGCACACTTGATCACCCACTCGGCTGGGAACAATCCGACGAAATCGGGGATCTGGCCCGACAGATGGATCACATGCGTCACAGTCTGCGCACCGCCTTTTCCGAACAG
The DNA here is from genome assembly GCA_037139055.1 of Betaproteobacteria bacterium. Classification (GTDB taxonomy): domain Bacteria; phylum Pseudomonadota; class Gammaproteobacteria; order Burkholderiales; family Rhodocyclaceae; genus Propionivibrio. The sequence continues at coordinate 79,583 of JBAXHE010000003.1, read as the reverse complement.
GAAGTCATCCTCAACAACGTGCAGGTCGGGGTGATTTTCTTGCGCGAAAGGACAGTTCATCTGGCCAACCTTCATGCCGAACAGCTCTTTGGCTACGCGCATGGAGCCATGCTCGGTCTGTCCACGAAAGCCCTCTATCCGTCGGATGAAAACTATTTCAACACCGGAGATCGAGCCTACTCGGCCATCAACGCCCCGAATGGCAGGTATGAAGACGAGCTGGAGCTAATGCGTCTCGACGGCAGCACTTTTCTGGCGCATCTGCGCGGCAGCACTCTTGACCCCTCCACTCCCCACGCTGGCAGTATCTGGGTGATTGAAGACATCACCCAGAGAAAGTCCGCCGAAGAAGAAATCCGGCTTCTGGCCTTCTACGACTCGCTCACCGAACTGCCGAACCGGCGGCTGATGCTCGACCGGCTGGCGCACGCACTGACCAGCAGTACCCGCCATCACCGGCACTGCGCTCTGCTGCTGATCGACCTGGACAATTTCAAATCGCTCAACGATACGCAAGGGCATGATGTAGGCGATCAACTGCTGATGAGCGTAGCCGCGCGGCTGACCTCCTGCGTGCGCCAGATGGATACCGTAGCGCGGATGGGCGGCGACGAGTTCATGTTGCTTCTGGAGGACCTTGACGAGGCCGAACTGGCAGCCGTACAGGTTGAAGGCGTGGCGCGGAAGATACTCGACCACTTGAGCGAACCTTATCTGCTGGAAGCAAAACAGGCTGGCGTAAAACCTTGTCAGCACCATCATCACTGCACATCGAGCATCGGCATCACTCTGTTTCGCGGCAACACTGTCAGCGTTGATGAACTGATGAAACGCGCCGACACAGCGATGTATCAGGCCAAGGTCGCAGGTCGCAATACCTTGCGTTTTTTTGATCCTGAAATGCAGGCTTCGGTAACGGCACGTGTCGCCATGGAAAACAATTTACGCCGAGCACTCTCGGGAAAACAATTCCTGTTGCACTACCAGGCGCAAGTAGACTCTTCCAGCCAGATAATCGGTGCCGAAGTGCTGCTGCGCTGGCAACAGCCCGAACTCGGTATGATTTCTCCGGCCGATTTCATCCCCCTGGCCGAAGAAACCGGACTGATCCTGCCGATCGGCCAATGGGTGATGGAGACGGCATGTAACCAGCTGGCCGCGTGGGCAAGCCAGCAGAGAATGTCTGAGCTGACGATTGCGGTCAATGTCAGTGCCCGCCAGTTTCACCACGAGGATTTCGTCGACCAGGTCTTGGCGGTGCTCGATCGCAGCGGGGCCAACCCGCGACGGCTCAAGCTGGAACTCACCGAAAGCCTGCTGGTGGACGACGTGGAGTCAGTCATTGCCAAGATGACCGCGCTGAAAAAGAAAGGCGTGGGCTTCTCGCTTGATGATTTCGGCACCGGTTATTCATCACTCTCCTACCTGAAGCGGCTACCGCTCGATCAGCTGAAAATCGACCAGTCATTTGTTCAGGACGTGCTGACCGACCCTGACGATGCCGCCATCGCCTGTACCGTTGTGGCTCTGGCCAAAAACCTTGGCCTTGCGGTTATCGCTGAAGGCGTCGAAACGCAGGCACAGCGAGACTTTCTCGCCGGCAATGGGTGCCATGCCTATCAGGGTTATTTTTTCAGCCGACCGATTCCGTTGGCCGAGTTCGAGGCACTGGTATCACGCTATTGAGACACGCATCCCGACGCAGCTGGTATTCCATATACATCGATGCTGCCGCATGGCATTATGCTGGATCACAAAAATATGGCTGCCTCCTGCAAGGTAATGGACCACTCTTCTAAAGCGATCCTCAGCATGGCTTCGACGGTTTCGGTCACGCATTCACTCAAAACGCGAATCACCCTCGCCTTCCTGCTGATCTTCCTTGGCGGCATGTGGTCGCTGTCGATTTACGCCGCGCACATGCTGCGCAAGGATATGGAGCAACTGCTCGGCGAGCAGCAGTTCTCGACCGCACAACGAATGGCCTCTGAAATCGGTACCGAGTTGAAAGAACGGATCAATGCCCTGGAGGTTACCGCTAGCATTACTGACGCGTCACTCTTCGAGCATCCAGCGGCGATGCAGAAATTCATTCTCGGGCGCCCGGTGCTGCGCAGCCTGTTCAACGATGGCGTCATGGCCTTTCGCCCTGATGGAACGGCCATAGCGTCATCACTGGCGCAGGAGCGGATCGGGGTCAATTACCAGGGCCGGGATTACCTTGTCGGCGCACTCCGGGAGGGCAAAGCGACGATTGGCCACCCGATTTCCGCCAAGCCCGTTCACGCCCCGATCATCGTCATCGCCGTACCGGTTCATGACAGCCAGGGCAAGGTGATCGGCGCCTTGTCGGGAATTACCAACCTGAGCCAATCCAGTTTTCTTGACCGGATTTCAGAACAACGCTACGGCGCGACGGGCGGCTATCTGCTGGTTGATCACCAGAACCGAATGGTCATTACCGCCACCGACAAATCCCGCATCATGGAACCCAGTCCAGCACCAGGCGTCAATCCGGTCATCGACCGCTTCCACCAGAACATCGATGGTTATGCCGTCCACGTTAATCCACGCGGCCAGAAAGTTCTCGCCTCGGCCAAGGGTATCCCCCTTACCGACTGGCATATCGCAATCAACCTGCCGGTGGAAGAAGCCTTCACTCCGATCAAAGAAATGCAGCAGCGCATGCTGCTGGCCACGCTCCTGATGACCCTGATGGCTGGCGGACTGGTGTGGTGGATCGTTCGACGCCAGCTTTCACCCATGCTCGACAGTGCGGAATCTCTGGCCGCCATGGCCGACATCAGGCAACCACTGCAAGCTCTCTCCATCACCAGAGAGGATGAAATTGGTCACATGGTCAGCGGTTTCAATCGCCTGCTGGGAACACTTGGAGATCGCGAAAAGGCATTGCGCAAGAGCGAAGAGCATTTCCGACTGGTTTTTGAGCAGAGCAGCGATGCCATTCTGTTCGGCGCTCCCGACGGAAGTATCGAAACCGCCAATCCTGCCGCGTGTAATCTGTTCGGCTACAGCGAGGAAGAATTCCGCAAGCTGGGTCGTCAGGGCGTGATCGACATGTCTCACCCGGAGGCAAAAGCGGCCTTGGAAAAACGCCAGCGTACCGGGATTTTTCTCGGCGAGATGCGTTGCGCCCGCCGCGATGGCAGCACCTTCATCGCCGATGTTGACTCCAGCCTGTTTACCGATGTTCTGGGAGTCGAACGTACCATCATCCGGATTCGTGACATCAGTGACCGCAAGTTGGCCGAAGAAGCATTGCACCGTCGCGAAAGCTATCAGCGCGCATTGCTCGACAATTTCCCGTTCATGGTCTGGCTGAAGGATGAAAACAGCCGGTTTTTATCTGTCAATAAATTTTTCGCCAACTTATGTGGCGCAGCTTCAGCTGACTCACTGACAGGAAAAACAGATATTGATTTATTCCCCACGGAACAAGCACTGGCCTTTCGCAACGATGATCGTGCCGTACTGGAGAGCGGGCAGCCGCAAACCGTTGAAGAAATCATCCAGAGCGGAGGAAGCAACTCTTGGATTGAAACCTACAAATCGCCCATAACCATTGATGGCCAGATAATTGGTACAGTGGGCTTTGCCCGGGACATCACCGAGCGAAAGCAGACCGAATACGAACTCGATCAACACCGCAACCATCTTGAAGCGCTGGTTGAGGAACGTACGGCCGAACTGAACGAAACCCGAATTGCGGCAGAATCGGCCAGCCTCGAAAAAAGCATGTTCCTGGCCAATATGAGCCACGAAATTCGCACGCCGATGAACGCCATCCTCGGCATGGCCAACCTGATTCGCCGAGCAGGCCTGCCTGAAGAACAAAGCGAACGGCTGGAAAAAATCGATCGCTCGGCGCAACACCTGCTCAGCATCATCAACGGCATTCTTGATATTTCCAAGATCGAAGCCGGCAAGTTCACCCTGGACAATGTGCCGGTCAATATCGACAAAATGATCGCCCATGTCTGCTCGATGTTGAGCGAGCGAGCCAGCGACAAGGGACTCAGTCTGCAGTTCAGAAGCGATGCATTTCCACTCAACCTGACAGGTGACGGCACCCGACTGCAGCAGGCACTGCTCAACTACCTCAGTAATGCGCTCAAGTTCACCTTCGAGGGGAGTGTCACTCTGCTGGCCAGCAAACAGGAAGAAACATCTGATTCGCTGGTGGTGCGCTTTGAGGTCAGGGATACCGGAATCGGCATTGCTCCCGAAGCCATTCCCCGTCTTTTCAACATTTTTGAACAGGCCGACAGAAGGACTACACGACGCTACGGTGGCACCGGGCTCGGACTGGCGATCACCCGGCGCATCGCTGAAATGATGGGCGGAGAGGCCGGGGTCGACAGCACGCCGGGACTTGGCAGTACCTTCTGGTTTACCGCCCGGCTGATGAAGAACGAGCATGCGCAGGAACTCATCTCTCACGAAGGACTGGCCGGCGCCGAGCAGGCCATTCGCCAGCGCCATCTGGGTCGCCGCGTATTGCTGGTCGACGACGAGCCGATGAACCTGGAAATCTCCCGGTTTCTGCTCGAGGATACCGGTCTGTTGATCGACACGGCAGAGGACGGCCGCGAGGCGATCCAGCGCGCACGCGAAACACCGTACGCGATCATCCTGATGGACATGCAGATGCCGAATATCGACGGGCTGGAAGCGACGCAACAAATCCGGGAGATCTCCGACTGCGTGAACACGCCGATTCTGGCCATGACCGCCAACGCCTTTTCCGAAGACCGTTTACGTTGTGCCGAGGCCGGGATGAATGACTTCATCGGCAAACCATTCAATCCCGATGAGCTGTTCACCATTATGCTGAAATGGCTGGATAAAACGTCGGCGTAGGTGCAACGACACCGACCGCTCCTGGTCAGCTCTTTCCGGCCGTATCCATCCATTGCGTATGAAAAAACTTCCCACGCGGCTGATCGAGGCGTTCGTAGGTATGCGCTCCGAAATAATCGCGTTGCGCCTGTAGCAGATTGGCCGGGAGCACCGCACTGCGATACTGGTCGTAAAACGCCAGCGCCGTGCTGAACGCGGGTAGCGGAATGCCCTTGCGCGCCGCGGTCGCCACCACGTTGCGCCAGCCCTTTTGCACCGTGCGGAGTTCACCACGAAAGTAGTCGTCGAGCAGCAGATGGCTGAGTTGCGGATTCTTGTCGTAGGCGTCCTTGATCTTGCCAAGGAAGCGCGAGCGAATGATGCAACCGCCGCGCCACATCAGCGCGATCCCGCCGTAGTTGAGTGACCACTGGTATTCATGGGCGGCAGCGCGCATCAGCATATAGCCCTGGGCATAGCTGATGATCTTCGAGGCGTACAGTGCATCGCGAATATCGTTGATGAAGCGCTTTCTTTTCACCGGATCGCGGGCAATGACGCCCAGACCGGGACGCGGTCCGCTCAGTTGGCGCGAGGCAATGACCCGCTCATCCTTCAAGGCGGAGACACAGCGGGCATAAACGGCCTCGGCCATCAGGGTCACCGGAATGCCCAATTCCTGCGAATTGATCACCGTCCATTTGCCAGTGCCTTTCTGTCCTGCCGTATCGAGAATCTTGTCGACCAGCGGCAAGCCATCGTCATCCTTGCGCGCCAGGATATCGCGGGTGATCTCGATCAGATAACTGTCGAGCACGCCTTCGTTCCATTCGGCGAAGACCTCGTGCATCTCGTCGACACTGAGGCCGAGACCGACCTTCATCAGCTGATAGGCCTCGCAGATCAGCTGCATGTCGCCATATTCGATACCGTTGTGCACCATCTTGACGTAGTGCCCGGCGCCACCCTCACCAACCCATTCGCAGCAAGGCGTCCCGCCATCGACCTTGGCACTGACCGACTGGAACATTGCCTTGATTTGCGGCCAGGCCGCCGGACTCCCCCCCGGCATCAGGCTCGGGCCGTGACGGGCGCCTTCTTCACCGCCCGAGACTCCAGTACCGATGTAAAGAAACCCTTTTGCCTCGGCCGCTTTCTGCCGCCTGCTGGTATCGTCAAACAGCGAATTCCCGCCGTCAATCAGAATGTCGCCGGCCTCCAGATAAGGCGACACCTGGGCAATCAGTTCGTCGACTGCCGGCCCGGCCTTGACCAGCATCATCACCCGACGCGGACGTTTGAGCGAAGCCACCATCTCGGCAATCGAATACGCTCCAATCACGCGCGTCCCTTTGGCGGCACCCGACAGAAACTCATCGACCTTGTCTTGGGTGCGGTTATAGACCACCACAACAAAACCATGATCGTCGAGGTTCAGAACAAAGTTCTGCCCCATGACGGCCAAACCAATCAGGGCAATATCCGCTTCAGGTTTCATGCTTCAGTCTCTCAATCAAGGTCGCAAGGAATTAATTGTTCTGCCAGTGTATGATAAACCGATGCCTGAATAGTGAACATCGCGCCATCATGATTTGATTGTATTTTCGGAAGAAGACAGATTTTGGAATTAATCGATTCAAGCGAACAGACCCGCCGCTGGCACGCCGTTCCAGACCAAGCCAGCTTTCTGAGCACGGCAGTGCAAAGCATACTGGCCTGTGCCGAGGAAGCCATCCGCGAGCGTGGAAAATTTCTGCTGGTGCTGGCCGGCGGAAGCACCCCGGAGCGGATTTACAGCACGCTGGGAAAAACCCAGGCCAACTGGCCGGCCTGGCACATCTATTTCGGCGATGAGCGCTGCCTTCCGGCGGCAGACCCCGAGCGAAACTCCAGTATGACCAAGGCCGCCTGGCTCGATCAGGTGCCGATCCCGCCACACCAGATTCATCTCATTCCGGGCGAACACGGCCCGGCACAAGGCGCTCTTGCCTATGCCCAGTCCCTGCACGGCATTGGCGACTTTGACCTGGTACTGCTCGGGCTTGGTGAAGACGGCCATACCGCCAGCCTCTTCCCCGACCACGACTGGGGAAACGCTCCGGGGGCGGCTGATACACTGGCTATCTATGACGCCCCCAAGCCTCCGCCAGAACGCATTTCGCTGAGTGCGACCCGCCTCAGCCGGGCACGAAAGATTCTCTTCCTGGTCAGCGGCGCCTCGAAGCAACAGGCCGTTAACCAGTGGCGAGCAGGAGCACAGCTTCCCGCCCGCTCGCTTCACCCGCCCTGCGGCGTCGACATCCTGGTCGAAGCAGCCTTGCTGGAAGCCGCCCCACCCCACTCACCTGACATAGTCCCGCGATGATGAATCAAAAACACCTGGAACACTCTGACGCACTGGTGCTGTTTGGCGTTACCGGCGACCTCGCCTATAAAAAGATTTTCCCGGCCCTCTATGGCATGGAAAAGCGTTGTGCGCTGGGGGTTCCGATCATTGGCGTGGCCTCGTCAAAATGGGATCTCGCGCATCTGCAGAAACGGGTCACCGACAGTCTCAGCGAAAACGGCGGCATCGATGATCAGGAGGCGTTTCAGCGCTTGCTCAGCCGACTCTCCTACCTGAGCGGGAACTACAGCGATCCGTTAACCTTCAAGGCTTTGCGCATCACCCTCGGCAAGGCCATACGACCGGCTTTTTATCTGGCCATCCCGCCGGCGATGTTTGAAACCATGATTCAGGGGCTGGGCGCTTCCGGCCTGGCAGAAAATGCCCGCATCATTGTCGAAAAACCGTTCGGACGTGATCTCGCTTCGGCTCAGGCACTCAACCGGATTGCCCTGTCGGTATTCCCGGAGAAATCGATTTTTCGCATTGATCACTACCTGGGCAAGGAAGCGATCATGAACATTCTCTATTTCCGCTTCGCCAATTCCTTTCTCGAGCCGATCTGGAACCGCAATTACGTCGAGAGTGTTCAGATCACCCTGTCCGAAAAATTCAGCGTTGAAGGCCGGGGGGCCTTTTACGAAACGGCAGGCTGTCTGCGCGACGTGATTCAGAATCATCTGTTCCAGATCGTCGCCCTGCTGGCCATGGATCCTCCTTCATTCCAGGGCTATGGCGCGGTACACAGCAGAACCGTGGATATTTTCCGGGCCATTCGCCCGCTCAACTGCGAGGATCTGGTGCGTGGCCAATACAACGGCTACCGTTCGGAACACGGCGTCAACACCACGTCTGACGTCGAGACTTTCTGTGCGCTCAGGCTGTTCATCGACTCCTGGCGCTGGCAGGGGGTGCCGTGGTTTATACGTTCGGGAAAATGCCTGGCCGACACCGCCGCCGAAGTCGTCGTTCAGTTGAAACCACCGCCGCAAGCGCTTTTTGCCGATGCCACACCGAAGAACGGCATGAGCAACTACCTGCGCTTCCGTATCTCGCCGAATTCCGCCGTCGCCCTGGCCGCCAGAACGAAATCGGCAGGAAAGGAATTCGTCGGCGAGCAACGCGAACTGTATCTCCTTGACGAGCGCGAAGACGAAGAACTGCCTTACGAGCGACTGATTGGCGACGCCATGGCCGGAAACGGAGCCCTGTTCATCCGTCAGGATGCCGTCGAAGCCGCCTGGGCGGTGGTCGACCCGGTGCTCTCGTCGCCCCCCCCGGTTATTCCCTACGCGCGTAATAGCTGGGGGCCTCCGGAAGCTGACGCACTGGTGGCCGATTACGGACCGTGGAAAAATCCATAGAAATACCGGGATAGCGACTTACCCACCTAAAACCCTGCAGCTTGTCTCACTGACATTCCAGGCATAAGATTCAATACGTATGCCAGCCTATTTCTCCCTTCGCTTATGCCTTTCCCTGCTGCGAGTGATGGCCATAGTTTTCGCCTGCGCATCGTTCGCGCATGCCGCCGACGGCCCTGGCAAACTATTGGCGCTGGAAGCCAGCAAAGGCAGCAAAACCTCGGCCATCACGGCAAGCAGTCCAGGCCGGCGCATCGCGCTGGTCATCGGCAACGGAAATTACCAGTATCCTGACAGTCTCCCCAGGCTGGCCAACCCGGCCAACGATGCCCATGACATTGCCGCCGCCCTGCGTGGATTCGGTTTCGAAGTCATCGAGAAGAAAGATCAGAGTCTTGAAGGCATGCACAACGCAGTGGCCGAATTCAGCCGCAAGTTGGGTAATAGCGACGCGGCACTGTTCTACTTCGCCGGGCACGGCCTGCAGGTCAAGGGGCAGAACTACCTGATTCCGGTCGATGCCAAAATCGAAACCGAAGCGCGCGTGCAGTACGTCAGCCTCAACGTCAATCAGATTCTTGAAGAGATGGAAAATGGCCATAGTCGGGCCAACATCGTCATGCTCGATGCCTGCCGCAACAATCCGATCAGCGGCAAGTTCCGCTCGGGCACCACACGCGGACTGGCCCCCATTACCAGCCAACCCAAAGGTACGGTCATCGTGTATGCCACCGATCCGGGCAATGTCGCCGAGGACGGCAGCGGGCGCAACGGCCTGTTTACTTCCGGCTTGCTCACGGCACTGAAAGGAAGCGACCTCAGCCTGCTCGGCGTATTGACCCGCGCCAGTGCCGAAGTCGAGCGTGGCAGCGAGCAAAAGCAGACGCCTTATGTCAACGGCCCGCTGACCCTGCAACGGAACTTCCACTTCCGTATCACCGTCGACACCGGCAAGGGAGAAATCGAAAAAACTTTCTGGACCAGCATTGAGCGCAGCACCGACATCGCTGACTTCGAAGCCTACCTCCGCAATTACCCGAATGGCAGCTACCGTGACCTCGCCGAGAACCAGATCCGACGATTGAAAGCCATCCAGCCAGTAGCGCCAACGCAGAATACACAGAATGAAGAGGGAGCCACGCGCATTGTGGTCGAGCGCGAAGCCAGGGAAGCCGAGCGGCAACGCCTTGCTGCAGAGACGACAGAAGCGATTGACCTTTCCGGCACTTGGCGCCCCGAACATGTCAGTGGTCAAGTCTACATTTTCAACGATGGAACCTGTATTTATAAGGGGTTTGTAGTGGTAACCATCGGCGGAAAATGGAGCCGCACTGATCCGCAAAAACGTGTTTTTTCAATCGTCTGGAATCATGGATTTACTGATGTCATGACACTATCTGCAGATGGTCAGAGATTGGTAGGTATCAATAACATCGGCGATCCAGTTTCTTTTGTGCGTAACAAGTAAAGTAGTGTCGTAGATGAATATTTTGTGACCCAGACTGCCATGACAGAAGCCGCCCGGACGATGATCGTCAGCAAGGCGGAAATGATGCGCTATCACGATCCTGTGCGCATTCAGAGCTATTGCCTGTCTTGCGAGAAATACGGCATGTACTGGTCCTGCCCGCCCTTTGAAGAACAGCCGCTGACCGAGCTTCCAGAGTGGTCCCACGCGCTGCTGGTCACGCAGAAAACACGAGTAATCCCCGGCTCGACAAAAGAGGAGCTGATCAGTCAGTTTTTAGTCGCGCGCCAAGTCCTCGGTGACATGATTTTGGAATGGGAAACCGAGGAGTCGGTTGCCGTGATCGCCGGTCACTGTTTCGGCTGCACCGGATGCACTCGCGCCAAAGGGTTAGCCTGTTGTTCCCCATCGCAAATGCACTTCTCTCTTGAAGCGCTGGGTTTTGATGTATCGGGTCTGGCGGAAGGTCTCGCGGGTCAAAGCATGCATTGGCCAGCGAACGGCGTGCCTGATTACCTGATCATGGTAGGCGCATTGTTGTGCCCAAGCCTCGATCTGGCCTCCTGCACCCACACGAATGCCCGACCATCCTGAGCCAATAGTCTGATTATGGAATGATCGCCAGGAAGATAAAGGCCGCGAATAGCACCAGATGAACCGCGCCTTGCATGATGGTAGCCTGCCCGCTAACCACCGTGATCGCACTCACCAGCAAGGTCAGGGCGAGGAGCACAATTTCCTTGGCCGGCAGGCCAAGATCCAGGGTCATTCCCATGAAGATCGCGACGGTAGCCACAGCCGGAATGGTTAGACCAATGGTCGCCAGAGCTGAACCCAATGCGAGATTAAGGCTGGTCTGAATTTGATTGCGGTGGGCCGCACGCAATGCGGCCAGCGTTTCCGGCAGCAGCACCAGTAACGCAATGGCAATACCGATGACCGCCTGGGGTGCTGAGATGGCGTCAACGCCGCTTTTGATCGCTGGAGCCAGTTGTTTGGCCAGACCGACAACGCCAACCAAGGAGATCAGGAGCAGGACAAAGCTGGCGTAGCTGGTGGCGCGCGATGGCTGTTCATCTGGGTGGCCAATCTCTGCTTCGGTGCCGCCCTCCAACTGTTTGGGAAGAAAATGATCCTTATGCCGCACCGTCTGGATAAAGACAAACAACAAATACAGAATCAGGGACATCAGGCTGGCGAAGGCCAGTTGAGCAGTTGAGTAGATCGGCCCGGTGACAGTCGTGGTGAATTGCGGCAGGATCAATGTCAGCGTGGTCAGTGCAGCCAACACCGACAGCGCGGCGCTAGTGCCCTCGGCGCGAAATCTAACGATACGATGTTGAATGCTTCCGGCCAGCAGGCAGATGCCGACCACGCCATTACAGATGATCATCACCGTCGCGAAGACGGTATCCCTGGCCAGACTTCGGGTTTCCTCGCCCCCCGAGAGCATCATCGAGACGATCAGCGATACTTCGATGACCGTAACCGCCAGGGCCAGGACAAGAGTACCCAGTGGCTCACCTATGCGATGCGCGATGATTTCCGCATGAAATACGGCGACCAAAACCGTGCAGATCAGCACGATTGTCGTCAGCACAATAAATACCACGCTGGAATGGTCGCCATGCGCAAAAAAGAGCAGCCCACCAGCGGCAAGTGGTGCAATCAGTGTGATAGCCGGAAGATCGAGAACACGAGGTAAGCGCATGAGGCCTCTATTTCACTAAGTACTTTGGAATAATGGAACATTGCTTTCGCATCGAGTATATAGATGCGTTGAACCTTTGCAATCAATCCGCCGGGAATATTTGCCTACCCTGTCAAGCCGACTTTCAAGGGAGACAGCAAACAGGCTGCGCTAGAATCAAACCCCTCAGGGTCTCCAGACCACGTCGTTGTCAATCGCATAGAGGGCGCACGGACTCCTGGCGTTTTTATTACAGAATCCCAGCGCCCGGTCATGTGAGTCCTCATAGCCACTGGACCAGCCCCATCGCCCTTCGACGTTGATGGCAAAGGCTCGCTGTGGCGACTTGCTGGCAATGAACTCCTGATATTTTTCCCGCCCGCTGGCTGAGAGATAGGGTACTTTGTCGACCTCGTCAAGGCGTGCGAAAACCGACGATGGTGGCCGCAGCGAAGGCATCTTCAGCACCACCTTCGGTCGCTCCACCGGCAGCTGCTGCAGGTAGTTCTCAACCACCGGTGCCCAATGCGTGAGATCGCGCGTGAATCCTGCGTGACCGTCGCCCGGCAGCGCCGGTAGTTGCACCAGTTGGCCTTTGCCGCCACCGCTCTGAAAGGCCTTGAACCACTGCCGCGGATGCTCGTCGCCCCAGTACCAGTCGTCCTGCCAGTAAACCCACATCATCGGAACCGGTATCCCCGGCAACGGCTGAGCCAGCTGCTTTTCCCAAGCGCGGGCATCGCAGGGATTTCCACGACGCGTCTCGGGGTTGCCGCCGAATCCGCCGGCAAAGTTGATCGCCCCGACCAGACCGGGCGGCGACCTGCCGGCAACGGTCACTGTGGTGTAGCCGCCGAGGGACTGCCCGGCGATCAGCCAGTGCCGGGCATCGACATAATCCTGGGTTTTGGCAAAGTCATGGACTGCCATGATCTGCCGGAACAGCGCCTCGTTCTTAGGTTCAAGAACCGTGTTCTTGCAGGAATTGGAATATTCCGGATCAAAGGGGCCGAAGGTTTCGCCGTAGCCGATTCGCGTCGGCACCATCACCACAAACCCTTGACGGACAAACCACCGGGCCTGCGCCGTATAACGCTGACGGGACTGCAGATGGCGCTTGGCCTCAACGGCACGACCGTGATTAAGGATCAGCAGCGGAAAGCGCCCCTCGCCGGGCGGGCGAAACACGGTGATGACCACGGGCTTGGTCTCGGTTCGTGAATACATGTCGGTAACTGTAACCGGCACCCGGTATATCGCTTCTCGCAGCTCCTCGTCGATAACCTCCTCGGCCCAGGCCGACGACAGCAGACCAAGAATCCCGAACAGGGCGGTGATCTAGCATCGAATTCTCATCGGCTCTCCTGTTTTTCAAGTCGTTAATCTAGCGTGTTTCTGCGCCACGAAAAAAAAGACCCTGTCCAGGAACCGGGTCTTTTCAGATCGTTCAGCGTGCTGCGATATTCCCTAGCGAAGCACCGCCTCGACGGCTTCAACGACCTTCGGCGCGGTAATGCCGAGGAACTCGAAGACCTTGGCAGCCGGACCGCATTCGCCGAAGCGGTCGATACCGACGACGGCGCCTTCGAGACCGACGTACTGACGCCAGTAACCGGTCACCCCGGCTTCGACGGCAACACGCGGAATACCGCGCGGCAGCACGGAGTCGCGGTACGCCTTGTCCTGCTGCTCGAAGACAAAACTCGACGGCAGCGAGACCACGCGGACGGCAACGCCTTTTTCGGCCAGCGCCAGTTGCGCAGAAATTGCCAGGGCGACTTCGGAGCCGGTGGCAATAATGACCGCTTTCGGCGTTCCGGCACAGTCCTTGAGCACGTATCCACCGCGGCGAATGGCCTTGACCTGCTCGGCGTCACGCGCCTGATGGTTGAGATTTTGGCGCGTCAGGATCAGCGCCGTCGGAGACTTCTTGTGCTCCAGCGCGACCTGCCAGGCAACGAAGGTTTCGACGCTGTCGCACGGACGCCAGACATCCAGATTCGGGATCATGCGCAGTGTCGCCGTTTGCTCGATCGGCTGGTGCGTCGGACCGTCCTCGCCGACGCCTACGGAATCGTGCGTAAACACGTAGATCGGGTTGATCTGCATCAGCGCGGCCATGCGAATCGCGTTGCGTGCGTATTCGGAGAACATCAGGAAGGTGCCGCCGTAGGGGCGGAAGCCGCCGTGCAGAACGAGGCCATTCATGATCGCCGCCATGCCGAATTCGCGCACGCCGTAGTGAATGTAGTTGCCGCCTTCTTGCATGGCCTCGGGGCGGACGCTGCGGCAACCCTTCCATTGCGTCAGATTCGACGGCGCCAGATCGGCCGAACCGCCGACAAACTCCGGCATGACCGGTGCCAGTGCCTGAATGGCGTTTTGCGACGACTTGCGCGTGGCGATGACTTCGGCTTTGTCGATGATCGCCTGCAAGGCTTCTGCCGATTTTGCCGCGTAGTCGGCGTGCAGGTCACCCTGCACGCGACGCTCGAACTCTGCCGCGAGTTCGGGGTGAGCTTGGCGGTAGGCGGCGAAGAGACCATTCCATTCGGCCTGTTTCGCGCTGCCTGCGGAACGCGCGTCCCACGCGGCACGCACGTCTTGCGGCACTTCAAAAGCTTGGCCGGTAATCCCCAGCGCGGCGCGTGTCGCGGCGACTTCGTCCTTGCCCAAGGGTGATCCATGCACGTCATGGCCGCCGGCCTTGTTCGGCGAACCCTGGCCGATGACCGTCTTGCAGCAGATCAGCGTCGGCTTGGCGTTTTGCGCCTTGGCCGCCTGGATGGCGCGATCGACTGCATCGACATCGTGCCCATCGACGCTGCGGATGACGTTCCAGCCATAGGCCTCGAAACGCTTGGGCGTATCGTCGGAGAACCAGCCCTCGACGTCGCCGTCGATGGAAATACCATTATCGTCGTAGAAGGCAATCAGCTTGGACAGCTTCCAGGTCCCGGCCAACGAACAGACTTCGTGCGAAATACCTTCCATCATGCAGCCATCGCCGAGGAAGACATAGCTGTAGTGATCGACAATCGGGAAACTGTCGCGGTTGAATTCGGCGGCCAGCAGGTTTTCTGCCAGGGCAAAGCCGATGGCATTGCTCAGACCCTGACCGAGCGGCCCGGTCGTCGTCTCAACGCCTGGGGTATGGCCGTATTCGGGATGGCCTGGTGTCTTGCTGTGCAACTGGCGGAAATTCTTCAGCTCATCGAGCGGCAGGTCGTAGCCGGTCAGATTGAGCAGCGAATAAATCAGCATCGAAGCGTGACCGTTGGAGAGGACGAAGCGGTCGCGATTGGGCCACTTGGGATCAGCCGGACTGTGTTTGAGGTGACGATTCCACAAGGCCACGGCCATTTCCGCCATACCCATCGGCGCGCCCGGATGACCCGAATTGGCCGCTTGAACGCCATCCATAGCCAACACCCGTATTGCATTCGCCAGCGAAGCCTGAGTTACCATCATTTACTCCAGTTTATTCAAAATAGGTTCTTAAGCTGGCCCGCAACCCGAAAACAGAAGGCGTTGGAGCTCAATCAATAACTCGACATTTTAGCCCTATGCCGCCTAGGTGTCAGCACAAACCCGATCGATTCAGCGAACCATTTGCCGGACATCGGTTCTGATTTTTGAACCCAAAGCGAAAAATGGAGTCCTAATGACGGCCACTCGACATTTCACATCGTGATATGGTATTTTACATGGTGAAATAAATAAATTGATGCACTGCGGTACTTCCGTACCCCACTCCCGATTATCCTTGCTGTTTTGCCGAACCACGGACGACAGCAAGACCTTCATTTGCAGACAAGGAGACAATCATGGCGACAGAACAGGACAACACGCCCCTCATTACCGACTCGGACCCGCAAGAAACCCGCGAATGGCAGGAGGCCCTGTCCGGCGTCATCGAGCACGAAGGCACCGAGCGCGCGCATTTTCTGATCGAGCAAATGATCTCCGAAGCTCGTGAGAAGGGAATCGATATTCCCTACAGTGCGACCACCGAATACATCAACACCATTCCTGTCGATCGTCAGCCCCAGTACCCGGGCGATGCCGATATCGAAATCCGCATCCGAAATTACATCCGCTGGAACGCCATGGCCATGGTCGTGCGTGCCAACCGCGACACCAATGTCGGTGGCCACATCGCCTCCTTTGCCTCGTCGGCCGCACTGTACGACGTCGGGTTCAACTGGTTCTGGCGCGCGCAAACCGAGCAGCACGGTGGCGACATGGTATTTTTCCAGGGACACTCGATCCCCGGCGTTTACGCCCGCACCTTCCTGATGGGTCGCCTGAGCGAAGAGCAGATCAACCATTTCCGCCAGGAAGTTGATGGCAAGGGTATTTCATCCTACCCTCACCCTTGGCTGATGCCTGATTTCTGGCGTTTCCCGACCGTCTCGATGGGTCTTGGCCCGATTCAGGCCATCTATCAGGCCCGCTTCATGAAGTATATGGAAAGCCGTGGCTTCATCGACGCCAAGGACCGCAAGGTATGGGCCTTCCTCGGCGACGGCGAAACCGATGAAGTCGAATCGCTCGGCGCCATCGGCATGGCCGCGCGCGAGAACCTCGACAACCTGATCTTCGTCATCAACTGCAACCTGCAACGTCTCGATGGGCCAGTGCGCGGTAATGGCAAGATCATCCAGGAACTCGAGGGCGAATTCCGTGGCGCCGGCTGGAATGTCATCAAACTCATCTGGGGTCGCCACTGGGATGTACTGTTCGAGCGGGACAAGAAAGGCATCCTCAAGAAACGCATGATGGCGTGTGTGGACGGCGAGTTCCAGACGTACAAGGCCAATAATGGCGCCTTTGTCAGCGAGCATTTCGTCAACACCCCGGAACTCAAGGAACTGGTTGCCGACTTTACCGATGCCGATGTCTGGTTGCTCAATCGCGGCGGTCACGACATCTTCAAGATCTACAGCGCGTTCAAATCGGCGGCCGAACACAAGGGGCAGCCGACGCTGATTCTGGCCAAGACGATCAAGGGCTACGGCATGGGTGAAGCCGGTGAGGGAATGAATATCTCGCACCAGCAGAAAAAGCTCGATCTCACGGCGATCAAGGGATTCCGCGACCGCTTCAAACTGCCAGTCCCGGACGACCAACTGGAAGAGTTGCCTTTCCTCAAGTTCGAAGAAGGCTCAGCCGAACTGAAATACATGCACGAACGGCGTCAAGCCATGGGCGGATTTCTGACCCGGAGAAAAGGCAAAGCCACCCCGCTTGAAATCCCCGCACTCTCAGCCTTTGAATCATTGCTCAAGGCCTCCGGCGAAGGGCGCGAAGTGTCGACCACGATGTCGATTGTTCGTCTGCTCAATATCCTGCTCAAGGACAAGGCCGTTGGCCGCCATGTGGTCCCGATTGTCCCGGACGAGTCACGGACCTTCGGCATGGAAGGACTGTTTCGTCAGATCGGTATCTGGAACCAGCAGGGACAGAACTATGTTCCGCAGGACCATGACCAGTTGATGTTCTACAAGGAATCGAAAACCGGCCAAGTATTGCAGGAAGGCATCAACGAAGCCGGGGCGATGAGCGACTGGATTGCCGCGGCAACGTCCTACTCAAATCATGGCGTGCAGATGATTCCGTTCTACATCTGTTACTCGATGTTCGGTCTGCAACGCACCATGGATCTGTGCTGGGCTGCGGGAGACCAGCGCGCACGCGGCTTCCTGGTCGGCGGCACGGCCGGTCGCACCACACTCAACGGCGAAGGACTGCAGCATCAGGACGGGCATTCACTGATTCTCTCCGGCCTGATCCCCAACTGCATCAGCTACGATCCAACGTTCTCCTTTGAAGTCGCAGTGATCATGCACGACGGCATGCGCCGCATGTTCCAGGAACAGGAAGATGTTTATTACTACCTCACGGTGATGAACGAGAATTACGAGCACCCGGAGATGCCGGAAGGTGTCGAAGCCGACATCGTCAAGGGCATGTACCTGTTGCGCAAGGGCGCTGTCTCCGACGGCAAGAAACCGGCACCGCGCGTACAACTGCTCGGCTCGGGTACGATCTTCCGCGAAGTCATTGCCGCTGCCGAATTGCTCAAGAAGGACTGGGGCGTCGATGCCGACCTGTGGGGCTGCCCAAGCTTCAATGAACTGACGCGTGAAGGCAACGATCTGGCGCGCTGGAATCTGCTCAACCCGACCGAGAAACCGAAGCTTTCGCACGTCGAAAAGTGCCTCAACGATACCCGAGGTCCGGTCATTGCTGCTACCGACTACGTCCGGATGTACGCCGAGCAGATTCGCCCGTTGATCAATCGCCGCTATGTCACTCTGGGCACTGACGGATTTGGCCGTTCCGACACCCGTGAAGCATTACGCCACTTCTTTGAAGTCGATCGCCGCTGGGTCACCATCTCGGCATTGAAGGCCCTGGCTGATGACGGTATCATTGAACGCAGTACGGTCGCCGAAGCCATTGCCAAGTATGGCATCGATACCCACAAACCCAATCCGATGACAGTCTAGAAACCCGTGAGGAGTGAGGGGCGAGG
Organism: Betaproteobacteria bacterium; assembly: GCA_037139055.1. Classification (GTDB taxonomy): domain Bacteria; phylum Pseudomonadota; class Gammaproteobacteria; order Burkholderiales; family Rhodocyclaceae; genus Propionivibrio. The sequence continues at coordinate 61,274 of JBAXHE010000003.1, read as the reverse complement.
AGTGAGGGGGAAGACCTCTCTCCGCCCCCACGATGCAACTCCAATTGATGAGGTCAACAATGAGCAAGCAAATCGAAATCAAGGTCCCGGACATCGGCGATTTCAGCGATATTCCGGTCATCGAAATCTGCGTCAAGGTCGGTGACACGGTCAATATCGACGACGCCCTGGTCACGCTCGAATCAGACAAAGCGACCATGGACGTGCCGTCAACGGCCACTGGCATCGTCCGCGAAATCCGCGCCACCATGGGCCAACGCCTCTCCGAAGGTGCTGTCGTAGCTATTGTTGAAGCGGCTGGCACCCAAGCACAGGGCGCGGCAAAAGCGGAAGAACCCAAAGCCTCTGCACCACAAACCACCACGGCAGTTGCCCCAACACCAGCGCCCGTAGCTGCTGCTGTTGCCGCGCCAATAGCGCCCATCCAGCTTCCCGTCGGCTCCAGCCACGCCAGCCCTTCGGTGCGCCTGTTTGCCCGCGAACTCGGTGTTGACCTGTCACAAGTCAACGCGACCGGCCCCAAGGGACGCATTCTCAAGGAAGACGTCAGCGGTTTCATCAAGGGCATCATGCAGGCCGGACCTGCCGTCGCCCCGGCAGCCGCGTCGCAGGGCGGAGCGAATTTAGGTGGCCTCGATCTGCTGCCATGGCCGAAAGTCGACTTTGCCAAGTTCGGCCCGGTCGAGGTACAACCGCTTTCGCGCATCAAGAAAATCTCGGGCCAGAACCTGGCGCGCAACTGGGTGATGATTCCGGCCGTGACTTATCACGAAGACGCCGACATCACCGAGCTCGAAGCCTTCCGCGTCGCGCTGAACAAGGAAAACGAAAAATCTGGTCTGAAGATCACCATGCTGGCTTTCCTGATCAAGGCCTGCGCACTGGCGCTGAAGAAATTTCCCGAATTCAACAGCTCGCTCGATGGCGACAATTTGGTCCTCAAGAAGTATGTCAACATCGCTTTTGCCGCCGACACGCCGAATGGTCTGGTGGTCCCGGTGATCCGCAATGTCGATCAGAAATCGATCGCTGAACTTGCCGTCGAATCCGGCGCACTGGCCAAGAAGGCCCGCGACGGCAAACTCGGCCCAGCGGACATGAGCGGCGGCTGTTTCACCATTTCCAGCGTCGGCGGCATCGGCGGGACCAGCTTCTCGCCCATCGTCAACGCTCCTGAAGTCGCCATTCTCGGCGTCAGCAAGTCGGTCATGAAGCCGGTCTGGAACGGCAAGGAATTCGAGCCGCGCCTGATCCTACCGCTGTCGATGTCGGCCGATCACCGCGTCATCGACGGTGCGCTCGGCACCCGTTTCAACGTCTATATCGCGCAGTTGCTCGCCGACATGCGTCGTGCATTGATTTAACCGGAAAACCCCTATGAGTCAGATTATTGAAGTCAAAGTCCCGGATATCGGCGATTTCAAGAACGTTCCGATCATCGAGCTATGCGTCAAGGCCGGCGACAGCGTCAAAGTCGACGACGCCCTGATGACCCTGGAATCCGACAAGGCCACTATAGACATCCCCAGTCCGGCTGAGGGCATCGTCAAAGAGTTCAAGGTCAAGGTCGGCGACAAGGTTTCGGAAGGCACTCTGGTTGTCTTGCTTGAAACCGCAGGCACCGCTGAAGCCGCCGCGTCGGCCACTGCAGCTCCTGCGGCAACGCCCCCGACTCCAGCGCCTGAAGTAGCCCCCAGAGCAGGTCAGTTTTCGGGCCAGGCCGACATCGAATGCGAACTGCTGGTTCTCGGGGCGGGTCCCGGCGGTTATTCAGCGGCTTTCCGCGCGGCTGACCTGGGCCTGAAAACTGTCATCGTCGAACGTTACGCCACCTTGGGCGGGGTCTGCCTCAATGTTGGCTGCATTCCGTCCAAGGCACTGTTGCATGTCGCAGCGGTCATGGAAGAAGCCGAACACGTTGCCGCTTGCGGCGTTACCTTTTCTGCCCCAACGATCGACCTCGACAAGTTACGTGCGCACAAGGAAAAGGTCGTCGGCAAACTGACCACCGGCCTCGCCGGAATGGCCAAGGTGCGCAAGGTTGAGGTTGTTCGCGGCTATGGCAACTTCCTCGATGCCAACCACGTTGAGGTTGAGGTCACGGAAGGCACGGCGCAAGCCAAAACCGGCGCGAAAAAAATTATCCGTTTTCAGAAGTGCATCATTGCCGCCGGCAGCGCGCCGGTACATCTACCCTTCATCCCCAAGGACCCACGCATCGTCGACTCGACCGGCGCGCTTGAACTACGCACGGTCAATGGTGCAGCACCGAAGAAAATGCTGGTCATCGGCGGCGGCATCATCGGCCTGGAAATGGCCACCGTCTATTCAACCCTCGGCACCCGCGTCGATGTCGTCGAAATGCTCGACGTTCTGATGCAAGGCCCGGATCGGGACGCGGTCAAGGTCTGGGAAAAACAGAATCTGAAGCGCTTCGATAAGGTCATGCTGAAAACCAAGACCGTTTCCGTCGACGCCAAGGACGACGGACTCTACGTGCGCTTTGAAGGCGACAACGCCCCGGCCGAAGCGGTCAAATACGACATGATCCTGCAATCCGCCGGGCGCACTCCGAACGGCAAGAAGATTGCGGCCGAGAAAGCCGGTATTGTCGTCAACGATCGTGGCTTCATCCCGGTCGATGCACAGATGCGCACCAACGTGCCGAACATCTTTGCCATTGGCGACGTCGTCGGCAACCCGATGCTGGCGCACAAGGCCGTGCACGAGGCCCATGTCGCGGCCGAAGTGGCGGCCGGACACAAGGCCGCCTTCGACGCCTCGGTGATCCCTGGCGTCGCTTACACCCATCCCGAAGTCGCCTGGGTTGGCACCACCGAAGATCAGGCCAAGAAAGACGGCCGCAAGATCGAAACGGCTAAATTCCCTTGGGCAGCCTCCGGACGAGCCATTGCCAACGGCGCCGACTACGGCTTCACCAAGCTCATTTTCGACGCCGAAACGCACCGGGTGATTGGCGGCGCCATTGTCGGCCCATCAGCCGGCGACATGATCGGCGAAATCTGCCTGGCCATTGAAATGGGCTGCGACGCGGTCGATATTGGCAAGACCATCCATCCGCACCCGACGCTGGGTGAAACCATCGGCATGGCGGCGGAAGTGGCGCACGGCAGCTGCACCGATATCCCGCCGTCACGAAGGAAATAAAAGCAACACAACGTGGCATTTTGAAGCGGGATAAACAACCAAACAGGTTGTTTATCCCAATAAATTTGGCGATAATACCAGGTCACTCTTTGGGTCATGGTCATGTCTGTCTCCAATGCCACCGATCAACGCCTTTACGTTCTACGAACGCGCTGGGAGCAGTACGTTGACACTGGAACATTCGACCATTTCATCGAGTTCACTGTCGCCGTCAATAGCCTGACCGAATACTTCAGCCGGATAAGGCTGCCCGGGCTGGTACGCCTTTGTGAAGCGCTCGAAAACTCGGCCCTGGCTCGTCTTGGAGAACCCCGATCGCATCCGCTCGATGAGCAGAACACCGGAGTGCTTCTCTCCCAGATAAACCAGCTGCTGGATACCATCTCGTCGTCTCGGCACGTAGTTGCTGAGCGAAGAACGGAAGATCAAACACCCGGCGCAGCGGAGTCCGACTGGATCAAACCCCGCTCGGTCTGGCTGGTTGTCTCGCATGACATGCGTGAGATGGCCAAAGCCCTGAGAAAGCAACTCGATTTCTTCGGCATACGCACCCAAGAATTACTTTGGGAAGAAAACCTCCCTGACGGCGAAGCTCCGTTGGCCGTGCTCTTTATTCCCAGCAATGACTCGTCAGCCACAGACAAACTGGCCCAGATAACAGAAACTCGTCAGCGCTGCGCAGCAAGCCAGTTGATTTATTTAGGCGCACAGCCGACCATTGAGACCGTTGTTTCCCTGATGCGATCGGGCATTGACCTGACGATTCCGCACGAAAACGGCTCCTCACGGGTTCTCAACTGTATTCTGGATCTCGTCCAGAACTTCGAACCCGAGAGATACCGTGTGCTGGTGGTTGAGGATTCTCGCGTGGCGACGGCACTGATCCAGCGCACCCTATCCGAACACCACATCGACAGCCGGGCCATCCGCGACCCGGGAAACCTTCTCCTTGAGCTTGAAAGCTACCACCCTGATCTGGTGCTGATGGACATGTACATGCCGCGCTTCAATGGCATCGAAGCCACTCGCGTACTCCGCCAGATGTCCGCCTACACGTCCTTACCCATCGTTTATCTTTCAGGCGAATCCGATGTCGGCATGCAGGTCGAAGCACTCCGTCTGGGCGGCGACCAATTCCTGATCAAGCCATTCAACCCCGTTCTCCTGGCTGCTGTAGTCAAGACAAAGATTGAGCGTTTTCGCGAAACTCAGCGTTCCACAAGAATTGACGGTTTGACCGGTCTGCTTAACCACACCGCTGCAAAAGCACAATTACATACCATGGCGGAAAATAAATCCGCGCCCAAGTCGCTCACCGTGATCATGATCGATATTGACCACTTCAAGTCGATCAACGACACCTACGGCCACCCCGTTGGCGACCAGGTGATCCGCAACCTCTCCTGGCTACTCAAGGGACGCCTTCGTTCCTCCGACATGATTGGCCGTTACGGCGGTGAGGAATTTCTGATCGCCATGCCCGACGTTGAGCCAGGAAAAGCAGCGGCGGTCATTGACAGCATCCGGCATGATTTCGCGTCACTGCCACACGCCCATTCGCAAGGTGTTTTCTACGCCTCGTTCAGTGCAGGAGTAGCGTCCTACCCAGCCTTCTGTTCAGCAGAAGATCTCACCGAGGCGGCTGACAATGCCTTGCTCGAGGCCAAAAGGAACGGGCGCAATCGCCTTGAAAAAGCCGGGACACAGACCATTGGCTTCTAAATTCACCCCAGCAATACACAGCCCCAGACAACGGCGACATTGATCAGCGCCAGAAGAACTGCCGCGCTACCGATGTCCTTGGCGCGTTTCGAGAGGTGATGCCGATCAAGAGAGACTCGATCAACCGCGGCCTCGATCGCCGAATTGAGCAGCTCGACAATCAGCACCAGCAAGACACTGGCGATCATCAATGCACGCCCGACGCCACTGACTGGCAGAAAAAAACTCACGGGGATTAAAAGTGCGGCCAGCAAGGCTTCCTGGCGAAAGGCATCCTCACAGGAAAAAGCAGCACGCAAGCCCGCCAGTGAATAGTGCAGGGCGTTCCACACGCGCTGCATGCCAGTTTTTCCCTTGAACGGACTTTCCTCAAGCACAAACGTCTCCTTGCCAGCACCGCATACGAAAATTCAAGCCAAATGATTGTGCCACAACGATCTCGAAATATCGCCCCTTAACGCAGCGGCAAAGCATTGAAATTCATCGCTTCGCGGCTGACATGCCGCGCCACGATCTGCCGGTAAAGATCGGCCATTTTCCCGGCCAGCGCCCCCTCAGACCACTCTGCGGCATAAACCCGGCCTTCTTGCGACAAGCGTTGCCGTTTCTCTGAATCCCTCAGCACATCGGACAAGGCCAACGCAAAGGAATACGGATTATCTGCCGGAACCACCGCTCCACGCGCCGCCCCAAGAATATCCAGCGTCCCCATTTCAGCCAGCGAGACCACGGGCAAACCGGTGGACATCGCCTCCAGTAGAACCAGCCCCTGAGTTTCGGTCCGCGAGGCAAAGACAAAGACATCGGCCGCCGCATAACAGTTGGGTAGCTCGCGCTGTCGATCCATATAGCCGATAAACAGCACCTGAGCAGCCAAACCACGGTCTTCCACGGCTTTATGTAGATGTTTCAGCGCTGGACCTTCTCCGGCAATGATCAACAGCACATCAGGAACCGTCTCGCGCGTCAGATCAATGGCGTCGAGCAGAAAATCGATATTTTTCTCGTGCGCCACGCGCCCGACAAAAAGGGCCACTGGACGCGATTCAGCAATGCCATGGCGCTCGCGAAATGCTCGCCGCCCATCGCTCGCCGGCGAAGGAAGCGAAACCCCGGTCGGCAGGATGTGCATCGGGGTGCTCACTCCGTATTGACCCAGCCGCTCGTGAATGGCCTTGGAGGGCACAATGATGGCATCGAGCGCATTGCACTGCCGGCGCGAGAAAGTCCGTGCCAGCCCGCGTAGCCAGGCCGACGGAACCAGTGGCGCGTAATGCTTCAGATACTCCTCAAACAGCGTGTGATAGGTGGCCACGACGGGCACGCCGTAGCGACGCGCCGTGTGCGTCGCGGCGTAATGCGCGACGAATGGCGTCTGAATGTGAATCAGGTCGCAGCCTTGCTCGACCGCCTGCTCGACGGCATCGTGCATCGCACCCCAACGCACCAGACGGTCTTCCGGATCACCCGGAACCGGCCGCGCTGGGACTCTTGAAATCCATGATTCAGTGCAGGGCTGCCCGTAATCAGGAGCCACCAGACTGACTTCAACGCCGTGCGTACGCAAGGACTGTTGATACGTCTGAATGGCCGTCGACACACCATTGATGCGGGGAAAATAGACATCTGAAACCATTACGACACGCATACGGTGTCCTCCTCAGGTAAAGTGCTCAACGCTTGGGGATCGCTTCCCCAGACGATCATTTCGAGATGGCCGTCGAGATGCTCGACAATGGCCGTACAACTATCGACCCAGTCACCGCAATTGACGTACGACACCCCGTCAACCTCGCGCAGTGCCGCGCTGTGGATGTGCCCGCAGATAATTCCGTCGAGCCCGCGCTGGCGGGCAGCGCGAATCGCCGTGTCCTCGAAATCGAAAATGAACTGCATGGCTTTCTTGACCCGGCGCTTGGCATAGCCCGCCAGCGACCAGTAACAGGTCATGCCGAAGCGGCGGCGGACAAACGACAGAATCGAATTGAGACGCACCAGAACGTCGTACATCACGTCGCCGAGAATGGCAATCCAGCGGTGATGCCGGGTAATCTGATCGAACTCGTCGCCGTGCAGCAACAGGAAGCGACGACCGTCGGCGAGTTCGTGCACCACTTCGCCAACGACTTCGATGTCGCCAAAGGCAATCCCCAGGTAATCGCGCAGCGCCTCGTCGTGATTGCCGGGAATAAATACGACCCGCTCGCCGTGACGCGCCCGCCGAAGAATCTTCTGGACAAAGGTGTTCTGGGCGGCGGTCCACACCACGTTTCTTTTCATCGCCCAGAAATCGACAATATCGCCGACCAAAAAAACGTTTTCGGCGTCGTAGTGACGCATGAATTCATTCAGTCGCTCGGCTTGGCAGGCTCGCGTACCCAGATGGATATCGGAAATGAAGATGGATCGAACTGAAGGCATGCCGGCATGGTGCAGTGCCCTCGTTACAGTTCCGCGTCATTTCAGTGACATTTTGGTTCTGCCATAGACACCGGGCAGTACCGGCTCGCTCTGTCACCATTGCTGCCCATCGATTAGAATAGGGGCCACTCTCCCATCACACCGGATCAAAGCACAATGAATCAGGATGAACTCAAGCGGGCTGTCGCTCGCGCAGCACTCGACCACGTCGTTGAAGGAAAAATCGTCGGGGTCGGCACCGGATCAACCGCCCGCCTGTTTATTGAAGCGCTGGCCGGCATGAAGGACAAAATCGCCGGTGCCGTCGCCAGCTCCGAGGACACCCGGATGCGCCTCGAAGGCCACGGCATCAAGGTCTTCGACCTCAACGACATCACCGACCTGCCGGTCTATATCGACGGTGCCGACGAAATCAACGCCGAAATGCACATGATCAAGGGCGGCGGCGGCGCGCTGACGCGCGAGAAGATCGTCGCCGCAGTGGCCAAAAAATTCGTCTGCATTGTCGATGGCACCAAATATGTCGAGGTGATGGGAAAATTCCCGCTGCCGGTCGAAGTCATTCCGATGGCCAGTGCCTACGTCGCGCGCGAACTCGCCAAGCTCGGTGGCACGCCGGTCGTACGCGAGGGCTTTGTCACCGACAACGGCAATCTCATTCTTGACGTCAAGGGCCTGCAGATCCTCGACCCGGTCGATCTGGAAGTTCGCATCAACCAGATTGTCGGCGTCGTCAGCAACGGCCTCTTCGCCTGCCGCCCCGCCGACGTCTGCCTGCTCGGCACGGAAAACGGTGTCCGCACATTGACCGGCGATTGAAACATAACTGTAACGTTCAACGACTAAACTCCCCGGACTGGTTTCACTATGCAGAAACATGATGGAGTACGAAAAATGAGCGACCACACCTCCAAGAATTTCGATTTTGAACTCGAAACTCTGCGCACCCGCGTGCTGCAAATGGGCGGTCTCGCCGAACAACAGGTACGCAAGGCGATGGATGGTCTGTACAGCGGCAATCAGCCATTTCTCGAAGAGGTCATTCGCGACGACGAACTGGTCAATCAGATGGAAGAAGAGATTGACACCCTGTGCAACCAGATTATCGCCAAACGCCAGCCGACGGCCATTGATCTGCGCATGATCGTTTCCGTACTCAAGGCCATCGCCGATCTTGAACGCGTCGGTGACAAGGCGCGCAAGATCGCCCGCCTGGGGCTTTCGATGCAGCGACAAACCACCGTGTGTGCGCTCAACGTCGAACTCAATCACATGGCCGAAACCGCATTGAAAATGCTGCGCCTGTCGCTGGATGGATTTGCCCGCCTCGATGTCAGCCTGTGCACCGAAGCCATGCGCCTCGACGAACTGGTCAACTCGGAATATGAATCGGCTACCCGCCAGCTGATCACTTACATGATGGAAGACCCGCGCACCATCACCTGCTCTCTCGATCTGATGACCATTGCCAAGGCCATTGAACGGATCGGCGACCACGCGACCAACATTGCCGAATATGTGGTCTTCATGGTCAAGGGGCTGCATGTTCGTCATGCTACGGCAGAAGAAATCGAAGAACGCATCGCCAATAGCTGAGCACCTCGTCGTACACAGCGGCAAACGGAATCCGTGATGGTTTGACCCGAGGATCGCCCAGCGCCCCCCGTCCGCCCGCCACAGACTTTCAGTAACCCGCTGTTTTATCGTCACAAAGTATCTTTTCAAGCATTGGCAACACCCCGTTAGCCTGGGCATCGCCCCACCTTAGTTTGACAAACTTGAACTTCCGTACGCACATCTGTCATACACAGATAAATCTTTATTTTTAAAGATGTTCTTCTCTGTGCAATGCGGGAGTCAATTCGCATGAAAAACCTGACCATCAAATTCAGAATCCTCATTCTGGGAATCCTCGCTGTTGGCGGTCTGGTTGTCGCGGGAGGATTTGGCCTGATTCAGCTGTCGCGCTTCAATTCACAGTTGGAGGCCGATCTCGCCGGCATTCGTGTGGGCGTTGAAACGCTGGTGAATATTCAAACAGCCAGTATCGATTTCAAGACACAGGTCCAGGAGTGGAAGAACATCCTGATCCGCGGCAACAAGGAAGAAGACTTTGCACGCTATGAAAAGTTATTCTTTGAAAAGGAAAAAGTGGTTCAGGAACGCTTGAAGAAAGCCGTCGAAGTACTCAAAAAAGAGAATGCGCCGTCGAATACCAATGCCATCAATGATCTTGAAAAACTCATCAAGGATCATGCCGAACTCGGTAGTTCCTATAGGTCAGCGCTTGCCGGCTTTAACAAGTCCGACCCGGACGCCGGAAAAAAGGTTGATGTGGCGGTAAAAGGCAAAGACCGGGAAACCACCGAAGGAATCAATAAAATTGTCCTGGCCTTGGAAAAAAGTGAATTCGAGCATTTCGACAAACAGATTGTTTCGGCGCAAATATCTTTCGTCAATTCGCGGAATCTGCTGATCGGAATGATCATGATCGGTCTTGTTCTGACTGGCGGAATCGCATTTGTAACGCTGCGGCAGATATCTGCGCAGATTGAAAACGTTCAATCGGCAACTACGGACATTAAACAGAACCTTAATCTAACCCGCCGCATTTCCATTTCGGGCAACGACGAAATGGCCCAGGTGGCAATTAGCGTCAACGCCCTGCTAGAAGAATTCCAATCTGTGTTGCGCAGCATGAAGGAGGCGGGCAGTCACGTCTCCTGCACCTCTGATGAGTTGTCAAATTCAGTCTCCCAGCTCTCAGCTGCGGTTGAACAACAGAACGAGGCGACTTCCTCGATGGCCGCCTCCGTCGAAGAAATGGCCGTCAGCGTAACGCACGTTTCTGATTCCTCAACGACGGCCCAGGGCATTGCCCAGGAGTCGCGGACCAATGCCAAGGCCGGTGGACAGATTATCGACCAGACCGTACGTGAGATGGTTGAGATGGCGGAAAGCGTTCAAGGGACATCACGAACGATGGAAAAACTGAGTCAGCGCACTGACGAGATTGGCAGCATCGTCAGCGTGATCAAGGAAATTGCCGACCAAACCAATCTTCTGGCCTTGAACGCCGCCATTGAAGCAGCGCGCGCCGGAGAGCAAGGACGGGGATTCGCCGTCGTGGCCGATGAAGTGCGCAAGCTGGCTGAGCGAACCACTCTGTCGACCAAGGAAGTTGCCGATGTCATCTCGGCCATCCAAAACGAGACGCGCCATGCGGTCGCTGACATGTCGCTAATTGCCATTCAAGTAACCAAAAATGCTGAAAGTGCGCAACAGGCCGGAGATTCGATCATCCAGATTCGTGAAGGCTCCGACCGAGTCGTCGAGGTTTCTTCCGATATTGCCACCGCGCTCAAGGAACAGAGCACGGCGAGCGAGATGATCGCCAAACAGGTTGAAGTCATTGCTTCGATGAGTGAAGAGAACACAGCGGCAATGAGCGAAGCGAGAAAAGCATCCGAAGCGCTGAAAAAACTATCTACCGAGATGCAGCAGATGGTTGATCGCTTCAAAGTCTAGGGGTCTAGGGAAGCAACGAACGAGTATGGATTCGTGCCGGATCAATACTCGTATCACTGGCTTGCCACAGGTTTTCGTCCTATTATCTATGCACAACGAATTCCCCCGACGGACCCCCCCCCTTGGAGAAACCCTGTGCATAGCCCTTTCAAAACCACCACACTGCTCACCGTTCTGACGCTCACCAGCGTGTTATGCAGCAGCGCCAATGCTCAAACCCTCAATGTCAGCGAAGCACGCGTTCAGAAACACATTGATCAACTCTCCAAAGTCGGCAATCTCGGTCCCAAACTCGATGATGGATTCACCCGTGCCGCCTGGTCGAATGAAGAGACCAGGGGAATGGAATACATCAAGCAGGAAGGCGAAAAAATCGGTCTAGAAGCCCGCTACGACGGCATCGGCAACCTGTTCCTGCGCACCCGGAACAACAGCAATAACGTCATCCAAACCGGTTCGCACATGGACACCGTTCCCTCGGGCGGCACGTTTGATGGTGCCGTTGGAATCGTCAGCGGGCTGGAAGCCATCAAAAGTCTGATCGATGCTCAAGCCATTCCGGCAGACAAGGACATCGAATTGGTCCTCTGGCGCGGTGAGGAATCGGCCACTTTCCAATACGCCTACAAGGGATCCAAGGCGGCCTGGGGCGACAAAATGCCGACCGACCTGCTCAAGCGCAAATACAACGGCATCACTCTGGAAGACGCTATCAGGAAACAAGGCTTCGACCCCACCTTCATCCGCGACAACAAGCCGGCCTATCCGGTCAGTGAAAGTGACAAGATCAAGGCTTATGTCGAACTGCACATCGAACAGGCCAACAAACTGGAAACGGATCGCGACGTCATTGGCATCGTCACCAGCATTCGCGGTGGTGCGCGCTACAAGGTCGAGGTTATCGGGCGTTTTGATCACTCGGGTGCAACACCGATGGGCACCACCTACCGAAAAGACGCCAATCTGAGCATCAGCAACATGCAGGTTGAGCTGGACAAGCTGCTCTACCAGCATACGGAAAAAGGCCAGGACCTGGTACAGACCATCGGCGTACTGAACTCCGATGCCGAAATCAACAAGGCCGGAGGCGCCTTGCTTGAAAACGCCATGACCAAGGTCAGCGGCTATGGCTATTTCTTTCTGGACATTCGCAGCAACCACAAAAAAACCCGTGATGATTACGCCTCAGAAGCGCTCGAGACACTGCGAAGCGTCGCCAAGAAGTTCAACACCAGCGTCAAGATTTCCAGCCTGGGAACCGGAGACCCCGCCGAATCACTCGATCTGCATATTGAAAACATGATCGAGGCCGCGGCCATCAAACGGGGCTACAAGTACCAGTACATGACCAGCGGTGCAGGTCACGACGCCGGCATCGTGGCGGCAGCCCGAAACAGCCGAGGGGAATCGATTCCGGTGGCGATGATTTTTATTCCCAGCAAAAATGGCATCAGCCATGACCGTGAAGAATTCACCCAGACCAGCGACATCGTCAAGGGCAGCGAGGTCCTCGCCGACACCCTGCTGCGCCTGCTCAAACAGTAAAGCTAGCCTGCGCTTGCGGGATTCAGGCGCGTTGCGGAAATATCGCAATCCGCCTGACCTCCGACCGAAGAATTGATCCTCGGCGCATCAATCGGCTCGGCCCATTCGTTGCCGCTGGGCAAGCCTAGGCTGACCGCGATGGCGCCTTGCGCTGCCTGCGCCATTTCGCTACGGGTCATGACGCGAGGATCAAGCGACGACGTGGGCCGCAAACGCACGGTCAGCGATCGGCAGGCGAGAATGGCTGCCAGGCTCTCACCCATCGTGGTATCGCCAGCATAGGCCGGCACGCGGCTGCGACGGCCATCGGCATCGTAGTAAGCCAGCGCCACGGGCTGTACCGGACGGCCAGAATCGATGGCCGACTGCAGCAAGGCACTGTGAAATTTCAGCACCTCGGTGCCATCGGTCGTCGTCCCTTCCGGGAAACACGCCACGTCCTTATCGGCCGTCAGCAACCCGCTGATCCGTTCGTTCATCTCTTTCGCCTGGCGTCGGCTTTCTCGGCTCAGAAAAAGCGTGTCGGTATTCGCTGACAGCCAACCGACCAGCGGCCAGCGGCTGACCTCGGCTTTGGCCACGAAGGCCATCGGACGCGCGGCGTTCAACGCATAGATATCGAGCCAGGAAACATGGTTGACGACAAACAGGCTGCCCGGCGCTGCACCGCTCAATTGCGCATCAATTCGCACCCCGAGGATTTCCAGCAACTGGCGTGACCAGCGCTGTTTCAGCCAGAGCCGGCGCGAATTGCCTATGAACGGGTAAACACTGGCGACAGTCATCGCCGCCCAGAGCAGATGCAGACCTATACGGGCACCACGGAGCAGTCGAACCCCTTGGTGTGTCGGCGGATCTGACTGTGCCACGTTCAGCTTTCTTTCCCGGTAAAGTGTTTCGCATAACGGCTATCCAGCCGCGACATCGGCAACAGGATCGGCAGATCGGCCGTATTGAAATCCGGGTCCCAGGACGGCTCACCACAAACATAGGCGCCGGCACGCAAATAACCCTTGATCAACGGTGGCAACTCGGCAGCCAGGTCGCTGTTGAGCGCATCCATCGACAGCGGATAACGCGGAAACACCCGGTACTCGAGAGGGCTCATATGCGCTTCCAGGCGCTTGAACATACTGGCCGCGGCGTGCCCGCCATCGGCCATGCTGATGCTGGCGCAGCCGATCAGATGCTCATAGCGATGATCCAGCATGTATTTGGCCAACCCGGCCCACAGCAGAGCGATGGTTGCCCCCGTACGATAGTCAGCATGCACGCAGGAACGGCCAATTTCGACCAAGCTCGGGCGCAGGTGGTCAAGACGCGCCAGGTCAAACTCACTCTCGGAATAGTAGCTGCCGATCTTCTGCGCTTTTTCTGGCGAGAGGATGCGATAGGTACCGACCACTTTGTTCGCCCCTTCATCACGTACGATCAGGTGTTCGCAATACGCGTCATAGCGGTCCTGATCAATGCCAGGGCGATGCGTCGGCAGGCGGGCACCGAGTTCGTCGGCAAAAATTTTGTATCGCAACTTTTGTGCCGCTTTGATTTCCCACGCATAGCGGGCAATACCTACCGTCAGTTTGGGCCGAGCCGCGCGAGCCAGTTGCCGTGCTTCAATCAAGTTTGTGGTCATGGTTTTCTCCTGAGGGACTTTGGGAGAACTATAAAAACCGATGATTACAAGCTGATTTCAGCGAAATGATATTTCGTTGAATGCCTTTTTTCTCCAGTGAAATCCAATGCTCGAATTCTTGATTCCCAGACTCTCGGGAGTGGTGGGAATTATCAAAACGAGGAGTCTACCCACTTGAAAACATACGCCAGAGCGATCGGATGCTCCCTGCATTTGCTTGTTGCATCATAGCGGCCGGAACTGTCTTCATTGGTGTTGTCGCAGTGCGGCAATCAGCCGACGCTCAGGATTTTTATCCAATGCGGCTGTCCAGCGCTGGCAGCGCATGCATGGTGCCAAAGGTGAGGAAAGTTGAGGGGCTGCTTATTGAGCAACCTGTCGTTCCAACCGTTTGGATTGATTCTGGTGGCAAACTGTACCCGGCAAATAGCGTCCTTGCCGAGAAACCGGATTGAATGTCAGGCCAATCCCTCAGGTGACTGAATGATCCAGATGCCGCACGCTGTAATCGAACGACGAAAAAACACTAGACGACCGGTCTGTTTTGCCGTAAGATTCGTCTCATGAGTTCTGAACGCATCGATACCCGCCAACACATCCTCGCCTGCGGCCAGCAGTTGGTTGCCGGAAAAGGTTTTGTGGGCGTCGGTCTTTCGGAGATTCTGGCGAGCGCGAGCGTACCCAAGGGATCTTTCTACCATTATTTCGCTTCGAAAGAGTTGTTCGGTATTGCGCTACTTGAAACTTATTTCGAGACGTATCTACTTAATCTCGATGCGCTGCTTGGCCGCACCGATTTAACTGCGGCACAACGCTTGATGGCCTATTTCCAGCGCTGGATTGACACGCAGACAGGCGACGAAGCTGTGCGCAAGTGCTTAATCGTCAAACTGGGTGCCGAGATATCGGATTTATCGGAGGCGATGCGCAGCACCATGCTCCAAGGGACTGAACGGATCATACAACGCATTGCAGATTGCATCGCAGCAGGGCAGACCGACGGTTCAATTCAAAACGCACAGTCTCCTGTCGCGTGCGCTCAATGGTTATACGGAGCGTGGCTGGGCGCGTCACTGATTTCCAAACTTCGACGCGATGGCAGTGCGCTCGATGCTGCGTTGCAGACAACCCGTCAAGTGCTGATACTGACCTGACGGACCTGATTTATGACGCGCGGACTTTTTTGGCCGCGCATTTTTTTGAAGAAACTATAGACGACCGGTCTATTTATTAAAGGATAGAAAGATGAATCGCTTTGACTATTACAATCCAACCCATATCGTTTTCGGTGAAGGGCGTATCGCCGAGTTGAACACACTGGTGCCCGCCACGGCACGCGTGCTGATTCTCTTCGGCGGGGAAAGTGCGCGCAAGACCGGAACGCTGGCCGAAGTCCATGCTGCACTTGGTTCACGTGAAATCTTCGAGTTCGGCGGCATTGAGCCCAATCCGAGCTTCGAAACATTGATGCGCGCGGTTGAACAGATCAAGTTGAACCAGATCGATTTCCTGCTTGCCGTGGGTGGCGGTTCGGTCATTGATGGCACCAAGTTTGTGGCTGCTGCAGCATTGATCGACGGCGATCCTGCCGAGATCCTTTTCCAGTTTGGCTCGACCATTCGCCAGGCAATGCCCTTCGGTAGTGTGCTAACTCTGCCGGCCACCGGGTCAGAGATGAATAACGGCGGAGTGGTCACGATCAAGGCGCAGGGTGCCAAGCTGCCTTTCATGAATCGCGCATTATTCCCAGTGTTCTCGGTACTGGATCCGACCAAGACCTACACGCTGCCAAAACGCCAGCTCGCCAACGGCGTTGTCGATGCGTTTGTACATGTGATGGAGCAATACCTGACCTACCCGGCGCAGGCCTATGTGCAGGATCGCTTCGCTGAGGGGCTGTTGCTGACTCTTATCGAGCATGGCCCTGAAGCGATCAGCAGCACAGACTACAACGCGCGCGCCAACCTGATGTGGGTGGCCACACTGGCCCTCAATGGCCTGATAGGAGCCGGTGTACCGCAGGATTGGGCGAGCCACATGATTGGACACGAGCTGACGGCCAAATACGACATTGACCACGCCCGAACCCTGGCCGTGGTGCTTCCGGCGATGCTGCAAGTACGTCGCGAGAGCAAGCGCGGCAAACTTTTGCAATATGCCGAACGCGTGTGGCAGATCAACGTTGGCAGTGAAGACGAGCGAATTGACGCCGCCATTGCGAAAACGCGTGCCTTATTCGAGAGCCTGGAACTGCCAACCCACCTGAGCGCGTATGGCATCGGCGCGGACGCTGTTCCGACAATCATCGCCCAGCTCAAGGCTCACGGCATGATTGCCATCGGCGAACATAAGGACGTGACGCTGGATGTCAGTCAGCGCGTGCTCGAAGCCAGCCTGTAGCCCAAGAAAAAACTCAATTCATTCATTTACTCCCAAGGAGAACCTCATGAACACTAAAGAAAACCGCCGCATCGTACTGGCCTCCCGCCCTGTCGGCGAGCCAACGGCCGCCAATTTTCGCCTGGAAACCACGTCGATTCCCGTTCCCGCTGAAGGGCAGGTCTTGCTGCGAGCGCTCTATCTATCACTCGATCCCTACATGCGAGGACGCATGAGCGACGCCAAGTCGTATGCCGCGCCGGTCGCCATCGATGAAGTGATGGTAGGAGCCACGGTCTGCCGAGTAGATACCTCTCGACACTCAGACTTTGTCGAGGGCGAACTGGTCCTTGCCTATTCCGGCTGGCAGGAATACGCAGTGTCCGACGGAACCGGTCTGAGCAAGTTGGGAAGCATGGCGCAACCCTCGCTGGCCCTGGGCGTTCTGGGGATGCCCGGATTTACGGCTTACATGGGTTTGCTTGATATCGGCCAGCCAAAAGCCGGTGAAACAGTCGTCGTGGCAGCGGCCAGCGGAGCCGTTGGTTCAGTCGTTGGACAGATCGCAAAACTCAGGGGATGTCGCGTCGTGGGCATTGCTGGTGGTGCGGACAAATGTCGCTACGTGGTCGAGGAACTTGGTTTCGATGCCTGCATCGACCACCGCTCGACCGACCTCCGAACCCGGCTCGCTGCCGCCTGCCCCAGCGGTATCGATGTATATTTCGAAAACGTTGGTGGCGCGGTCTTTGATGCGGTACTGCCGCTGCTCAATATTGGCGCTCGCGTTCCCCTGTGTGGCCTGATCTCACAGTA
Source organism: Betaproteobacteria bacterium (assembly GCA_037139055.1). Taxonomy (GTDB): domain Bacteria; phylum Pseudomonadota; class Gammaproteobacteria; order Burkholderiales; family Rhodocyclaceae; genus Propionivibrio. Next base: position 44,059 of record JBAXHE010000003.1, on the reverse strand, counting down.
CAACGTGGCCGAACTGCCGGACGGAAAAGACCGACTCGCCTACCTGATGGGAAAAATCCTGGTTCGCCGCATCAAGATGCAAGGTTTCATCATTTTCGACGACTACGGGCATCGTTATCCCGAGTTCTTCAAAGCCATGAGCGCCTGGCTCGCCGACGGCAAGATCAAATTCCGCGAGGACATCGTTACCGGCCTGGAAGCCGCACCTGAAGCCTTTATCGGCCTGCTCAAGGGAAAAAATTTCGGCAAGCTCGTCATTCAACTGAACAAGAACTGAACCGTTACCACTTTCTCTCATAAAACAAACTCAAGGAACCCTTCATGAAAATTTTCTACAAAACCCGTGCCACCGCCATCGGCGGCCGTACCGGTCATGCAGCACTGGACGACGGTTCGCTCGCCTTTGATCTTGCCGCACCGGGTACCGACAAGCTGGGAGCCAATCCGGAGCAGCTCTTTGCCATCGGCTATGCGGCCTGTTTCGATAACGCCATCAAACACGTCGCCGAGAAACAGAAACTGACTCTGAGCGGTAGCAAGACCAGCGCCGAGGTCGGCATCGGCCAGAACAGGGAGGGCGGCTTCTCGCTCGACGTGGATCTCTATGTGGCAATCCTTGGCTTGAGCGAAGCGGACGCTGGCCGATTGGTCGAAGCAACGCACCTGGTCTGCCCGTATTCGAACGCCCTGCGCGGCAACGTTGACGTGCGTCTGCACGTGACCACCGCCTAATTATTGGAGAAACAACATGAACATCCTGATGGTACTGACCTCGCACGATCAACTCGGCAACACCGGTTTGAAGACCGGTTTCTGGCTCGAAGAATTTGCCGCACCGTATTACATTTTCAAGGAAGCCGGCGCAAAAATCACCCTGGCCTCCCCGTTGGGCGGCCAGCCGCCGCTGGACCCGAAAAGCGATGACCCTTCGGCACAAACTGCGGCCACGACGCGCTTCAAAGCTGATGTTGAAGGCATTGCATTGCTGGCCAGCACGGCCAAACTCGCTACGCTGAATGTGGCCGATTTTGACGCCGTATTCTATCCCGGTGGCCACGGCCCGCTGTGGGATCTGGCGGAAGACAAGCAATCCATCGCACTGATCGAAGCCATGATCGCCGCCGGCAAACCTGTCGCGGCTGTCTGCCATGCTCCCGGTGTGCTGCGCCATACCCGCAATGTTGATGGAGCGCCGCTGGTCAAGGGCAAGCGTGTCACCGGCTTTACCAATACCGAAGAAGACGCGGTGCAACTCACCCAGATCGTGCCCTTCCTCGTGGAAGACATGCTCAAGACCAACGGGGGCGAGTATTCGAAGGGCCCGGATTGGCATCCCTATGTGCTCGTCGATGGCCTGCTGATCACCGGCCAGAACCCGGCTTCGTCAGAACTGGCGGCGGAGAAATTGCTGGGCATGCTGAAGTAAATCGGCGTGACAGCGTTACCAGCGCCTAGGGTGCTGCCACAACCACGGGCTTGCCGCAAAGCGAATAAATACGCGCCTCTTCAGGGCTGGGCGATTTCCGTCCTTGTTGGGCGCCAAATAGTCCAGATTCAGGCAGACTCTGCCGGTCGAGAACTGTGGCGTGGTGTCAACCTTATGGATATTTGCTGACACCGGTTATTCCGGAATATTCAAACCAAATCGCCTGATTCTTCGCGCCCTTAGGCGACATTCAACGTTTAATCCGGTTAACCTATTTCTGTAACGCCCGCTTAACAAGAGCCGGATACGGTAACAACTCCTCGACGCTGACCATGAAAGGGACGTTGCCATGATCCAGAATTTTTTTGATTTTGAAAAAATCATCGACCAGTTCTTTGCAGATGACTGGCAGATTTCCTGGCTCCCCAATGACCTCTGAAAAAGCTTAACGCAGCAACTCGCGGGTGGCTGCATTAAGCTGCTCGCGAATTCCTACGTATCTCTCGGCCGGCACCTGACAGGCCGCTCAATCAATTGACGGTGCTGCGCCCAGGACTGTCGTTTGCGGCATCGCCACCGGCCTTCTTGAGGGGATGATCTGCAAGGCGTCGAGCATCTGATCCGTTGCGCTTGACCAGGTGAATTGTTCAGCCCGCAGGCGCACCTGATCGCGTGGCAAGGCCAGCGCCCGCAGACAGGCTTCACGCAAATCGGTATGCATGACGCCTCCGGCCGAACTGCCAATGACGTCGATCGGTCCCGGCACCGGGAAGGCGGCAACCGGGGTTCCACAGGCCATGGCTTCAACCATGACCAGCCCGAAGGTATCGGTCACGCTGGGAAAAACCATGACGTCGGCCGAGCGGTACAGGCGTGCCAGTTCTTCACCGTTGAGCACTCCGAGCCAGCGCGCCTCCGGGTACTTCGCCTGCAGGCGCCGACGCTCTGGGCCTTCGCCAGCCACCCACTTTTCCCCTGGCAGATCGAGGCGCAGAAAGGCGTCCACCTGTTTTTCCACGGCGATGCGCCCGACGTAGAGGAACACCGGTCGTTTGGCTGCAGCTTCGCGTTCTCCAGAGACGTCAAAGAGACCCAGATCGACGCCGCGCGACCACACCCGAGCACCGTGAAATCCTCTTAGCTTGAGGTCGGCGACGATGGCCGGCGTCGGCGCAAGCGTGAAATGTGCGGCATTGTGAAAGCGACGCAGCAGGGCATAAGTCAATGACACCGGCAAACGAAGTCGGGCGTGAACATATTCTGGAAAACGGCTGTGATACGCCGTGGTAAAAGGCCAATTCCGCTTCAGCGCCACACTTCTCGCCATCCAGCCAAGCGGGCCTTCGGTGGCGATATGCAGACAGTCCGGTGCAAAGTGATCGATTCGTCGCGCCATCTCCTGCGGCGTCGTCAACGCCAGGCGGATCTCGGGATAGGTCGGACAGGGCAGCGAACGAAAGCCCTGCGGCGAAATGAGTTCGGTCTGGTGACCCTTGCTCTCGAGCTCACGGCGCGTCATCTTCAACGTGCGCACCACGCCATTGACCTGAGGCTCCCAGGCATCACTGACAATCAGTATCTTCATTCCCGACTCACCTTCCGCCTGAGGCACTACGAATCACTTCGAGCACCGGGCGCGGCAGTCTCGCTCGACTGAGCGAGGCGCTGCTAGCGCGATTCAGTTCGCTGACCTTTTTCCCGAAGGCATCGCGTTGGGCCTGACTGGTCTGGCCGTAAGAAAAACTCTTCAGGCAGCGCCAGCGCTTGCCACCTGCGGTAGGCACCTGAGTCATTACATGCGCTGGGTGATAACTCCGGCAGTGATAGCAATAGGTTCGATCGGTCATGGCCATTCGCTTCTCCGTAAGATGACAGAGCCATCATCAGCTATTTTCTTTACCGTTGTGTTGCAACGCCTGATGACAAATGCGGATTTGTTTTTGTCCAACCGGGCCCAGAATAGATCCTGTTCGAACTGAGCCTGTCCCCCGAGGTGACTTCCTTCGGGGCGTCGATAGTCCGTTCATCCTTCGACAGGCTCAGGACGAACGGACATCAAAGTTATTCAGGCACTGAGTTTCTTGAACGTTTCAAGAACCGCCGCGCCGTTGAACGGTTTGACGATCCAGCCCTTGATACCGGCGGCCTTGCCGCGTTCCTTCATGCTCGGGCTGCTTTCGGTGGTAAGCATGATGATATTGACCGAGGCGTTGCCCAGTTCGCTCCGCACCTTTTCGGCCATGGTCAGGCCATCCATGTTGGGCATATTGACATCACAGACGATCAGCTTGATTCCCGAATCGGCTTTCAGTTTGACCAAACCATCTTTTCCATCGACCGCCGTAGCGACGTCAAGGTTATTACCCTTGAGGAAGCCGGCGACTTCATCGCGCACGGTGCTTGAATCATCTACCACCAGAATCTTTGCCATTTCTTTATATCCTTTAAAGGGGGTTAAAACAGTTCCAGTTCGCCGGACTCGACCAGTTCATGAGTGTCCTGAACGATTTCCTTGAAATCTTCCGGCGACCAGTTGAGGTTGAACACAAAGCGCTGATAGAGCTTCACGGCCTTCCCCGTGCGTTTGTCGGTGAGCGTATAGAGAAAGCACAACTGCGGGTTCTCGCTGCCAAACGAGATGTATTTATGCTTGTGATTGACGATCAGCGGCACCTGGATCTGGTTCATGGAAGACGCCGCCGCATCGCCGACGTAGCGATTCTTGAAGCCGCCCCAGATCAGATTGGTGATTTCGCCCAGCAGGCTGTTCACTTGTCGGAAGTTAGCACTGGCTTCTCCCGGAGCACTGGCATCCAGGACATCAAGAATGGGCTGCTCCTCGGTCTGCAGCATCATGAAGCCGCGGCACCAGGAGCTTTCCAGCGGGATCAGGCTGAACACTTCACCAAAAATCACCCGGTCGCGGACGATGTACGGCGTGTCCCAGCGCAGAGTAAGTTCGCGGAACTGACCGGCCAGAACTCCTTCGGTGATCTCCGATATTCCGCGCACCAGAGCATTCGGATAGACCAGACTGAAGATGTACTCATCGATGACTCGGCTCAAACCCGACAGGTCATCGGTCGTGTAGGCAGCGCAAAACACCCGGCGCAAGGAGTCGTCGATCCCGTCAAGTGTGTTCTGTGTATCACGACGCAGGATGATCGGCAGCTCGGGACGCAACGTATGAATGCGCAGGGCAATTTCGGCATTCTCTACGGCCGAAGCGCCATAGCCTTCCGAATACAGGATGGCACCCAGATCAATATTCGAACGCAGAATCGACATCAGGTTGTTTTCCCGGACCTTCAGTCCGACCAGCTGGTTGTCGCTGCAAAACGCCTTGATCGCGTCGGCATGCGCCGGACTGTCGTCGAGGATCAATACCTTGCTTACGGGTTGTTCTGTCATGTGGCTCACTGTAGGTTCAGGGTTCAAAAGAGTTCGAGCTCGCCGCTGACTTCCTGGGCGACGCTGGCATCGACCCGGAAATCAATCGGCGCGTAGGCACAAAAGCACAAGGTGGCTTGCATGCGCACTGCATTATTGATGACGATTTCGTGCCGTGACACATAGGTCGGATTCAGTTCCGGCAAATGGGGAAGGCATTGCTTTTTCAGCAGCGCGGGAGTGGACATTCCGGTATGCAGGAAGTGTTGGCCGAGATCGCGGTTGATCGCCCCGCAGCACAGGTTTCCGACCTCGCCGATCACCCCATCCAGTGTCTGATCGGGATTGCCCCGGGTAAAGTAGGCTTCCGTTCGCTCATCCTTGTCGAGATGAAACAGAATCAGCAGGCGAAAGACATACGACGCAATGGTCAGGACGAGAATATGCTCCTGCGGCGCTTCACCCGTCTGCGCAGCGCGCAGTGGCGATATCACCACCGAGTCGCTGGCTTCTGCCGCAAGGCAGGCGCGAGCGGCACGTGTAAAAATGAGATCGAGCCCCTGCTTGGCGTGTTCGCTGATCATCGTGGACACTTAGTGAAACTCATTCTTCAACTGGCTGATCAGTGATTCCAGCCCGCCGATGGCCGAGATGATCATTTTCCCGTCGGCCTGGATTTCCTGAAAAGTCGCGGTCGTCGTCAGGTCGTTCTTGTACAGGCTTTTGTTGAAATCCTTGGCCAGCGCTTCCGAACGAAAAGCAAGATTTCTCACCTCATCGGCGACCACACCGAAACCGCGCCCCGACTCACCGGCGCGCGCCGCTTCAATCGCCGCATTGAGCGAAAGAATGACAATGTGTTTGACAATGGCACTGAATGCGTCATTCTGCTTATGCATCTCGCGATTCTGGGCCATCAGCGAGTCCATGTCCTCGTGCCAGTGCTCAAAGGTAATGGCTACATTTCTCAGGCTCGCGGCTTCCCGCGCCAGGTTTTCGATGCGCTGAAGAACGTCCAACTTGAGAGTCTCCCCGGCACGGTGGAGTGCATCGCGTTCGGCCTGGAAAGCGCTGGCCGACTCCTGCGCATCAAGTTGCATACGTTCAATGCGGGCGAGCAATTCATCACGTTCAAGGCGGAGTTCAGCACTGTCGTTGGCAGCGGCAAGTCGCGTCGTTTCCGCTTCGGCTAAGCGGTTAGCGAGCGCTTCCTGCGCGCCAACCAGAGCAAGGACCTCACTGGCGTGCAAGGCTTCAATCTGGACGATCTGTTTCTTGCCGACGCGTTTGGCGAACAAAGTGGCTAATGCCCAGGACAGAACCGCGCTGGCAATAACACACAGATAAACAGCGTAAGTCATCAATTCAGTTTGCTTTCAGTAGCGAGCTTTCCGGGGAACAGCATCTCCGACACCGTCGAGCGAAGGTCTTCAAGCAATGAATGCTCGGTCGATTCGGAGATCGCAACGCGGTTGCTACGGCTCTCGGGAAGCGCCGCGTGATGCACTGGGCAGACCACGTAGTGCGCAGGTAATGAAATCACCGTTTCGAAGGCGCGATAATCGGCTCCCGTCTGGTGATCGGTGAAGCGCAGACAGATATCCCCGCCTTCGCGCTTGATAAAATCCTGTACCGCGTCCATGCCGACGCCTCGACCGGAAACCTCGGTCACGGCACTTGCTGTCGAAAATCCGGCGGCAAAGATCAGCCCGGCAACTTCTTCATCGCTCGCTCCACTGCCTGCCGCGATCAAGCCCTTTTCAACACCCTTGCTGCGGATGTATCCCAAGGCAAGGCCTTTCCCGTCATCTTTCAGGCGCATCACCAGCCGGTTTTGTTCTACTGCCAGATCCAGTTCAATGGTTCCTGCCGGATGTTTGCCCTGAGTGCAACGCTCGGCAACACATTCCAGGCCGTGATCCATCGAGTTGCGGTAAAGATGCATGAACACGTTGCGCAGCAAATCGGAGATCTGATTGCGAATGGCCAGACCGTTGTCGTTAACCAGCAGCTTCGGCGCTTCTTTGCCCATTTCTTTGGCTAGGGCGGGAAGAGATTCGAAGACTCCGTCGAGAATATTCTTGATCGACTCGGTTCCGATCAGGCGTAATTCATGTGTAATCTGTTGCAGTGAGGAAACCAGCTGTTCCGGCTGAGAATTCTTGAGGTCGATGGATTCCAGTCCGGCCAGCATGTTCTCGACTTGAGTACGCTGCACCATGACGTATTTCTCGGCACTTCCCCGGCGACCCGGGCCTTTGCGCCCCAGCTTGACTTCGTTGAGTGAGGCATATTCCTCAATGCTGGTCATCACCTCCTGCAACTGATTGAGCAGAGCCTCTTTCTGGAAAGTCATTTCGCTGTTCTTGCGCAAATCGTCGTAGGCCTGCTCGGCTTCATGAACGATATTCGTCAGGTGCAACAAGCCGTAGGTTCTGGCATTGCCCTTGATCGTGTGCATATTGCGGAACAGCTGCGTCACCAGTTCCGGGTGCGTGTCTCCTGCGGCCTGCAGCAGTGCCTCGTTTTCGGCGACAAATTGCCGCGAACTCTCGACGAACTCGTGGAATTTTTCCTGATTGACCGCCAGAATCTGACCGATCATCTGCAACTCGCGTTTCTGCACTTCGGCCTCAGCCTCAAGTTGGCGGAGTTCGGTGACATCGCGCACGCACACCATGATCTTCTCGACGGTGTCGCTTTCACTGCAGATCGGCGACCAGCTCAGTTCCAAATACTTGACCCGCCCATCCTGCATGGTCTTGGCGACTTCTTCAATCAGCAGATGCGAGTTGAACTCGAAGTTCATCCGGTCCTCGCCGATGCAGGCAAAGGTCGAGGCTTCAACCTGAGACAGAATGTCGGAGCCGACATTACCGTTGGCGAAAATGAAATCGATGACCGACTTCCCCTTCACCTCGCGGGTTTCGAAAATCGTCTCCAGATAATCGGAATACTCGGGATGGATGACTCCGCCATCGACAATCGTCAGAATGCCCTGCGGCATGTGGTGCAGCATGTTCTGAATGTCATTGGTTTTTTCCCGTAGCAGCGCGGTTCGCTCGGCGAGGCTTTCGACCATGCGATTGAACTGGGTACCGACACTGCCGATCTCATCGCTGGTGGATATCTCAACCCGTGCATCCAGATCACCTGAGGCCATGGTGTTGACCGCGTGCGACAGACTGTTCAACCCACGCATGATTGAAATATAGGCCGAGATGAATCCTGCAACGACCAGCGAGAGAATGACGATAATAGTGGCTACCACGGCATAGAACTGGGCTTGCAGAGAGGTTAATCGGTCAGACAGAAGTGCATCACTTTCCTTGAACACCCCTCCGGCGACGGTAAGCGATTCGTTCAATGCCGCCTGAGTCAGGTTGAGATAAGCCTCTGGTGTCATGTCAAAGTCGATCGTGTCGAGCATCTTGGTGGTCATGGCCTCCTGAATTCCCAGATAGGCCGTATTCAGCCGGCTACCCGCATCATCGAGAGTTGCCGCGCTACCGGGATACACGCTGGTCACCTTTTGCAGGCCATCCATGCTCCATTCCACCAGGGAATTGAACTTGCCTCGTAGCAGGGTCAGTTCCGTACGCCGGCTGCTTTTCAGGCTCTTCTTGACCAGTACTGACGCGCCAAGGCGTGCAGACTTGCCGGTGGTATCAATGAGTTCCGGAACAAAGGAGGTCAGGACGTTGATCAGGCGGCTGCTGGACGCATCGCCATCGACCAGGAGGCCGGCCTTTTCATTGAGCTTGTCGAGATTGCCACGGATCGCTGCCATCAACCGTGAATGAAGCTCAGCCAGCGCGCTGGCATCCGCCGACTCGGCTTCGTTAAAGTCTTTTTTCCACGTTGCCAGCCACTGTTCACTTCCGGCAAATTCCTTGGACGACAATTTGTGCTCCGCCAGCGACGACTCGAATGCGCTCAGTGCCCGCTCGGTGCTTTCACGCTTCTGCTGAGTGAGCTCGGCCAGCTGCTCGGCGCCTTCAAGCAGCGCCTGATTCGCCGCCAGATACTGATGCAGGCTAGTCAGCAGAGTCAGCGCCGGAACCTGCACGGCCAGCACTTCCCGCTCGCTCTGTACAGCCGACACACGCGCTCCGACACCGGCCAGGATCACGCCCAGCGCGACGAGCAGCGGCACGCCAAAGCACAGCGCCGTCGCTCTGAGTTTGTTGCGGAATGACAAACTACCGACCAGACGAATTGCAGGATTGAGAATGGACACGCCGACCTCTTGAGAGATGCAAAAGTTCAATGGTAAGCAGTGCGAGTTACATTTTTATGAAGTCGAACCTTGAGGCGATCTGCTCTAGGTGTTTTCAAAGCGACATGATCTGCCGCTGGCCCAGCAAACATGCACTCCCAGATTGCACAGCAAATTTTTTAACCGAACGGAAATCTTCCCGTAACCTGGCCTGTTTACTGTTTCCTCGCTGCACTGAACAGGAGAAAACAATGACTGCAATTATTTCAAGCGAAGTGCGCCTTCGCCAATCGCTACGCCCCACCCTCTCTGTGGGACTGGCAACCACTCAGCGCGAAGTTCTGGCCGCCCAAAAGCTGCGCTATCAGGTCTTTGCCGAAGAACTCGGCGCCCGACTCCCTAGTAAAATCCCCGGAGTCGATCACGATATTTTTGACCCCTACTGCGAGCATCTGGTGGTGCGCAATGAGGATAACGGACAGGTGATTGGCACCTACCGGATTCTTTCACCGGAAAGCGCCAAAGCCATTGGCAGCTATTATTCGGAAAGCGAATTCGACCTCACCCGACTGCAGCACCTCAAGCCACGCATGGTCGAAATCGGTCGCTCGTGCGTCCACCCTGACCATCGCACCGGCGCTACCATCACCCTGCTCTGGTCTGGTCTGGCCAAGTACATGCTGCAGAACGGTTATGACTATCTGATCGGCTGCGCCAGTATCAGCATGGCCGATGGCGGGCACGCCGCAGCCAGCATTTACTCGCGCCTTGGCGAACACCTGAGCCCGATCGAATACCGCGTTTTCCCGCGCTGCCCCTTGCCGCTGGCGGCACTGCACAACAATCTGGCCGCCGATGTTCCGCCGCTGATCAAGGGTTATCTGCGCGCCGGGGCATATCTCTGTGGCGAACCCGCGTGGGACCCGGATTTCAATACGGCCGACCTGCCGATCATGATGCCGATGTCCAGAATGTCAGAGCGCTATTCCAAGCACTTCATAGAAAACGGCAAGTAGTTCGCGCGCACCCCATAAAAAGGCTCCGAATCCTATACCCTGTGGGAACGCACGAATACCGAGTGAGTGAGTGATAGCAATGATGTTATTTAAGAATTGGTGCCTATTTTGTAGCGATTGAATACACAAACAAACAGAGATGAACAGCTAAGATATTGTTGCTTTAGTAAGCAACCGATCAAACTCATCTCTGACGATTGCATAACACTCGCATGAACGCATTTCCATTCCGTGTCGGTCAAGCAAGGTGATCCGGCCACGGTTGTAACTGATCAGAGCGGCCTTCTGTAACCTGACTGCAACCTCTGAGATTGCACCACGGCGTACGCCGAGGATATTGGCAATCTTTTCTTGCGACATCATCAAGCTGTTGTGAGGAAAACGTTCAAATCGCCTTAACAACCAGCGGCATAATTGCTGATCGAGAGAGTGATGGCGAATGCAAACAAGTGTCTGTGCCATTTCCGTAAGCGACGCTTGTGTGTATCGCATCAGTATCCGTTGCATCGGGCCAGCGCGATGGAACTCCCTCTTCAGCAGATACCCTTCCAGTTGGAAGGCTTGGCCTGATTTTTCAACGACGGAACGGCTCAGTGTGGTCTCTCCTCCCATAAATAGAGCGATGCCGACAACCCCTTCTCTGCCGACGACAGCGATTTCAGCCAACGAACCATTCTCAAGTTCATAGCGGAGTGACACGATAGCGGAGGTTGGGAAGTAAACGTGTCTTATCTGACAGCCTGGTTCATAGAGCGATTGGTCGAGTGACAGCGAAACCAATTTCATGTCGTGAGCCAAGCGTGTACGTTCTTCTTCCGGCAGAACGGCGAGAAGTTGATTCTGGCAAAGCATTTGTGCAGTGAGCATGAGTGCTTCCATGTGGATTAAATTGCTGTCTCATAGTTGTGAGTTAATTGGAGTGGATTGTTGCAAAAGTTTTTGGAGAGTTATGTACGTTTCCGAGCAGACAGCAGTTTTTTATGAGGTTAACCTTTAAATCTTTTATTGGGCTATTGACTCATCGTTGAGCAGCAGAAAAATGACAAAATACTGGGGCCTAGCAGAGCTGAAAATGTCTCCACTTCTTGAGGATAGGGCCGCCGTCAGCGGTGAGTTGGATCAACAAGAGCCAAACTCAGGCGAGTTTTCCACCATGGCGCATGACATTACCAAGCTCAAGCAAGCCGGAGCAGCTTTTTACGCTAGTGAAGCTCGTTTTCGCAATGTCTTTGAGAAGGCCATACTTGGGATAGCCATTGCCAACACGGCAGGGACCCTTCTTGAGGCCAACGAAAGCATGGCTCAACTGCTGGGATTTGCGCGGCAGGAACTCATCGGCATGAACATTGGAATGTTCACCCACCCGGACGATCTGGTCGTCGAGAACGTTTATCTGAGAGAAATCCAGTCCGGAGAACGAGACGACTATCGGATGAACAAGCGTTATCTGACCAAGCAAGACAGCCTGATCTGGGTCGATTTGCTGGTCACCGCCGTTCCTGAGTCGAACGGCGATGGCATCGAGTTAATCGGTCTCGTCGTTGATATTACAGAGCGGTTGCGCTTTGATGCAGAACTTCGTATTGCTGCGATCGCCTTTGAATCACATGAAGGCATGATACTTACCGATGCCAACGCGGTGATACTGAAGGTCAACAAAGCATTCATAAGGGCTACCGGTTACTCGGTCGACGAAGCGGTCGGCCAGACACCGAAATTCCTCCAGTCAGGTCGTCATTCCGAGGCATTTTATCTCGAGATGAAGGACACCCTCCACCGTACAGGCGGGTGGCAGGGTGAGGTATGGAACCGCCACAAAAGCGGGGATGTAGGTCCCCAATGGCTTACGATCTCGACCGTATTTGCAGACGATGGCGCGGTCACCCACTACATCGGTCGGCACCAGGATATATCCGAGCGCAAGAAGGCAGAGGAAAGAATCGAGGAACTGGCCTTCTTTGACCCGCTGACGGGGCTGCCCAATCGGGCGCTCTTACTGGATCGGCTAAGGCAGTGGAAGAGAACCAGCGGCCGTAGTGACCGCTTCTGTGCATTGTTGTTGATTGACCTGGATAATTTCAGGACGCTCAATGATACGCTTGGCCATGAGGTCGGGGACTTGTTGCTCAAACACGTCGGGCTGCGTCTGAAGGCATGTGTGCGTGAATTGGATACGACAGCCCGTCTGGGTGGAGATGAGTTTGTGGTAATACTGGCCAGTCTGGGCACGGATGAGCACGATGCCGCCAAGTGTACCGAGGAGATCGCTGGAAGCATTCTTTCAGCGCTCAACCAGCCCTATGAACTCAACGGCGTGACTCACCATAGCACGGCAAGCATTGGAGCGATTTTGTTCAAAGGCACATCGATTCCGGTCGATGACTTGATGAAGCAGGCTGACCTCAGCATGTACAAAGCCAAGGCCTCAGGTCGCAATGCCTTCCGCTTCTTTGATTCGGCCATGGAGGTCGCCGCGAACGAGCGCGCGAGCCTAGAGAGTGATCTGCGGCAGGCGCTGCTGGAGAAGCAGTTCTTGCTCCATTACCAGGCACAGATTGTCGGCAATAGCCGTCTATTGGGGGCGGAAGTCCTTGTGCGCTGGCAACATCCCCGGCGCGGATTAGTGCCACCCAACGACTTTATTCCATTTGCCGAAGAAACCGGTTTGATCCTGCCGCTAGGCCTCTGGGTGCTCGAGACCGCCTGTCAGCAGTTGGCGAAATGGGCGACCCAACCTGAAATGGAGCACCTGACACTTGCCGTTAACGTCAGCGTCCGCCAGTTCAGCCAACCCGACTTCGTTAATCAGGTGATAACTTTACTGACAACGACGGGAGCAAACCCGCAGCGATTGAAACTGGAGTTAACCGAAAGTCTCCTTGCGCATAATGTCGAGGGGATCATCGAAAAAATGTTCGTGCTTAAAGCGAAGGGCATCTGTTTTTCGCTAGACGACTTTGGTACTGGCTATTCTTCACTGTCTTACTTGAAACGCATGCCGCTGGACCAGTTGAAGATTGATCAATCATTTGTCCGCGACGTGCTGATTGACCCGAACGATGCGGCTATTGCTAAAACCATCGTGGCCCTTGCCCAGAGTCTCGGTCTGGCGGTCATCGCAGAAGGCGTAGAAACCGCTGCGCAGCGGGATTTTTTGGCCAATGTTGGCTGTCATACGTACCAGGGCTATTTTTATAGTCGCCCGATACCACTGGAGGAGTTTGAAAGGTTTGCGCAGCAGTCTTTTCTCGCTCTCTGCTTAACGTTAATTTGAAGCATGCCCATCTGCCCCGTATTACCCGGGCGCAGAAATATTGACAGCCATGGGCAATGGCCACCTGGGCGTCTAGATACTGATCACCTCCGACCCAATGGCCGGTTACGGTTTGGACTCTACCCACGGTAATTGGGTATTTGCCCATTCAATACATGATTTTTGGAGTCTGTCATGAACATAGCAAATCGAATCACCCTGATAATGGCTGTTGCTTTGCTTTCGCTTATTGGTGTGGGCAGTTATTCCTTGTGGGGTTTAGGAGCGGCTCAAGATCGTTTCGAATTTGTGCAAGAAAACATCGTGCCAAGTATCAAGGTTCTGGAAGAGTCAACTATTGCGGTGCAACAAATTCGCATAGCCATACGTGATTACTTGTTGGTTGATAGCGCCGAAGATAAACAGATCGCCACAAATAAAATTGACGAACTTAGTCAACTTGTCGAAAAAAACTTGAATCGCTACGAGAAAGAGCTTCTGGCGGATGATAACGACAAGAAAATGCTCTCCGTTGATCGAGCATCGTTAACTCAGTATTTGGCTGTCGAGAAAATGCTCATCGGAAAGAGCAACGCCAAGGATGCACAAGCCGTGCGAAACTTGATGTCGCAATCCGGTGAGTTCAGTGTCAAGGCCAGACAAATCACCAAAAACCTGGCCGATCACATGGACTACAACTGGAAATTGGCAGAAGACTTACGTAAAGCCAATCGTGACGATTACACCAAGTCCAAGTGGATTCAAATTTCAATCATTCTCTTAGCCATCGCCGTGTCTGGAGCTTTGGGTTTTGCCGTCATCAACGAGATTCGCGGTCGGATGAACCATCTCAGCGATCTTATGCGACAGGTGAATCAAACGCTGGATTTCACCGTCCGCATCAGTCCGATTAAGAGGATGGATGAGATCGGCAGTTCGGCCGACGCATTCAACAAATTATTGGATAGATTGCAAGGCAATTTGAAATCCATAGCGGCAAGCACACAGTCCGTTGCTTCCGCGGCCAACGAGATGTCGACGACCTCAAATCAGGTCGCCACTGCCTCGCATCAGCAAAGCGAAGCGTCTTCGAATATGGCCGCCACAGTTGAGGAGATGACGGTGAGTATTAACCACGTAGGGGATCGAGCCGTGGAGGCCAACCGCATTTCAAGTGAGTCAGGCCAATTGGCTATCTCAGGTGCGAGGATTATCGGACAAACGGTCAGCGATATTCAGGAAATTGCAACGACCGTACATGAGGCTGCCGAGCTCATTCATGGGTTGGAACAACACAGCCAAGAAATCTCAAATGTGGTCGCAGTGATTAGGGAAGTTGCAGACCAAACCAACCTGTTGGCACTGAACGCAGCGATCGAGGCGGCACGAGCAGGAGAGCAGGGACGAGGGTTTGCCGTGGTTGCAGATGAAGTACGCAAACTTGCAGAACGAACATCCATATCTACCAAAGAAATTGCCACTACCATTGAGACCATACGCACGGGAGCCAGTAATGCTGTTATTAGCATGCAGGGCGTTGTGAGCAAGGTGGCAAAGGGAGTTGAACGCGCAAAAGAAGCCAACTCTGCAATTTCCCAGATTGGCGAAGGGAGCAGCAAGGCCGTGGGTATGGTCGAGGAAATTACTGAAGCTATTCGGGAACAAGGCGCGGCGACCAACAATATCGCCATGCAAGTAGAGCGCATTGCACAAATGTCCGAGGAAAGTAGTGCAGCAGCAGGGAATAGTGCTCAAATTGCTCAGGAATTGGATCGACTTGCCACCGGCATGCATCACATTGTCAGTGCTTATCGGCTTTAAAAGTCGGCTTTAGGTGTGAATAGGCTTTTCGTTAAGCAACCATTCCAGCTTGTGGCCACAGATTATTCTTGGCTATAGTTAAAGGGCGGCAATTCGCGACTCAACTGACGCTCAATTAGCCGCCACCAATGACTGGCCAGGCCGCACTGCTGTCCGTGAGTGAAGTGAAATAAAAACGGCCACAGGTTCCTGTGGCCGTTTAGTCATATTGCTACTACAACGCCATTGCTATCACTCACTCACGCGGCATTAGCAGCGTGAGTGCTCGGTATAGGATTCAGTTCCGGATAATCGCCTCAGGCGCCCGGCGGCACATAGCCTTGGACCTCATCTGCACCGCTGCCGAAGAAATGCTTTTCGATCTGCTCGGCCAGATACTTGCGATGCGCGGCATCGGCGAGATTCAGGCGATTTTCGTTGATGATCATCGTCTGCATGCGAATCCACTGCTGCCACGCTTCTTTCGAAACGCCCTCGTAAATCCGCTTGCCCAGCTCACCCGGATAGGGAGGGAAATCGAGTGCTTCGGCCTCGCGACCAAGCTTGATGCATTTAACCATTCTTGCCATAAAAAACTCCATCTCGCAAAACAGAACTCGGAAAACACCCGGCGATTATACAGTGCGCAAAAAACCATCGCTCAAACAGCCTTCGAATAGACCTTGGAACGCCGCTGCAGGTTATAGACCAGGCGCTTCTCTTCCGGCAGCTGATCGACCGACTGCTCGACAAACCCCCGCTCCTTGAACCAGTGCGCAGTCACCGTGGTCAGCACAAACAGCCGCTTGATGCCGACCGCACGGGCACGCGTCTCGATCCGTTTCATCAGCTGTTCGCCATAACCCCAGCGCCGGTAATTCGGATGCACCGCGACACAGGCCAGTTCGGCCTGATCGTCGCCGTAGGGATACAGCGCCGCACAACCGACAATCAAGCCATCGTGCTCGACCACCGAGAAGCGGGTGATTTCACGCTCGAGCAGTTCGCGCGAACGCCGCACCAGCATCCCTTCCTCCTCGAGCGGCTCGATCAGCGCCACCAGGCCGCTGATGTCGTCGGGACGGGCATCGCGCAGGATTTCCAGCGACACGCGGGTGATGATGGTTCCGACGCCGTCGCGCGAAAAGAGTTCCTGCAACAGGGTGCCGTCTTCGTTGAAACCGATCAAATGCACCCGACCGACACCGGAGCGACTGGCGCGTACGGCACTCGGCAGATAGCGCTTGATGTCCGGCGACAGCCAGTCGCCGTTGGTGATCAGGCGTTCGGCGTTATCGGCGGTCAATTCGTCGAGCAGCTTGCCTTCAATATCAGTAACGCCCTGGCTGTCGGTCAGGAAGATCAGCTTGTCGGCGTTGATGGCAATGGCTGTCGCTTCGGCGACCTCTTCCATCGCCAGGTTGAAGATTTCTCCGGTCGGGCTGGCGCCGAGACTGGAAAGAATCACGATATTGCCGATCCCAAGCTGCGCCCGGATGCCTTCGGCGTCGATCTTGCGCACGTTGCCGGCGTATTGCATGTCGACCCCGTCGAGCACGCCGAGCGGCTTGGCGGTGATGAAATTTCCGGCAATCACGCGGATCGTGCTGTTGGCCATCGGGGTATCGGGCAGCCCCTGTGAAAGCAGCGCATCGATTTCCAGATAGACACTGCCCACCGCGTCGATCACGCAATCAAGCGTCGCCGCGTCGGTCACCCGGTAGCCGCCGTGCATTACCGACGGCAGGCCTTTTTCACGCAGCTCTTCTTCGATCTGCGGACGCGCGCCATGCACCAGAACCAGCCGCACGCCGAGAGCGGCCAGCAAGTTGGCATCGTAGGCCAGGGTGCGCGCCAGCGGACCGGAAATTGCCTTGCCGCCAAAGGCAATGACAAAGGTCTTGCCGCGGAACAGGTTGACGTAGGGCGCAACCGACCGGAACAGGGAGACAAAGTGGGCGGAACTCAACTCTTCGGACATGTCTTTATTTTTCCTTAGCCTTCACTTTCGGTTTCTCGGTATTCAAGGCCTTTTCAAGGCGTTCGCAAATGGTCCGCAGTATTTTAACCCGGGCAAAATTCTTGTCATTCGCTTCGACCAGCGTCCACGGTGCCGTACTGGTGCTGGTCCGGTCAACCATGTCGCACACGGCAGCATGGTACTCCTTGCTCTTTTTCCGGTTGCGCCAGTCTTCGTCGGTGATCTTGAAGCGCTTGAACTCGATCTTTTCGCGCTCCTTGAAACGTTTGAGCTGCTCCTGGGCGCTGATCTGCAACCAGAACTTGATGACGATTGCGCCGTCCTTGTGCAACTCGTGCTCGAAGTCATTGATCTCAGAATAGGCGCGTAGCCAATCGGCCTCGCTGCAAAAACCTTCGACGCGCTCGACCAGAACCCGCCCGTACCAGGTGCGATCAAAAATACCGACACGACCGGCACGCGGAATATGCCGCCAGAAGCGCCATAAATAGGGCTGCGCACGTTCTTCCTCGGTCGGCGCGGCCACCGGCACGATCTGGTACTGACGCGCGTCAATTGCTGCCGTCACCCGCCGTATCGTCCCGCCTTTGCCGGCTGCATCCGAACCTTCGAAAGCCAGGATCAGCGAACGTTTCTTGAACTCGGGATGACGCACCAGCTCGGAAAGCCGCCCCTGCCACTTGGCCAGCTGGCTTTCGTAGGCTTGTTTGTCTATATTCTGGGTCAGATCAAGCGCCGTGAGCACGTCAAGCGTGTCAATTTTCGGCGCCATCGGCGGGGCCACCGGATAATTCAGGTCACGGTTATCGGCCAGGCGTTTCTGCAAGGCATCGAGAACGATCTTGCCGACGGTCAGCGAGCGATAGCGATCATCAGTCCCTTCAACGACAATCCACGGCGCCCACGGCGTATTGGTCATGCGCAACACGTGCCCGGCAGCTTCCTGCAGCTTGTCGTAGGTTTTCAGCCGCGCCCAGCTGTCCTTGGTCACTCGCCAGGCGGTTCTCGGGTCTTTCTCCAGTGCCTTCAGACGGGTGCGCTGCCCGTCCTTGGCCAGGTGGAACCAGAATTTCAGGACCAGCGCGCCTTCATTGACCAGCATGGCTTCGAAGCGATTGATCTGATCCATGCGCTGGTCGAGATCGCCTTTTGACAGCGTGCCCTGAATACGCTCGGCGATCGGACTCGAATACCACGAGCCGGCAAATATCCCGATCCGTCCTTTCGGCGGCAGCGCCCGCCAGTAGCGCCACATATAGGGACGCTCGCGCTCTTCATCGGAGGGCGCAGAAAAGGCCAGCGTCGAGAGGTAACGCGGATCCATCCATTCGTAAAGAACGTTGATCGTTTCGCCCTTGCCCGACCCATCGACCCCGCTGATCAGGATGACGACAGGGAATTTTCCGTTCTGGATAAATTCGAATTGCGTATCGAGCAGGGCGGCTCGCAACTTGGGCACTTCCTCACGAAAGACGTCCTTGGCAATTTTGTGTCCCAGTTCCGCTGATTCAAACATGATCTGCTCCCTCTCTGAAGTCACCCCACAAACACTGAATCGCTGCCACCGCAGCCAAACCTGCTGTTTCCGTACGTAATACCCGTGGCCCAAGACGCATCGCGGCAAAGCCAGCCGATTCGGCCAAGGCCAACTCCTCAGGCGACAACCCGCCCTCGGAACCAATCAGCAGTTCAATCCGCTCTTGCGCAGCGGGTAAGGCAAAACTGTTCAGCGTCTGCCCGCCCCCCGGAGCCAGCATCAGGCGGACGGCGCCCTGCGCCTCCGAGGTGCCCAGCCAGTTTTTCAAACTCACCGGCAAAACCACTTCCGGCAAGCGATTGCGTCCGCACTGCTCGCAGGCCGCAACCACAACGCCTCGCCAGTGTTCCAGGCGGCGTTCGGCGCGCTCGCCATCGAGCCGCAGCACACTGCGCTGCGACGCTACCGGAACAATGCGTGAGACCCCCAGCTCAACTGCTTTCTGGATGGTCAAGTCCATCTTGTCGCCCGACTGCAGCGCCTGAACGAGCGTAATCTGCAACGGAGATTCACACTCGAAAGCGCGCCATTGCAGCACCTCAACCAGCACCCGCTTACGCTCGACACTGGCTATACGGGCAGCATAATCGCCACCGCAACCGTCAAACAATACGAGGCTGTCACCCTCGACCATACGCAAGACCTTGCCGGCATGGCGCGCGGCATTCTCGGGCAATTCGACGGTCGCCCCCAAGGCCAACGGCACGGGGCAATAAAAACGGGGTCCATTCATGGTCATATTATAGGGAGTTCTGCCAGCCACCGTTGTTCAGCAAAATCAGTTTTCCTGCAGCAAGGTCAGTTCATCGTCGGCATGCCGTAAGCGCACCGCCAGTGTCTTGGCCAGTTTGGAGAGCAGGATAAAGGCAATGCGCTTATGCTCTTCAGCTAGCGTGTCGAATTTTTCACGGGTCAGGACAAACAGCTCGGTATCCACCGAAGCAATCGCATCGTTCCCGCGTGGCCGATGGTCAAGGAAAGCCAGACCGCCAAAGAACTCACCGCGCCCGTAAGTGGCGATGTGACACAGGCGTGAACTCCCACCGATATAGCCCATGATGCGCACTTCGCCGCTGCGGATCAGATAGAGGTTTGAATCCAGTTCCCCGCGCGAGTAAACCGTCTCATTGGCCCTGATTGACCGCGCTTCCATCGACGCATTGAGATCGCTCAGGGTATCGGCCTTGCTGCCCTTGAACAGATCGATATCCTGTAGTTCCAGTGCTGGCAATCCGACAACCGATTTGCCCACGTCGCCAAGCAAGCGATCTTCGACCCATTCGATCGCTGCTTCCAGCGTTGGCATGATGATCAGGGATGACCCATCCGGAACCAGTCCGGCAAGCTCCAGGAACTCCCTGAGATTGCGCCCATTCGGCAGGCTTTCACGCACATTGGAGAGCAGCAAGGGAACGCTGCGCTCGAAAAGAACTTCGCGCACCTGATTAAGCATATGCACGGCGGTCACGTCGACCGACTGCACGCGTTGCATGTCGAGAATCAGATAATCAGTCGTCGCCAGTTCGGGCTCCAGGGTCAGATAGAGCTGATGCGTGGTCCCGAAAAACAGACTGCCTTGTAGCTCGAAGATGACCGCAGTATTGCCGCGTTGCTCGAGAATCAGCATCTCAGCTTCCGGACGGTACCAGGTCGAAGAACGTTGGCCGACGAAACTCTTGCGGCGAACAACATTGCCGCCGACCTGTTCGCGCAGGAAAAGAATGATCGACAGAATCACCCCGACGGCAGACGCGGCAATCAGACCGACAAACAGCGCCACCGCGACGACCGCCAGAACCACCGAGAAATCCAGAACAGTGGACCGCGATTCCAGAAAACGCAGCGGGTCGGTATCGATCATGCGCAAGCCGACGACGATCAGCACCCCGCTCAGCGTTGCCACCGGGATCCAGGCGACAAAACTGCCGAGCAGCAGCGCCGCGACCAGCGCGGTCACCCCTTCGACAATGCCCGAGATACGCGTTTTCGCCCCGCTCGACAGATTGACCAGACTGGCGCCCATGGTTCCTGCCCCCGGCATGCCGCCGATAGTCGAAGCCACGACATTGGCAAAACCCTGCGCCGCCAGTTCTCGATCCGGGTCATGGCGGGTACGCGTCATCTGGTCGAGAACGACACAGGTTTTCAGCGTATCGATCGATAGCAACGCCGCCAAAGTAATGGCGCTGCCGATCAGTCCGGCGACCTGCGAAACCTTGAGTTCGCCGATCTGATACCAGCGATTGGTGATCAGTTCAACGTAACCTTCCCCGGTCGCTCCCAGGGGTCCAATAACCAGACTGTTCCCCTCGAGGACCAGCATTGTCGGGTCGAAATAGGCGATCCCGGCATAAGTCAGGATTCCGGCCACAATCCCGATAATCGTTCCGGGTATCGCCCGGGTCAGTTTCGGCGCAACAAACATGGCTACCACCGTCACGCCGCCAATCATCATGCCACGCCAATCCCAGTCATGCGGCCGGACCAGCACTTCGAACCAGGTCGTTCCGGGAGCGGCGCCAGCAAACTTGGGGATCTGGCTGCCGATGATGATCAGGCCCACCCCACTCAGATAACCGCTGACCACCGGATAGGGAATGTATTTGATCAGCTTGCCGATCCCGAGAAAACCGATCAGCGTCTGAATCAGTCCGGTGAGGATACCGAGGACGGTAATCATCAGTACGACAGTGACCGGCTGCACGCCCTGCGCAACCAGGTGAATGGCAAATGCGGCCAGCACCGCAGCCGCTGGCGCACAAGGCGAACTGATCAGCCGGTCGGTACCGCCAAAAGTCGGTGCAATCAGGCCCAGCGCAGCCGCACCAAGAATCCCGGCCAGAGCACCAAAGGCCGCGTATTGCGGGTTGATGGCCGAATAAACGGTGACCCCGAAGGCTACGGATGCGGGCAAGGCGACGAGCATGGCCGCAAAGCCCCCCCAAAAATCGCCGGAATTGCGCATCCACGTCCCTGAAAATTCGCGCATTACGTCCCCCATTCCTTTTGCTATTCGACAATACGCTGCTCTTTGAGCATGAGAAGCACTGTACATCACTCTCGTGTCCTATCCCGTAAATTTTGCTATGTTCGGAACGCCCCGCATCCCCGATCACTTTGTCGCGCATCCTCGCCATAGGCATGCTATGGCTGCGGTTCGCTTCGCGCGCTCGGGGCGCGGATGCGTGCCTCGGCATTGACGCAAACTTACGGGACAGGACACTAGAACGAATCAGTAAATGGCAAGACCATATCGGAATGATCGATTTGAGCGATACTTTTGCTTAAAAGACACAATAGCCTTCCTTGTCCAGCATTGATTGCTTGGCTGAGGCCCTGACTTGTGACATGCTGTACTCATGTGATCTGCAGTGGTCTGCCCGATCAGACCTCATTCTGCTCATTGACGAATTTTGTTAATAATTACACTGCCCGGAGGCGTTCTATGTCTGACCAAAGCAATCCACATCACTCGGGCCCCTCGCTCCGCTCAGAGATCGACAACAAGCTGCTGCATGCGGTTGCTGCCGAACCGGTAACAGCTAACACCAAAGAACAGTACAAGGCGCTTGCGCTGGTCGCGCGCGACCAGCTGGCTGAACGCTGGGTCAAAACCCAGGTCGAGGACCGCAAGAACAAGGCGCGCCGGATTTACTACATGTCCATGGAGTTCCTGATCGGCCGCACCCTGAACAACGCGCTTTCTGCACTGGATCTTCGACCCAGCGCGGAAGCAGCCTTCGCTGCCAGCGGCGGCCCGTCGCTCACCGACATTATCGAATGCGAACCGGATGCCGCACTGGGCAATGGCGGCCTCGGACGCCTGGCCGCGTGCTTTCTCGACTCGATGGCGACCGTGGAACTCCCTTCCTGGGGATACGGCATGCGCTACGAGTATGGCATGTTCGCCCAATCGATAATCAACGGCGGACAGGTTGAGCATCCGGATTCCTGGCTGATTGACGGGACACCATGGGAATTTCCCCGACCCGGAACTCACTTTACCGTACGTTTCGGCGGCACCGCCGAGCACCATGGCGAATGGGCCGAATGGAACGCCGCCGAAGCCGTCGAGGCGCGGGCGTTCGACTACGTCATCCCGGGGCATGGCACTGACCGAGTAAGCACCCTGCGCCTATGGAAGGCCGGCGCTCCCGCCCATATTGACCTGAATGCTTTCAACTCCGGCGATTATGCGCGAGCCGCAGAATTCAAAAACCGCTTTGAGAATATCTCCTGGGTGCTCTACCCCAACGACAGCACCCCGGCGGGTCGCGAGTTACGGCTCAGGCAGGAGTACTTTTTTGTCGCCGCTTCGCTGCAGGACATCCTCTTCCATCATTTGGAGGAACACGGCAACCTGCATAATCTGGCCGACAAAATCGCCATTCACCTCAACGATACGCATCCGGCGATTAGCGTCGCCGAATTGATGCGCCTCCTGTGTGACGATTACGGAATGCTCTGGGCCGACGCCTGGGGCCAGTGCAAGCGCATTTTCTCCTACACCAATCACACGCTGATGCCCGAAGCGCTGGAAACCTGGCCGGTGGGTCTGATGCAATACTTGCTGCCGCGCCACATGCGGATCATTTACCGCATCAATCAGGAATTCCTCAATGAGGTGGAACAGCGCTTCCCTGGCGACATCGACCTGATTCGCCGCCTTTCGCTGATTGATGATGCCGATGGCAACCCCGACAACAAGCGGGTGCGCATGGCTCACCTCTCCATCGTCGGAAGCCACCGGGTCAACGGGGTTTCACAGCTGCACTCCGATCTGATGGTGCAGACCATCTTCGCCGATTTCGCCAAGCTCTACCCTGGCCGTTTCCACAACAAGACCAATGGCGTCACCCCGCGCCGCTGGCTCGCCCAGGCCAATCCAGGCTTGTCCGGCCTGCTCGACCGGAGCATCAGCAAGGACTGGCGCCTGCAACTTGACCGCCTTCAGGAACTGCGTCCGCTGGCCGGAGACGAAGCCTTCCGCACGGCCTTCGCCAGCGCCAAGCACCACAACAAATTGCGCCTCGCCGATTACATCAAGCGAGAAACCGGCGTCATTCTCAACCCTGACAGCCTGTTTGACGTCCAGGTCAAACGCATCCACGAATACAAGCGGCAACTGCTCAACGTACTGCATGTCATCACCCGCTACAACACCATCCTGCATGGTCTGGCCGATGACGCCGCGCCACGTTGTGTCATTTTTGCCGGCAAGGCCGCCTCGTCGTACTACATGGCCAAGCAGATCATCCGCCTGATCCACGACGTCGCCAACACGATCAACAATGACCCGCGCGCCAATGACAAGCTGAAGGTCGTTTTCATTCCCAACTATGGGGTTTCGGTGGCCGAGCTGATCATGCCCGCAGCCGACCTTTCCGAACAGATTTCGACCGCCGGCACCGAGGCCTCGGGCACCGGCAACATGAAATTCTCGCTCAACGGCGCCTTGACCATTGGCACCGAGGATGGCGCCAACATCGAGATCCGTGACAATGTGGGTGCCGAGAACATTTTCATTTTCGGCAACAGCACGCCGCAGGTCGAGGCCATCCGCAAAGCCGGTTACGATCCGAAAAATCTTTACCTGAACAACGTCGCGCTCAATGAAACATTGAATAAAATCGACGGCGGCTTCTTCTCCCCCGGCGACCGAAAGCGCTATCACGACATTTTCAACACCCTGGTCAATTACGGCGACCACTACCTGCTGCTGGCCGACTTTGCCGATTACATCGCCACCCAGAGCAAGGTCGACAGCCTCTACCTGAACCCTGCAGAATGGCAGCGCAAGGCCATCCTGAATGTTGCTGGCATGGGCGCATTCTCGTCCGACAGAACCATCCGCGAATATGCCATTGACACCTGGAACATGGGCTCCCAATTGAAGAAGGACTGACATGCTAAGCAAAGCTGAAGTTACTGCCCTGTGCCGTGGTGAACACGGCGATCCCTTCGCCGTTCTTGGTCTGCACGCGGATACCAAGGGACGTCTGTGGCTGCGCAGCATGCAACCTGGGGCAACAGCGGTTTTTGTTATTGACGCCGACACTGGCAAGGAACTGATCAAACTGGAGCAACGCAAGCTCGAGGGTTTCGGCAATGCTTCCGGTTTCTTCGAAGCCTCGATTCTCGGGCGCAACAAGCTATTCAACTATCGCCTGAGGATTGTCTGGCCGGGCGGAGTACAGGAAGTCGACGACCCCTATCGTTTTGCCACGGTGCTTGGCGAACTTGACGTCTGGCTGCTCGCCGAAGGATCGCACCTGCGACCTTTCGAACGGCTGGGCGCGCATCTGCGGCAGATCGACGGCGTCAGCGGAACAGCGTTTGCCGTCTGGGCTCCGGATGCCCAGCGGGTAAGTGTGGTCGGTGATTTCAATACCTGGGACAGCCGCCGCCATCCGATGCGTCTGCGCCGGGAATGCGGCGTCTGGGAAATCTTTTTGCCCGGTGTCGAAGCCGGTGCCTGCTATAAATACGAAATTCGCTCGCACAACGGCCAAGTACTTCCGCTCAAGGCTGACCCCTACGGGTTTGCCGCCGAAATGCGACCATCAACAGCCTCCGTCGTCTGCGAACTGCCACAGACAACGACACGTAAAACTGCGGTCGCCGGCAACCGCCTCGGCGCCCCGGTATCGATCTACGAAGTTCACTTGAGCTCCTGGCGCCGGAATGAATCCGGCGGTTTCCCGAGCTGGCAGGAGATTACCGAGACGCTGATTCCCTACGCCGTCGATCTCGGATTCACGCACCTTGAATTGCTGCCGATTTCGGAACATCCTTTCGATGGTTCCTGGGGCTACCAGCCGCTGGGGATGTACGCCCCAACCTCGCGCTTTGGTTCGCCACAGGGCTTCTGTGATTTTGTCGCCGCCTGTCACACTGCCGGACTCGAAGTGATCGTTGATTGGGTCCCGGCGCACTTCCCGACCGACGAACACGGCCTCGGCCGCTTCGACGGCAAGCCGCTCTACGAGCACGCCGACCCGCGTGAAGGCATGCACCAGGACTGGGGCACGCTAATTTACAACTTTGGCCGCCGTGAGGTTTTCAATTATCTGGTCGGCAACGCCC
Source organism: Betaproteobacteria bacterium (assembly GCA_037139055.1). Taxonomy (GTDB): domain Bacteria; phylum Pseudomonadota; class Gammaproteobacteria; order Burkholderiales; family Rhodocyclaceae; genus Propionivibrio. Next base: position 18,351 of record JBAXHE010000003.1, on the reverse strand, counting down.
TCTTCTGGATCGAACACTACGGTGTCGATGGTTTGCGCGTCGATGCCGTCGCCTCCATGCTTTACCGCGACTACAGCCGCAACCCGGGCGAATGGATACCCAACGTCTATGGCGGCCGTGAAAATCTCGAAGCGGTGCATTTCCTGCGCCGAATGAACGAGGTTCTCGGCCAGGAATGCCCGGGCGCCGCCACCTACGCCGAAGAATCGACGGCCTGGCCCTCAGTGAGCCGTCCGCCTTCGATGGGCGGTCTCGGCTTTCACTACAAATGGAATATGGGCTGGATGCACGACGTGCTGGATTACATGACGCATGATCCGGTGCATCGCCGCTACCACCATCACCAGCTGACCTTCGGCCTGCTTTACGCCTTCACTGAAAACTTTGTCCTGCCGCTGTCACACGACGAGGTCGTCCATGGCAAAGGCTCGCTGATCAGCAAGATGTCCGGTGATTACTGGCAGAAATTTGCCAATCTGCGCCTGCTCTACGGCTTCATGTGGGCGCATCCGGGCAAAAAACTGCTGTTCATGGGCGGCGAGTTCGCCCAGTGGAACGAGTGGAATGACGAAACTTCGCTCGACTGGAATCTTCTTGATTTCCCGCACCACGACGGCGTTCGTCGGCTGATTCGCGATCTCAACAAGCTCTACCGCAGTACCCCGGCGCTGCATGAAATCGATTTCGAGCCCTCGGGCTTCGAGTGGATTTCGGCCAACGATTCCGACAACTCGGTTCTTGCCTTCCTGCGCCGCGGCCATGACCGGTCGCGTGCGATGCTGTGCATCTGCAACTTCACACCGGTCGTACGGCATGAGTACCGCATTGGCGCCCCGGGACCGGGCACCTACCATGAGCGAATCAATACCGACTCGGAGTTCTACGGCGGCAGCAACGTCGGCAACACCTTCGGCGTGGTCAATGCCGAGCCGATTGCCGCCCACGGCCGTGACTGGTCGATAGCCGTCACCCTGCCCCCGCTGTCGGCGCTGATCCTGGAATGGGAACACTGAGCCTGACCGGAACGCTGCTTGTGGGGCGAGCCACCCCGCTCGGTGCCCACTGGGATGGAGCGGGAGTCAATTTTGCCCTGTTTTCTGCGCACGCCGAGCGCGTCGAGTTATGCCTGTTTGACGGTACGGCGATGCAGTCGCTGCCGCTCCCGTGCTGCACCGATCAGGTGTGGCACGGCTACCTCCCGGGCGCGGCGCCCGGTCTGGTTTATGCCTACCGGGTTTTCGGACCCGAAGCTCCCGGCCACCGTTTTGATCCGCAGATCCTGCTGCTCGACCCCTATGCCAGGGAGCTGACCGGTGCCTTTTCCTACAACGAACCGCCGTCGGCAGAAAACAGTCTGAAAGCTTGTGTTGTCGACGCCCCCTTCGACTGGGGGAACGACGCGCCGCCAGCCATCCCGCTGGCCGAGACAATTCTTTACGAAGTTCACGTCAAGGGCGCCACGCGCCTGCACCCGGAGGTCCCCGAGGGCCTGCGCGGAACCTACGCCGGACTGGCTTCGCCGCCGATGCTCAAGCACTTCTCCAGACTGGGCATTACGGCCGTCAAACTGCTGCCCGTCCAATTCTTTCTCGACGAAAAACACCTGCTCGACAAAGGGCGCACCAATTACTGGGGCTATAACACCCTGGCTTTCTTTGCCCCTGAACCCCGCTATGCCGCGCGCATCAACGGAGAATCAGTGATCCATGAATTCCGCACGATGGTGCGTACCCTGCATGCGGCTGGAATAGAAGTCATTCTCGACGTGGTCTTCAATCACACGGCTGAAACCGATGAATTCGGACCGACACTGTCTTTCCGTGGCATCGACAACGCCAGCTATTACCGTTTGCCGCCGAATGACCCGTCACGCTACGAAAACTTCAGCGGCTGTGGCAATACGCTCAACCTGGCTCACCCGCGGGTCTTGCAACTGGTCATGGACGCCCTGCGCTACTGGGTCAGCGAAATGCATGTCGATGGCTTCCGCTTCGACCTGGCCGTTGCCCTGACCCGCGACAGTGGCTTCCTCGCGGCGATTCGCCAGGACCCGCAGCTGGCCGGAGTCAAACTGATCGCCGAACCCTGGGATCTCGGTCCGGACGGTTATCGCCTGGGCAGTTTCCCGCCGGGATGGAGCGAAAAGAACGACCGTTTCCGTGATGATGCGAGGGCCTTCTGGCTGACCGGCGGCACCGGCATCGCCGGACTGGCACGGCGGCTCGCCGGGTCGCGCGAAACCTTCCAGCCGACCGGCCGCGCCCCGCAGGCCGGACTCAACTTCATCGCCCTGCACGACGGATTCACCCTGCGCGATCTGGTCAGCTACCAGAGCAAGCACAACGATCTCAATGGCGAGAATAACCGCGACGGGAACGACCACAACCTGTCCTGGAACTGCGGTGAAGAAGGCGATAGCGGCATCCCAGCGGTCGTGGCGCGGCGCTGGCATTTGCAACGCGCCCTGCTGTCCACGCTCTTTGTCGCGCAGGGTCTGCCGATGCTCCAGGGCGGCGACGAACTCGGACGCTCTCAATCGGGAAATAACAACGCCTACTGCCAGGACAACGCGCTGACCTGGATAGCCTGGAATCAAGCGGATACTGACCTGCTCGATTTCACCGCCCGCCTCATTGCTCTCCGGCAGGACTTCCCACAGCTCCGCCAGCGCCGCTGGCTCAGCGGATCTATTAACGCTTCCGGCGCTAGCGACATCGTCTGGTGGCACCCGGATGGTCGCGTGATGCGCGACGAAGACTGGCATACCCCTTTGCAAGGCGTGCTCGGATTTTCCCTGGCGCCGGTCTCTGCGGATCAAGGCCAGCGCACGCTTCTGGTTCTGCTCAACAGGGAGTCCGGAGCGATCGATTTCCGTCTCCCTGCAGGTCACTGGCAGGGCCTCTGCGATACCCACCTCGACACGCCGTTCCTGACCCCATCCGTGCACGGCAGTTGCCGCCTCTCAGGACACAGCGTGCAGCTTCTTTCTCAGGAATAAATAATGTTACCTCAGCGCTATAGCGGCATCCTCCTCCACCCCACCTCACTGCCTGGACTGCATGGCTCCGGCGATCTGGGAGCTGCGGCATATCACTTCGTTGACTGGCTTGCCGCTGGACAGCAAACGCTGTGGCAGATTCTGCCGCTCGGCGGGATCGGTCCGGGTAACTCGCCATACATGAGCCCTTCAGCCTTTGCTGGCAATGAACTGCTGATCGATCTGGTGCAGCTAAGCGACGCCGGTTGGCTGACTGCGGCCAATATTGAAGCGGATCCCCTCTTCCGTGACGACCACGTCGATTATTCGCTTGTCCATCCCTTCCGTATGTCGCGACTGCGCCTGGCAGCCGAGCGCTTCTTTGCTGAAGCTCGACCCGCTGCGCATAAGGCTTTTGCTTCGTTCTGTGCCAATGAGCAAGAATGGCTCGAGGATTACGCGCTATTCATGGCACTGGACAAGGATCATGGGGGTTACGGCAAGGTCTGGCAGGACTGGCCGGCGCCCTTGCGGCAACGCAAAGCCAAGGCACTGCTTGAAGCGGCAACCTCGCTGGCCGATGAATGCAACTTCTGGAAGTTTTGCCAATGGTGTTTCCGCACGCAATGGGACGCGTTGAAAAAGCATGCTAACGCACAGGGGGTCGAAATCATTGGCGACATCCCGATATTTGTTTCTCCCCACAGCGCCGATGTCTGGGCGCATCAGGAATTATTCGACCTGGATAAACAGGGGCACCCGCGTGTCGTCGCCGGCGTGCCGCCAGACTATTTCAGCGAGACTGGACAGCGCTGGGGCAACCCGCTCTATGTCTGGCCGGCGCACGCGAACGAAGGCTATCGCTGGTGGATCGCCCGCATGCGTTCAGCGATGACGCTCTGCGACATCGTGCGTATTGACCATTTCCGTGGATTTGAAGCGTACTGGGAAATTCCCGCCAGTTCATTGACTGCCATTCAGGGGCAATGGAAGCCAGGCCCGGGCATGGCCCTCTTTGAGGCCTTGAACAAGGCTCTTATTCAATCCAGCGATTCGCCCGCACTCAGAGTCATCGCCGAGGATCTCGGCCTGATTACCGAGGAAGTGACAACCCTGCGCGAAGCGGTCGGCCTGCCGGGCATGCGCATCCTGCAATTTGCCTTTGACGGACATTCCGACAATCTGTACCTGCCGCACAATTTTGAACAGAATACGGTGGTCTATACCGGCACCCACGACAATGACACCACCTTGGGCTGGTGGAATTCACTGACAGAAAAAGAACAGAACTACATTCGTCGCTACCTGTCCATCAGCGGTGAATCGATTCACTGGGATCTGATCCGCACCGCCTCGGCATCGGTTGCCACCTTTTCACTGATCCCGATGCAGGATGTTCTCGGTCTTGATTCGGAGCACCGCATGAATCAGCCAGGCAAAGCCGAAGGCTACTGGGAGTGGCGTTTCAGCTGGCATCAGGTTGCCTCATGGCACGCCGAACGCCTGGCTGACCTGGCCCGTTTGCATGGACGAGCTCCTCTCCAGAACAAACACCATTAAGCCTCGTAGCAACACAAATGAAACATGAGCATTTAGCACCCATAATGGTAGTTTTATTATCGATTCATTTGTAGTATAAAGACGTCATAGGTCAGAACTTATTGATTTGTGTAACCCCCTTGAAAGGATCTCATCATGGCTGAACCCACCGGCAAGAAAACAACCAAAACCGCGACCAAAACTGCATCAGTCAAACCTGTCGCCGCCAGTGCCAAGCCTGCTCCGACAAAAGTTGCGACTAAAGCAGTGGCCGCTGTCGCAAAACCAGCCCCCAAGAAAACTGTAGCCAAGGCACCGGCTCCGGCGAGCAAGCCTGCCGCCAAGAAACCAGTCGCAGAGAAAAAACCAGCAGCGGCAAAAACCGCCCCAACCAAGCGTACCGCCAAGGCCTCCGGTGTCATGGTCGTTACCGACGAACAGCGCTACCGCATGGTCGCCGAAGCGGCTTACTATCGCGCCGAAAGTAATCAGTTCAAGAGCGACTCGGTGCGTGACTGGATTGAAGCCGAAAGCGATATCGCGGCACTGCTGAGCGGCAGCAAGTAATCATTCAACTGGGCTAGCCCAGCGTCTGCCAAATCACTTCGGGCAGACGCTATGAGCCATTACAAATCGCGGTAGAGCGCTTCATAATGCGCCGCCGAATCATCCCAGGAGAAGTCCTGCACCATGCCGCGGCGCTGGATCTGCTTCCAGGTGTTCTCTTGCGCATAGAGCGAGCAGGCCTCACGAATCCGTGCGCCCAGCGCGTGACGTGCCGGATCATCGAAGACAAAACCGGTCGCCTGATCGGATTGGATATTCTCGGGAGTCGCATCGACCACCGTATCGGCCAGACCACCGACCCGACGGACCAGCGGCAGCGTGCCGTAGCGCAAGGCATACAACTGGGTCAGGCCACACGGCTCAAAACGTGAGGGCACCAGCAGAACATCGGCACCGGCAATAAAGCGGTGTGACATCTCTTCGTCATAACCGATATAGACCGCAACATTCTCCGGATTGGCCGCCGCCGCGTAGCGAAAGCCTGCTTCCAGATCGCCGTCGCCGGTTCCGAGAACGGCCAGTTGCGCACCATCCCTGAGCAATTCGGGCAAGGCCGCCAAGAGGAGATCCATGCCTTTTTGTGAGGTCAGACGGCTGACCACCGCAAACAGAGGACCGTCGCTGTTTTTCGACAAGCCCAGCTCAGATTGCAGCGCCAGCTTGCACGTTTTCTTTCCTTTGAGGCTGTCGACATTGAATGGCTTGGCTATCACCGGATCCTCGGGATTCCAGACACTGTAATCAACGCCATTAAGAATTCCGGACAAATCGCTTCCGCGATCGCGCAACACCCCTTCCAAGCCACAGCCGAACTCTGGAGTCCTTATTTCACTAGCATAGGTCGGGCTGACCGTCGTAATCTTGTTGGAATAGATCAGCCCCGCCTTCATGAAGGAAATCTTGCCGTGGAATTCGATGCCCATCGGAGTCAGCTTGCGCATCGGCAACCCCAGATCGCTGCCGCAATCCATCGGGAAAATGCCACGGAAAGCCAAGTTGTGGATGGTAAACACCGTCGGCGTCTTCAACGCCGGATTTTGCGCCATATACGCCGGAGTCAGGCCGGCATGCCAATCATGCGCATGGACAACATCCGGTATCCAATCCCCATCGAGCTCCCCCGCTGCGATGTGCGCCGCAGTCCATCCGAGCAGAGCAAAACGTCGGTGATTATCGATCCAGTCCTGACCATCGGGACCCACGTAAGGATTCCCCTCGCGCCGATAAAGGAACGGGGCATCAATCACATAGGCGGGCAATCCGCTGTCGGGTAGTCGCCCTTTCAGCAGGGTAACCACCGCTGCACCAAAAACCGGGCCGATTTTGATGACCGGTTTGAGTCCGGCCATTCCGTCAATGATCCCGGGCAGACCCGGCAGCAGAATCCGGGCATCGAGCCCGCGCCCGACAAGCGCAGGCGGCAGAGCTGCTACCACATCGGCCAGCCCGCCGGTTTTAACCAGCGGATAAATCTCTGAAGCAACGTGAAGTATGCGCATTAGATATTTATAGTTTCCGTTCTAGGAGAGTCGATCAATCATCTGCCGTGTCACCAGCGTAATGCCATTCGGTGTCCGCCGGAAACGCCGCGCATCTTCCACCGGATCCTCGCCGATCACCATGCCCTCAGGAATATGCACGCCGTGGTCGACGATGCACCGGCTCAAGCGCGCCCGACGCCCGACCTCGACATCCGGCAGCAAAACAGACCAATCAACTTTCGAGTGGGAGTGAATGCGACAGGAAGAAAACAGCAGCGAACGGTTGGTCTCACCGGATACGATACACCCGCCGGCGACAGTGGACTCAATCGCCACTCCGCGCCGATCGATTTGATTGTGTACGAACTTTGCCGGTGGGACCTGTTGCTGATAGGTCCATATCGGCCAATTACGATCATAGAGGTTCAAGGCCGGATCAGTCGCGGTCAGATCCACATTAGCTTCCCAGTACGCATCAACGGTACCTACATCGCGCCAATAATGTTCCTTGCCCGGCACCTCATCCGGGGCGTGAACACAGCTCCGATCGAAGGAGTGCGCCTTGGCCACCCCGTTTTTCACCGCTTGAGGAATGATATCCTTGCCAAAGTCATGGTTAGACGTCGGATCAGCGATATCGCGTTCAAGTTCGCTATAGAGATATTTGGCATTGAAAATATAGATGCCCATGCTGCACAGCGAATAATCGGGTCTCCCGGGCATCGCTGCCGGTTCAGCCGGTTTCTCGAGGAACTCGGTAATTTTCATCGACGCATCGACGGCCATCACACCAAAGCCTGAGGCATCCTTACGCGGCACCTCGATGCAGGCGACTGAACACTCCGCGCCACTTTCCACATGGTCCACCAGCATGGCGGCATAATTCATCTTGTAAACGTGATCGCCAGCCAGAATGACGACAAACTCGGGTTCCGGATGGTAGGTCTGCAGAATATCGACGTTCTGATAAACGGCATCAGCCGTGCCCCGATACCAGGATTCTTCGTCGACACGCTGCTGCGCCGGAAGCAGGTCAACGAACTCATTGACCTCGCCACGCAAGAAACTCCAGCCACGCTGCAGATGCCGCAACAGGCTGTGCGATTTGTACTGAGTCACTACGCCGATACGCCGCATCCCTGAATTGACGCAATTGGACAGGGCAAAATCGATAATCCGGAACTTGCCGCCGAAATAGACCGCCGGCTTAGCTCGTCGATCGGTCAATTCGTACAGCCGGCTTCCTCGCCCGCCCGCAAGAACAAGGGCTACGGCCCGACCGGGCAGTTGAAAAGTTCGCCTTTCAATCATGACTGGACACTCCTAAAAAACCACAATGACACTTACCTGTCTTCAATAATTCAGCTCACCACATCCGGCTGCGTTCTTCCGGTGAAATCTACAATATGAGCCACCTGTTCGGCGAAATTCACCAGCGACGCCAGGGCTTCCTGCAAGGGAATCTCATGCTGCGCGGGGTCGGCCACATAGCGCTCCAGATAGAGCCGCAGCGTCGCTCCTTCGGTACCGGTTCCGGACAGACGGAAAACAACGCGCGATCCGCCCTCGAGCAGAATCCTTACCCCTTGTCGCTCGCTGCGAGATCCGTCGACCGGGTCGGTATAGCTGAAATCATCTGCCGAGTTGATCAGTAGCCCAGCGATTCGCGTCCCGCCCAGCGTCGGCAGTTTCTCGCGCAGCGCGGCGAACATGGCATCCGCCTTCGCCGTCTCGATGCCTTCAAAGTCATGTCGAGAATAGTAATTACGTCCGTAGTGTCGCCAGTGTCCTCGAACGATCTGGCCGACAGTTTCATTGCGCAGCGCAAGAATATTGAGCCAGTAGAGCACTGCCCATAAGCCGTCCTTCTCGCGCACGTGATTCGATCCGGTACCAGCGCTTTCCTCACCACAGAGGGTGGCCATTCCGGCGTCGAGCAAGGTGCCGAAATACTTCCAGCCGGTCGGCGTTTCAAAACAGGGGATGCCCAGCTCGGCCGCTACCCGGTCCAACGCACAACTGGTCGGCATCGAGCGCGCCACGCCGGCCAGTCCATTGGCGTAGGCCGGAACCAGTCGGTAATTGGCGGCAATGACGGCGATGCTATCACTCGGACTGACAAAAAAATCGCGGCCGACGATCATGTTGCGATCCCCGTCGCCATCAGAGGCTGCGCCAAAAGACAGACCCAGTGCCGGATCATCTACCGCCACAATAAGGTCGCAGGCATACACTGGATTGGGGTCAGGATGTCCGCCACCAAAATCCGGCAAGGGGATTGCGTTAACCACGGTACCCGCCGGCGCACCGAGTCGCACCTCGAGAATTTCTTTGGCATACGGCCCATTGACCGCATGCATCGCATCGAAACGCATGCGAAATTCTGGTCGCGCCAGCAGTTCCGTGATCTTCTTGAAATCAAACAGCGATTCGAGCAATTCAGCATAATCAGCCACCGGATCAATGACCGACACGACCATATCGCCGATGCGCGATTCTCCCAGAACCGCCAGATCGATATCGGCCGCTTCAACCAGTCGATACGCATCGATACTCTGAGTCCGCAGATACACGGCATCGGTAAAGGTTTCGGTAGCCGGCCCGCCGTTAGCCTGATTGAATTTGATGCCGAAATCATCATCCGGGCCACCAGGATTGTGGCTCGCCGAAAGGATGATGCCGCCGAAAGCTCCGCGCTTGCGGATCACCGCACTGGCCGCAGGGGTAGAGAGAATTCCGTTCTGCCCGACCAGCACCCGTCCAAACCCGGCCGCTGCGGCCATGCGCAGAATGATCTGGATGGCCACATCATTGAAGTAGCGCCCATCGCCGCCAAGAACCAGCGTCTGGCCCTGCTGACCACTCAGGTTATCAAAGATGCATTGAACGAAATTCTCGAGGTACCCAGGCTGGCTAAACACCTTGACCTTTTTGCGCAAACCGGAAGTTCCCGGCTTCTGTCCGGAGAATGGGGTCGTGGAAACGGTTTTGACAGTCATTTCAACCTTCATCGTTAACAGTATGGAAACGCGAAATCAATGCGTTCGACATCAAAGGATATGCTTGCGACTGTACGATAACAGTCCTTGCGTTGAAGCGTCGAGTGTTTTCGCCCGCTCCGGTTCATGCAGTGCGGGCAGGATGAGGCTGGCCATCGCCTTACCCAGCTCGACCCCCCACTGGTCAAAGGAGTTAATTCCCCAGATCAGACCCTGGACAAAAACCTTGTGTTCGTAGAGCGCGACCAGCGAACCCAGCGTCGCCGGACTCAGACTTTTCAGCAGCAGCGTCGAGGAAGGCTGATTGCCGACGAACACCTTGTGCGGCAGTAGCTCGTCGATTTCCTGGCGGCTGGCCAGGGATTTTTCCATCTCACTGCGCACTTCGGATTCATTCTTGCCGAATGCCAGTGCGGCACTCTGGGCAAAACAATTGGAAAGCAAGGCTTCCTGATGTTCCGGCAAGGGATAATCCGATTTCACTGCGGCAATAAAATCACAGGGCACCAGACGCCCCCCCTGGTGCAAGAGCTGGAAGAAGGCATGCTGGCCGTTATTACCCAGCTCACCCCAAACGATCGGAGACGTTGCGCAGCCAAGCTTCTCACCGCCCAGGCTGACGGATTTCCCGTTACTCTCCATTTCCAGTTGCTGCAGGAAGGAGGGGAAAAACTTGAGTGATTCGTTGTAAGGCAGGACCGCAATCGTTTCCGCCCCGAGGAAATTGGTGTTCCAGATACCGACCAGCGCCATCACCACCGGCAGATTCTGCGCCAGAGGCATGGACCGGAAATGTTCATCCATCCGCTCCGCGCCACGCAGCATCTCGTCAAAGGCATGCGGGCCGATGGCAATCATCAGCGCCAAGCCAACCGCCGACCACAGCGAATACCGCCCGCCGACCCAGTCCCAAATCGGGAAAACACGATCTTCGGCAATACCAAACTCGACCGCCCGCTCGGGCTTGCTCGACACTGCCGCAAAATGGTTTTCCAGCACCACCTCATCACCAAGATTGGCACGCAGCCAGTTGCGCGCGGTACGTGCGTTGTAGATCGTTTCCTGCGTGCTGAAGGTTTTGCTGACGACGATGAACAACGTCGTGCGCGGATCAAGCGTCTGCAGCAAGGGCGCCATCTGCGCCCCATCGAGGTTGGACACGTAGTGCACGCCGAGCGTCGGATGCGACAGCGAGCGCAAGGCATAACCCATCATCTTCGGCCCGAGATCAGAACCACCGATGCCGATATTGACCACATCCTTGATCGGCATGCCCTTGTAGCCCAGGCATTTGCCACTGCGCAAACGTTCGGAAAAATCGGCCATGCGCCGACGCGTTTCGACCACTTCCGGCATCACGTCAAACTCGACACTAGGGAAAGGACCGGAACTGCGACGCAGCGCGGCATGCAGGACACAACGGTCTTCCGTGGTATTGATGCGCTCACCTGAGAACATGCGTTCAACACCTTGATGCACTTTGGCTTCTCGGGCCAGTTCGGCCAATAGCCCGATGCTCTCAAGGGTCAGCCGCTGTTTGGAAAAATCGTAGTACAAGCCTTCAAACGACAGCGTCAGCGATTCGACGCGCTGGGGGTCGTTGGCAAACAAATCCCTTAAATGGGTTTTGGCAAGTCCCTGGCAATGGCTGGCAACAGCCGTCCATGCATTCGAGGCTGTGATCGTCATCTCTGCAACACCTTTCCCCTGATGTCTTCCTGATTGTTTTTGTTTACCCGCGGCCAGGCACCTCAGAAATCAACGCGCTCAGACCACTTCAGAACCCGCTACGATCTATTCTATGCGAATTAATTGTCCTTTCGCGACACCCGCCTGATAAAAACAACAACTCGAAGGTTCACTACGCAGAATTCGCCTGAACGAGCATACTGCTTTTATGTGACAAGCTGATGAGGCAAAGCACCCTAGTCATTCGCACCCGCCACTGGCGCTCTCTTTCGTTGAGTCTATTCCCCGTAATTCATAAGCGCAATAGGACTTTCACCGCTAGAAAAAACCGCCGTTTTGGAGGATAATCGTTGAGGTTGATGGGCAATTCGTACTTCTTTTCTGCGAACACAACTTTACTCAAGACAGTTCTGAACGCCTCAGGATTTCTCGCGTTAAGCTCATGTTCTTTTGTTTTCTGGCTTCTGATCAAGGAGGTGGCAACACATGCGAAACACCTCCAGGATCAAGGTTTGTTTTTATTGACTAAGGGAAAAACATCATGGCTATCAAAGTAGGTATTAACGGTTTTGGTCGTATCGGTAGAATGGTTTTCCGTGCCGCTGTGCAAAACTTCAGCGAAATCGAGATCGTGGGTATCAACGACCTGCTCGAACCGGACTATCTCGCCTATATGCTTAAGTACGACTCCGTCCATGGCCGCTTCAAGGGTGAAGTCTCCGTTGAAGGCAATACTCTGATTGTCAATGGCAAGAAGATTCGCCTGACCGCCCTCAGGGATCCGGCCGAACTCAAATGGAATGAAGTCGGCGCAGATATCGTCATCGAATCGACCGGACTGTTCCTGGACAAGGACAGCGCCGCCAAGCACCTCGCCGCTGGCGCTAAAAAAGTCATCATGTCGGCACCGTCGAAGGATGACACCCCGATGTTTGTTTATGGCGTGAATCATCAGACCTACGCTGGCCAGGCGATCATTTCCAACGCTTCGTGCACCACCAACTGCCTAGCTCCTGTCGCCAAGGTACTGAACGACACCTGGGGCATCAAGCGCGGCCTGATGACTACAGTGCACGCTGCGACGGCCACCCAGAAGACCGTTGACGGCCCGTCGAACAAGGACTGGCGCGGTGGTCGCGGCATCCTCGAGAATATCATCCCGTCGTCGACCGGCGCCGCCAAAGCCGTCGGAGTGGTCATTCCCGAACTGAACAAGAAGCTCACCGGCATGTCGTTTCGTGTGCCGACCTCCGACGTTTCGGTGGTTGACCTGACGGTTGAACTGAACAAGGAAGCCTCGTACGCCGAAATCTGCGCCGCCATGAAGGCCGCTTCGCTAGGCGCGATGAAGGGCGTTCTCGGCTATACCGAAGACAAGGTGGTGGCGTCAGATTTCCGTGGCGAAACCTGCACCTCGATCTTCGATGCCGAAGCCGGTATCGCGCTCGACAGCACCTTCGTCAAGGTCGTCTCCTGGTATGACAACGAGTGGGGCTACTCCAACAAGGTTCTGGAGATGGTTCGCGTCATCGCCAAGTAATATCCAATCGAAGGGGGCACTGCAAAGTGCCCCCTTTTCTTTTCAGCACCCGAATTGAATCGAGGATCGCCATGACTTTCAAACGCCTCACTGATCTGGATGTTTCCGGCAAGCGTGTGTTCATTCGCGCCGACCTGAACGTCCCCCAGGACGACTCGCTCGCCATTACCGACGACACCCGTATCCGCGCCGCGCTGCCCGGAATCCAGTATGCCCTCGAAAAGGGTGCGGCAGTCATGGTCACGTCCCATCTGGGCCGCCCGACTGAAGGCGAATTCAAACCTGAAGACTCGCTGGCGCCGGTCGCCAAGCGCATGTCTGAACTGCTCGGCAAGAACGTCCGCCTGGTCCAGAACTGGGTCGATGGTGGTTTTGTGGTCAAGGCGGGCGAAGTCGTGATGCTCGAAAACGCCCGCTGCAACAAGGGCGAAAAGAAGAGCGACGACGAACTCGCGAAAAAAATGGCCGCGCTCTGCGACGTCTGGGTGATGGACGCTTTCGGCACCGCGCATCGTTCCGAAGCGACCACCTACGGCATGGGAAAATACGCCAAGATTGCCTGCGCTGGCCCCTGCGTCGCCTCCGAACTCGAAGCACTGACCAAGGCTCTGGCCCATCCGGCACGGCCGATGGTAGCCATTGTCGGCGGCTCCAAAGTTTCAACCAAGCTGACGGTTCTCGAAAGCCTGTCGTCCAAGGTCGACCAGCTCGTCGTTGGCGGCGGCATCGCCAACACCTTCCTGCTGGCGGCAGGCAAGAAGATTGGTAAATCCCTTGCCGAGCGTGATCTCGTCGATCAGGCCAAATCCGTCATGGCCAAGGTCAAGGTTCCATTGCCGACCGACGTTGTCTGCGCCAAGGAATTCTCGGCCACAGCCGTGTCCACGATCAAAAGCGTCGATGATGTCGCCGATGACGACATGATTCTCGACATCGGCCCGGACTCGTCCAAAGCCCTGGCCGAAATCATCGCCAACGCCGGCACCGTTGTCTGGAACGGTCCGGTCGGCGTTTTCGAGATGGAAAACTTTGCCAACGGCACCAAGGCACTCGCCGCGGCCGTCGCCACCTCCAAGGCCTTTACCCTGGCCGGCGGTGGCGACACGGTCTCGGCGATCAACGTTTTCAATATTGAAGACAAGGTCGGCTACATTTCAACGGCCGGAGGGGCCTTCCTTGAGTTCCTTGAAGGCAAACGCCTACCGGCGGTGGATATCCTGGAATCGCGCTTCAAGGACTAATCTCCTGATTCTGCCTGAACAGCAAAGGCAGCCCTTCATCGGCTGCCTTTGTGCCTTCTGCTCTCCAGAATGCGGCCGAAAGCCCCAATCCGGCACGAAACACCGGGACCCAACTTTACTTCTCACGCGCGCCATGTAACGCGCTCGACATCAAATTACGTTAAAATCATGGTTTTACGCAACAAACCACCTCAGATTCGGGAAAGCCGAACTGAGCGAATAAGGAAGTTCATGACTCGTCACACCAAAATCGTCGCCACCCTTGGCCCTACGTCAAGCGACCCCGCCGTCCTTGAAGCACTGATCCGTGCCGGAGTCGACGTTGTTCGACTCAATTTCTCGCACGGTAAATCTGAAGATCATATCGCTCTCGCTGCCAGTGTTCGCACCATTGCCGCCAAAGTCGGCCGCTCCGTCGGCATTCTGGCCGATCTTCAAGGCCCCAAGATCCGCATCGGCAAATTTGAATCCGGCAAAATTGCACTGGAAACCGGCGATCACTTCATCCTCGACGCCGCTTGCGAAATGGGCGATCAGGAACGTGTCGGTCTGGATTACAAGGATTTGCCACAGGATGTCAGCGCCGGCAACGTCCTGCTGCTTGACGACGGACGCATCGTCCTTGACGTCGAGCGCGTGGTCGGTCGTGAAATCTTTACCGTCGTCCGCCACGGCGGCGACCTATCCAACAACAAGGGCATCAATCGTCAGGGCGGCGGACTCTCTGCACCGGCGCTGACAGCCAAGGATATGGACGACATCCGCACGGCGGCGAAGATCGGTGCCGACTTCCTGGCCGTCTCTTTCCCCAAGAGCGCCGCCGACATGTACATGGCGCGGCAGTTGATGCTGGCCTCCGGCGGGCATGCACTGACCATTGCCAAGATCGAACGCGTCGAAGCCGTCGCTGCACTGGAAGAGATTCTTGACGCTTCCGACGGCCTGATGGTCGCCCGCGGCGACCTCGCAGTCGAAGTCGGCGACGCGTCGGTACCGGCGCTGCAAAAGCGCATGATCCGCGTGGCACGCGAAAAGAACAAACTGGCGATCACCGCGACGCAAATGATGGAGTCGATGATTCTGTCGCCCAACCCAACGCGCGCCGAGGTTTCCGACGTCGCCAACGCGGTGCTCGATGGCACCGACGCGGTCATGCTCTCGGCCGAAACGGCAGCAGGCAATTATCCAGTCCGCACCGTCGAATCGATGGCTCGCATCTGCCTGGAAGCCGAGAAATCAATGCGCATCACGCTCGATCATGAGTTTCTCGATCGCATCTTTACCCGCATCGACCAGTCAATCGCCATGTCGGCGCTGTTTGCTGCGTACCATCTCAACGTCAAAGCCGTTGCGGCACTCACCACTTCCGGTTCAACCGCGCTGTGGATGAGCCGCATGAACTGTGGCATCCCGATCTACGCCCTGACACCGGAACCCTCGTCACTCACCAAGATGACGCTGTACCGCGAAGTCTTCCCGCTGTTGCTCGAGGGCCAGCAGCTCAATCCTGAAGGCATGCGTTACGACGCCGAGCAAAAGCTGCTTCAGGCCGGCGTGGTCAAAGCCGGGGATTTGATCGTCCTGACCTATGGCGACGTGCAAGGCGTATCCGGCGGAACCAATACGCTGACCATCGTTCGCGTCGGTGACCAGCTCGACCCGAGCAAAAAGTTGCCTGACTGAACTCGTTTCCTTGCTCCCCCATTGCCTCGGGGGTGAAGCATGCCGTTAGCAACAGCGGCGCCAGACCGGCAAAGTCTGGCGCCGCTTTCCGTTTATGGGCATCACCAGGCTTTTCTAGGAAAAATTGTTATTGGTTATTAGGACGCTTTAGCGTATTTTTCGCGCTAGAATGTAAGTCTCTGCATGCTAGCCGCTGCTGGCTCATGTGACCGATTTTCCCAACTGAACGGAGATAGTCCATGCCACTCGTATCCCTTCGCCAATTGCTCGATCATGCTGCCGAAAACAGCTACGGGCTCCCCGCTTTCAACGTCAACAACATGGAGCAGGTGTGGGCCATCGTCGATGCTGCTGCGCAGCTCGATGCACCGGTCATCATGCAGGCCTCGGCCGGCGCCCGCAAATACGCCGGCGAGCCCTTCTTGCGCCACCAGATCCTGGCCGCACTCGAAGCCTACCCGAATGTCCCGATCGTCATGCATCAGGACCACGGTCAATCGCCGGCAGTCTGCATGGGCGCGATCCGCTCCGGCTTCTCTTCGGTGATGATGGACGGGTCGCTGGAAGCCGACGGCAAGAGCGTGGCTTCCTACGAATACAACGTCGCGACGACGAAAAAAGTCGTTGAGTTCGCACATGCAATCGGTGTCTCGGTCGAAGGCGAACTCGGCGTTCTCGGTTCGCTGGAAACGATGAAGGGCGACAAGGAAGACGGGCACGGCGCCGACGGCCATATGACCCGCGAGCAGCTGCTGACCGACGTCGAACAGGCGGCTGACTTCGTCAAGCAGACCAACTGTGATGCGTTGGCGATCGCCATCGGCACCAGTCACGGTGCCTATAAGTTCACCAAGAAGCCCACCGGCGACATTCTGGCCATCGACCGCATCAAGGAAATCCACGCCCGCATACCGAACTGTCACCTGGTGATGCACGGATCGTCGTCGGTGCCGCAGGAACTGCTGGCTGAAATCCGCGAATTCGGCGGCGACATGAAGGAGACCTACGGCGTCCCGGTCGAAGAAATCATCATCGGCATCAAGCACGGCGTGCGCAAAATCAATATCGACACCGACATTCGCCTGGCCATGACCGGCGCAATTCGTCGTTACTTCGTCGAGAATCCGGGCAAGTTCGATCCGCGTGATTACCTCAAACCGGCCCGTGAAGCCGCCAAGAAGATCTGCCTGGCCCGTCTGGAGGCCTTCGGTTGTGCCGGACAGGCCAGCAAGATCAAGCCGATGTCGCTGGACAAGATGGCCGAGCGTTACACCAAAGGTGAGTTGAACCAGATCGTTCGCTAAGCACCTCAGCCTCAAAATACGGATTCGTCCTGGCACCCTCGCCGGGTCGAATCCTTTATTCTTTGGATCCTCATGCATCCCCGATTCAACCTCTCCGATCTGACCCAACACCCGCTGCGCGAAACGCTGAACAACGAGTTTCATGCGCGTTCGCCGATGACCCTGACCAGCCCGGTGCTGGTCTCGCACCTGGCTTTCCTGCATGACGGTATCTGCGCCCAGGACGAGCGCGACATCGTCCTTCGTCTCTGCCAAACCTGCGCCTGCACTTTTCTGGAAAATTCGGCGACCCATCTGACGCTCGACGCCGGCATTTTTCAGATGCGCTGGGAATCGCACACCGAGTACTCGAGCTATACCTTCTTCCGCCCACTGGTCGCCGGCGAGCCGCTGCATCCCGACACCACAGCCTTTGACGCCGTCTTTCCCGACTGGTTGGCGTCGATCCCGGGCAAACTGATTGTCGCCACGCACATCGAATTGCGGTCGGCAACGGACATTTCACCAGAATCGGTTCTCACCGGACTGTCGCCGACCAGCGGACGGCAAACCGTCGTTTCGAGAATCGCCAACGGGGCAGCCTGGGTGTTTACCGACTTCATGTTCGACAACGGCTTTTCGCGCTTTCTGGTCCTCGACGAGTCGCTGGTCGGGCGTCAGCCGGGCCGGGCCGTGCAGCGCCTGTTCGAGATTGAAACCTATCGCATGCTGGCCCTGCTCGGCTTTCCCGTGGCCACCGAAGTCGGCCGCTGGCTGAATGGCGCAGAGAGCCGCCTAGCTGAACTGATGGCGCACATCGAACAAGTCGACTCGCCCGAGGACGAACGCGCGGTGCTCGCCGACCTCTCGAAAATTGCCTCCGAAGTCGAGCACTCGGTTGCGCGCACCACCTTCCGCTTTGCTGCTTCACGCGCCTACAACACGCTGGTACAGCAGCGCATCAGCGACCTGCGCGAAATCCGCGTCCCGGGCTATCCGACACTGCACGAATTCATGCAACGCCGCTTCCACCCGGCGATGAACACCTGCGCGGCGATGGCCAGCCGTCAAGTTGATCTGTCCGGCCGTGTGGCGCGCAACAGCCAGTTGCTGCGGACACGCGTCGATATCGAACTCGAGCGGCAGAACCAGGAACTGCTGGCGCAAATGAACAACCGCGCCAAAGTCCAGCTGCGCTTGCAGGAAACCGTCGAAGGCCTGTCGGTTGCGGCCATCACCTACTACGGATCGCAGCTGATTTACTACCTGGCCAAGGGCAGCAAGTCTTTGTTCCCGGCGCTTTCGCCGGAAGTCATCACCGCCCTTTCGATTCCGCTGATCGCCATTCTGGT